>NZ_JANXTI010000058.1 GCF_025352425.1 Flavobacterium sp.
TTCTAAAACTCTAAAATAATTTTTTACTATATTTGACATAGATATTGGTTTGTTTGGCGACATCAAGATACTGAATTTCAGTATCTTGACTAATATCTAATCAATTTATTTTACTTCAAATAATTACACCCAACGGGTTAAATTTAAGATAGCAACCTGTTGTTTTTAGAATGATTTTATTAATTTCAAAAGTTGCAAATAGGAATTAATTATTTACTTTTGTTCGACTAACCGCACTACCAATGCCCAAACATTCCTGCTATTTCCTTTGCATAATTTTGCTTTTTGCAGGCAAGTTGTTTGGGCAAAAAAAGATTCTTCAAACACAATTCACCGACGAAAAGATTACCGTTGATGGCAAGTTCGATGAAAAGGCCTGGAAATCTGCTCAAATTGCAACCGATTTTGTAATGTTTGCACCCTATAACGGTGTGCCAATTCCCCCTGAGAAAAAAACAGAAGTAAAAGTTGTTTATACCAATGAAGCCTTATATGTTGCGGCAACCATGTATGATGAGCAACCTACGGAGATTTCTAAAGAGTTAACCGAGAGAGACAACTTTGCAACCGCAGATCATTTTGGAGTACAGTTAAACGGATATAACGATGGGCAGCAGGAATTCCGCTTTTTTGTAAGTGCTGCCGGCGTTCAGATAGATGTTTTTTATACCGAATCTAATGGAGAGGACTTTTCATGGAATGCCATTTGGGAAAGTAAAACACAGATTACCAATTTTGGCTGGGTTGTCGAAATGAGGATACCTTATGCTGCTTTACGTTTTTCGACAGAAAAGAAACAGACCTGGGGTTTGAATTTTTACAGGGAAATCCGACGCGATAATCAGCAGTATAACTGGAACCTGATTCGGAACGAAATAAATTCTGAAAGCAATCAGGCCGGAATACTGGAAGGCATTGAAAATATAAAAACACCGACACGGTTATTTTTGATTCCCTTTTCCTCCTTTTATTTAAATGCAAGCAAGATTCAAAAAACCTATGGGGAATTGAAAGGCGGATTGGACATAAAGTACGGAATCAATGATGCCTTTACGCTAGATGCCATTTTAATTCCTGATTTTGGGCAAACCAAATTTGACAATGTAGAGTTAAACCTTAGTGCATTTGAACAGCAGTTCGATGAAAACAGGCCTTTTTTTACCGAAGGAACCGACCTATTTAATAAAGGCGACTTACTATACACACGAAGAATTGGCGAAAGTCCGTCGATTGCATTAGCCGATAACGAAACCATTAATGAATATCCCAACAACATAAGATTAATCAACGCTTTAAAAATTTCAGGACGTACGAAAGGTGGATTAGGAATTGGTGTTTTGAACGCCGTTACCGAGCAAACAAGCGTTAAAGTAACAAATACAGATACCAATCAAACCCATTTAGAAACTCTGGCACCGGTAACCAATTATAATGTTTTTGTCCTTGATCAACGATTTAATAAAAATTCATCGGTTTCATTAACAAATACAAATGTTACCCGTAATGGGGAATTTAGGGACGCCAATGTTAGTGCGTTATCGTGGGATTTGAAAACAAAAGCCAATACGTTTCAGGCACAGGGTAATTTTCAGTACAGCCTGATTAATGATGTTGACGACACCAATGGTTTTAAATCTTTTATAGAATTCAATAAGACAAAGGGAAATTACCGATATGGAGTAGGGGGAAATTATATCTCCAAAGACTATGATAATAATGACCTGGGAATTAACTTCAAAACTCATTATCATTCCTTTTATGGAAATGCAAGCTATCGGATTTTAAAGCCTACCAAAAAATACAACAGCTTTAGGGTAAATTTGAATCTGTACTCGGAGTTTGATAACCCTACCGGAAAAACCCAGGATAATAACCTGAACCTATCGGTAAATTCCAACAATACAAAAAATGATTTTTACGCATATGGCATTAATACCAGGCCGTTCAAAGTCTATGATTTCTACGAACCCCGCTCCGCAGACGATTTGAAATTTGTGATTTATCCTGAACGATTTGAAACCTGGTTTTATTTTTCCTCTAATTATATTCGAAAATTTGCGTTGGACTTCAATCCGTCAATAACTTTTCTTAACGAAAAAGACAGGTTAAACTATAGTGTTTTCATAAGTCCGAGATACCGTTTCAGCGATCACTTATCCTTGATTTATGCCTTTAAATTCTCGAGGCAAAATAAAAATACAGGCTGGGTTGACTTTGATGAAAACGGGAATACCATTTTTGCAAGAAGAAATCGGATTACCTATACTAATTCCCTTCAGGGGAAATACTCCCTCAATAACAATATGAATTTGAATTTAACGGTTCGTCATTATTGGTCCTATGCGGTAAACCACGACTATTTGACTTTACAAGATGATGGAACCCTTGCTGATAATTTAATTTACAACACTAATAAAAACTCCAATCTAAATACCTGGAACATGGATTTATCTTATTCCTGGTGGTTTGCCCCGGGAAGCCAGCTTTCTTTGATGTATCGTAATAGTTCCGCTTTATTCAGTAGAGAATACAGTCGCCAGTTTGAAAGTAATTTCAGGGATGCCATTGACAATCAAAACCTGAGCCATGTCTTTTCTATAAGCGTTCGCTATTTTATAGATTACAATTCGCTGAAAAGCTCCAAACTTTCCAAATCCTTTACCAAACCAAAGGAAAGAATACATTTCTAAAACTAATTTTTTAGAATTACCTTTGTTAAAATACGCCGAAATGAACAAAAAAGTAATCCTAATGATATTGGACGGTTGGGGAAAATCACCCGACCCAAAAGTTTCCGCTATAGATAATGCCAATATTCCATTTATAAATAGTTTATACCAAAAATACCCGAATGCACAACTCCGAACCGATGGCCTGAACGTTGGTTTGCCAGAAGGTCAAATGGGAAACAGCGAGGTTGGTCATATGAATCTTGGTGCCGGAAGGATTATTTACCAGGATTTAGTCAGAATAAATCTTGCCGTTGAGAACAAAACCTTCAATAAGGAAAAAGCCATTTCCGACGCTTTCGCTTATGCAAAAGAGTACGACAAGGCGGTTCATTTCCTTGGATTGGTTTCTGATGGCGGTGTTCATTCTCATATCAATCATTTGAAAGGGCTTATTGATGCTTCGAAAGATGCGGGTTTGAAGAAAGTTTTCATCCATGCCTTTACGGATGGCCGAGATGTCGACCCAAAATCGGGTACCCGTTTTATTGACAATATCCTCCACCATATTGAAAACAGTACGGTAAAACTGGCTTCCGTGATTGGGCGTTATTACTCAATGGATCGCGATAAGCGTTGGGAAAGAGTAAAACAATCCTATGATTTATTGGTTAATGGAATTGGCGAACATTCGGCAAATGCAGTTGCTTCTATAAAAGGAAACTATGCAAAGGACATAACCGACGAGTTCATTCCGCCAACTGTAATGGTAAATGAACATAACGAACCAATAGCAACAATTAAGGAAAGCGATGTTGTTATTTTCTTTAATTTTCGCACCGACCGTGGTCGTCAGTTAACAGAAGTACTTTCACAAAAAGACCATTTGGAGCAGAACATGCATAAAATGAATTTGTATTATGTTACGATGACTAATTACGACGATACCTTCAACAACATTTACCGCGTTTTCGACAAGGATAATATTACCGAAACCTTAGGTGAGGTTTTGGAAAAAAACAATAAAAAGCAAATCCGTATGGCGGAAACCGAAAAGTATCCACACGTGACCTTTTTCTTTTCAGGTGGTCGTGAACATCCGTTTGAAGGGGAAACCCGAATCCTGCGGAACTCTCCAAAGGTAGCAACTTATGATTTACAGCCCGAGATGAGCGCATTTGAGTTAGCTGAAGCGCTTGTGCCCGAATTACAGAAAAAAGAAGTAGATTTTGTCTGCCTTAATTTTGCCAATGGCGATATGGTTGGTCATACCGGCGTCATGGCAGCTGCGATAAAAGCCTGCGAAGCCGTTGACAAATGTGTGGAGAAAGTAATTACAGCCGCACTCGAAAACGGTTATACTACTATCGTAATTGCCGACCATGGAAACTGCGAAACGATGATTAATCCTGACGGAAGCCCGAATACGGCACATACCACCAACCCGGTGCCAATCATTTTAGTCGACCCCGAACTAAAAACAATCCACGATGGCATTCTGGGTGACATTGCTCCTACTATTTTGGAATTAATGGGAATTGAACAACCAGCGGCAATGACCCGAAATTCATTATTATAAAAGTCAGATTAAAAATTGTATTTTTGCCGACTCAAAATTGATGTATGATTATCCCAAAAACAGCCGAAGAAATTGAATTGATGCGCGAAAGTGCCTTGCTGGTTTCCAAAACCTTAGGTGAAGTTGCCAAAGTCATCAAACCTGGCGTAAGTACTTTAGCACTAGATAAAATCGCCGAAGAATTCATCCGCGATAACGGTGGAGTTCCCGGTTTTTTAGGCTTATATGGTTTCCCAAATTCACTTTGCATGAGTCCGAATGCGCAGGTTGTACACGGAATCCCGAATAACGCTCCGCTGCAGGAAGGCGATGTGATTTCGGTGGATTGCGGCGTTTTAAAAAACGGATATTATGGCGACCACGCCTACTCCTTTGAAATTGGCGAAGTCGCTCCGGAGGTAAAAAAGCTTTTAACCGTTACGAAAGAATCCTTATACGTTGGGATCAGAGAATTCAGAGCCGGAAATCGTGTGGAAGATGTTGGAAATGCTATTCAAAAACATTGCGAATCCCACGGTTATGGTGTCGTTAGAGAGCTTGTTGGCCACGGATTGGGAACCAAGATGCACGAAGATCCTGAAATGCCAAATTATGGAAAACGAGGTCGCGGAAAACTATTTGTGGAAGGAATGGTTGTGGCCATCGAACCTATGATTAATATGGGAACCAAAAACATAAAACAATTAAAAGACGGCTGGACAATCCTCACTGCCGATGGAAAACCAAGCGCGCATTTTGAACACAATGTTGCTTTGGTAAACGGAAAACCGGAACTGCTTTCAACGTTTCAATATATATACAAGGCATTGGGAATAATCTCCAACGAAGAAGACGAATTCCGTAAAAATCTCTTAGTGTTATTATGAAGAAGATTTTCAAATTTGTATTGAATACCATTCCAAGACCAATCCTTATTCGGTTGAGTATCGTGGTTCGTCCAATGTTAGCTTTTTTGTTAAAAGGAGACCGATTTACGGACCCAATCGACGGAAAAAGTTTTCGGATGTTTTTGCCTTATGGCTACGGAAACCAAAGAAACAATGTGCTTTCTCCGAGTACGCTTTCGTTGGAGCGGCATCGCTTATTGTGGCTGTATTTGCAGAATGAAACGGATTTTTTTACATCTACAAATAAAAAGAAAGTATTGCATTTTGCACCGGAGCAGGAATTCTATAAACGTTTCAAAAAGCAAATTAATATTGATTACACCACAACTGATTTGCTTTCGCCATTAGCTGATGTCAAAGCCGATATATGCAATCTACCTTTTGAAGATGACACTTATGATATTATTTTCTGCAATCACGTTTTGGAGCATATTCCTGACGATACCAAAGCCATGCAGGAGTTATATAGGGTTTTAAAACCCCGCGGCATGGGGATTTTCCAGATTCCGCAGGATTTATCAAGAGCTGCAACTTTTTCAGATGATACGATTGTGGATCAGAAAGAACGCGCTAAAATCTTTGGGCAATACGACCACGTCCGTGTTTATGGAAGAGATTATTTTGACAAGCTAAGAAGCATTGGCTTTAAAGTGTTTGAAGAAGATTATACAGCAAAAATATCACCTGAATTGGTAGAAAAATACTGTCTGGCAAAAGGAGAGATTATCCCTGTTTGTTATAAGTAAAGATAACTTTTGGCATAATCTTGGTAAGTAAATTTTAGTATCTTTACGATTCTCATTCACAAACTATGCTAAAAAAGACATTTTTCATTTGCTTATTGTCGTTTACACTTTTTTCATTTTCGCAGATAGAAAAAGAAGTTTCGCCACCATACAATATAAAAACCGTAAGCTTTGTTCAAAACAATCAGAATGCCGTACCAGTTTTTCAGTTGGGTGATGGTTTTCAGTTGCAGTTTGATGATTTATATGGCAATGAAGCCAATTATTATTACACTATTACGCATTGCGATTACGACTGGAAGCCTTCACAATTGGCTAAATCGGAATATCTTAACGGTTTTGACGACCAGCGAATTCAAGATTATACTAACTCCTTCAACTCGTTACAGGTTTATTCGCATTACAGACTTTCATTTCCGAACAGATTGACTCAGTTTAGGGTAAGTGGAAATTATGTGCTAAAGATTTTGAACGAAGATAAGGAAGTTGTTTTTTCACGAAAATTTGTACTTTATGAAGAGTTGGTTTCCGTACCAATACAAATAAAAAGAGCCCGAAATTTAAAGGTTGTTGAACAAAAGCAAAATGTAGAGTTCGCAATAAAATCGGCGACTATAAATTTTCAAAGTCCGTTGAGCAACGTAAAAGTTATGCTGATGCAAAATGGTAAATTTGATAATGCGATAACCAACATCAAACCACAATATACAATTGGGAATGATTTGATTTATAAATATGATGCTGAAACCCAGTTTTGGGCTGGAAATGAATTTCACTTTTTTGAAAACAAAGATATTCGGGCCGCCAATAACAGCATCGCGATGGTAGATTCTAAAAATAGTGTGTATGATGCCCATCTCTATTTAGATCAATCAAGAGCAAATGCTCCCTATACTTATTTTCCAGACATCAATGGAAACTATATCATAAAAAACATAAACGCTCAAAACAATGAAATTGAAGCCGATTACGCATGGGTCTATTTTTCGCTTTCAACTCCGGCTTTCTATGATAAAAAATCGATTTACGTCAACGGCATATTTAACAATTTTGCAATGAACGACGAAAACAAAATGGAATACAATGCGGGAAAAGGTATTTACGAAAAAGCGCTCATGATAAAACAAGGTTTTACCAATTATCAGTACGTAATCGCTGACAGCAAAGGAAAAATTGATGAAGAAAATGCTATCGATGGTAATTTTTTCCAAACGGAGAATAACTATTTTGTACTGGTTTATTACAGGGAAAATAATCAGCGCTATGATAGGATTATAGGAAAAGGAATAGCAAGTTCTGTTGATATAACTAACTAAAAATTAACATTAAATTATTCTACGGACCAGTATTTTTTGTAATTTTGACATCGTTTTATAAACCAATTTTATGGTTACCCAGATAACAAGAGGAATTAAGATTTCAGTTTTGACTAGTTTTGAAGGAACATACTTCAAGAACTACAAACTTCATTTTGCCTTTAGTTATGAAATTACCATCGAAAACCACAGTAAAGATTCCGTTCAGTTAAACACCCGTCATTGGGAAATTCTGGATTCCCTTAACAATATTGAAATTGTGGACGGTGAAGGGGTAATTGGTAAAAAACCGGTATTGAAACCGGGAGAAAAGCATACTTATAATTCTGGTTGCTTGTTATCTTCCCCTTTTGGAGCTATGAGTGGTTATTTCAATATGATCAATTTCACTTCAACCAAAAATTTCAAGGTTATTGTGCCAACATTCAAATTAAGCGCACCGTTTGCATTGAATTAAAACACTCTGATAACTTCATTATTTGCAACGGCATAAACTATGTCATTATCTTTAGGTTTTATAAAAAAATTGCCTGTAAATTCACCAAAAGCCGGCAGTATCAACTGATTTTCTCTTCTGAAAAAACAGGGTAGTTTTACGGATTGCCTTCCAACATCTTTCAAGTTTATTCCTGGATGAATGTGTCCGCAAAAGTTAAAAAGACCAGGATTTTCTGTGGGATGATGGGTCAATAAAAAGCCATCAATACTAAGTTCTTGATAAACCGCAATATTCAAATCACAATAATGATCATTTGAAATACTATCGTGATTCCCTTCTATTAAAATAATTTCTAATTTCATTTTATTCGCCCAGTCACAAAAAAACTTCCATTCATTATTGATTTTACTATGAAATAAATCACCCAAGAAAATGATGTTGCTGGGATTATATAATACAGCAATCTCATCCAATCTTTTAAAGTTTTCATTAATGGCTTTACTCGGAATGGCAATTCCATGTTTGCGAAAATGCGCTATCTTTCCCAGGTGGACATCTGAAATCAGAAGGATTTTCTTTTCTTCCCAAAAAATTGCACCCCTGGCATTTAAAGTAAAGTTGTTGTTATTTATCTCAATTTTCATCTGCTGATTTATTTCATATAGGATGCTGTCATTTTCGCAATACGTTCTGCCAATGTTTCACTCGATAATTTTTCACGTAGTCGATCGGTAATAATAGGAAAACTTAGTGGTGTTGGCTTTTCGCATTGCTTCCAAACAATTTGCTGCTGATTTATACGCTCAATCGATTGGATTAAACGTCCTTCTTCCAACTGGTGTTCAAACGTTTCAATGTACGCTTGTTGCAGCAATAAATTATCCGGTTCATAATCCCTGAAAACTTCAAAAAGTAGTTGTGAACCACTTTGCAAGTGCTTGGTTTTTATAGGTTTTCCCGGCATTCCGGTAAAAACCAATCCAGCGATTACAGCAATATCCCTAAATTTTCTGCGAGCCATTTCTGTAGCATTTAAACTTTTCTGTAGATCATGGTGCACATATTCCGGCGAAAATAAGTTGTTGTCAAAAACAGCCTCCATATCAATTTGCTGATCTGATAATAATTCAAACCCGTAATCATTATAAGCTAGCGAAAATGTAATGGAAAACAATAAGCTAATCCGATACGATAGTAAACTTGCCATGGCTTCGTGAACAAATCGACCTTCAAATGGATAAAAAACGGCGTGGTATCCTTCTCTTGTCTTAAAAGTTTCAATAAGGAACTGGTCCGCATTTGGCACGATACTTTCTTTTCTTTGCCTTTCAAATAATGGTTGCAGCGCTATTAATTCGGGTGTTAGATTTTCGGTGTTTGCCTTGTATAATTCCTGCCGCATCAATTCACTCATCTGAGCCGAGAAGGACATTCTTCCTCCCATCCAACTTATATTTTTTGAGACCTTTTTCGGGTTGGCCTTTCGCGCCAAAACCTGCATGTCCTTAGTTCGGTAAAATTCGAGCTTTTTGCCGGCAAAAGTAAAAGTGTCTCCAGGTTGCAATTTGGATGCAAACCATTCTTCAATCGTCCCAAGATATCCTCCCTTCAGGTATTTCACATTCAATGCTGCGTCGCTAACGATAGTCCCAATTTGCATTCGGTGATTCATGGCGGTACGCCGGCTGTTGATTTTAAATCTGCCGTCTTCCTCAATTTCCACCTTCTTAAATTCGTCATACACCTGAAGACTTTGGCTTCCGTTGACAATAAAATTTAGTATCCATTTCCAATTTTCTTTTGTGAAATTTTGATAACAAAAGGTAGTCTGAATTTCCTTGAAAATAGCATCCGGGAAAAAACCATCCGAAACCGCAAGTGTATTTAGGTATTGAATTAAAACATCATAACTATGCAAATACGGAATCCGGTCTTCGACTAAAGTGTCCCGAATTGCTTTTCTAAGTGCGGAAGCTTCTATCAATTCTATCGCATGCGTGGCCAGAAAATAGATGTTACTTTCCTTTCCCGGCTGATGGCCACTTCTTCCTGCCCTTTGAAGAAAACGCGCTACACCTTTTGGTCCGCCAATTTGAATAATGGTTTCCACCGGAGCAAAATCGACACCTAAATCCAAACTTGAAGTGCAGACCACCACTTTTAATTCGTCATTTCTTATAGCATTTTCAACCCATAAGCGTGTTTCCTTGCTGATGCTTCCGTGATGCATTGCCATTTCGCCTGCAAATTCGGGATATTTTTCAAGTATTGCCTGAAACCACATTTCGCATGCCGACCGAACATTGGTAAAAATTAGAGTAGATTTGCTCTTCCTAACAATTTGGGCAACCTCATCAATGAGATGTAAACCCATATGTCCACGCCACGGATAGGTTTCCATCTTTTCGGGAATTATCGATATGACGTTTATTTTTTTATTGATGTTCGCTTTTATAAGGACTGAATTTTTATAAGCTTCGGAATTTGTGCCTAATAAAACTTCTTGCGCCAAATCGAGATTTCCAATCGTAGCCGAAATTCCCCAAATTCTTAACTTAGGCGCAATCGTTTTTAAACGGGAAAGTGCCAATTCCATTTGCACTCCACGTTTCGTCCCGAGTAACTCATGCCATTCATCAATTACGATCGCATCGCAATCCTTAAATGTTTTTTCATAATCCTTTGTTGCCAATAATAACTGTAAGCTTTCCGGAGTAGTTATCAATAAGTCCGGCATTTTGGTTTTTTGCTTTGCCCTTTCGGTTTGCGAAGTATCTCCTGAGCGGATTGCTGTCGTTAAATTTGGTGCTAAATCTGCAGTAACGCGTTCCGCAGCTTGCTTTATTTCTACCGAAAGTGCCCGCAATGGAGTTATCCATATCGCTTTCAAGCCAGGTTTGGGCTTTGTTTGATAATCAGGATTTTTTTTTATGTAATTAAGGATTATTGGAAACCAAAGCGCATAGGTTTTCCCGCTGCCGGTTGGTGCGTTAAGCAAACCATTTTTGCCCTGAAGAAAAGCCGTCCAGGTTTGTGTCTGAAAGGCAAACGGTTTCCAGTTTTGCTGTTGAAACCAATTTTCGGCTAGTGTAAATAATTCCTCTCTGTTCATAGGTTACAAAATCATATCCTTAAGATCATCAATAGTATTGGCTTCTTCAACAGTTTTATCGTGACGCCATCGCAGAATTCTTGGAAATCTGGTAGCCACTCCGCTTTTATGTCTTTTGGAAAGAGCTATGCCTTCGAATCCAATCTCAAAAACTAATTTCGGCACTACACTTCTAACGGGGCCAAATTTTTCGAGTGTGTTCTTTTTAATAAAATCATCTACTTTTCGGAATTCCTCATCGGTCAAACCTGAATAGGCTTTGGCAAATGTTACGAGCTCTTTTTCGCCTGCTTCATTATTTTGCCATAACGCAAAAGTATAATCGGTAAATAACGTGCTGCGCCTTCCGCTGCCTCGCATGGCATAAGTCAAAACCGCATCAATTACTAAAGGTTCTAATTTCCATTTCCACCAATCGCCTTTTTTTCGTCCTACCAAGTATGGTGTGTTTTTGCGTTTCAGCATTAATCCTTCGCTTCGCATTTCGCGGGCACGCATTCTTTCTTCGGTAACTTCGTCCCATGTATTTAAGGATTTTCTTTGTGACAGCTGCAACGGAAGGTTTTTATCTTTTATGCTTTCGATTAAATTTTCAAGGAGAATTCTTCGTTCATTGTAGGCGAGATTTCGAATATCTGTTCCTTCCCATTCCAATAAATCGTAGGCTTTTAGTATTACAGGGTTAGATTTTAGCATGGCTGCGGAAACAGACTTTCTTCCAATTCGGGCTTGCAAATCATTGAAGGTTCCTATTTCGTTATTATTGAATGCCAGTATTTCAGCATCAATGACCGTCCCGTTTGGGATATTTCCTAGAAGCGATTGAAACTCGGGATATTTATCGGTAACCAATTCCTCTCCTCTAGACCATACAAAGATTTCATTTTCACGGATAATCGTCTGCGAACGTATGCCATCCCATTTGTGTTCTATTGACCAATCTTCAGGATTTCCAAGCACGTTAACCTCACCTTCGATGGGATATGCCAAGTAAAACGGATACGGTTTCGAAAGATAATCGCTGTTCTTTTCGTCCAAAATCAATTCCTGAAAAGTGATTGTATTGGGATTCCAATTCCCCATAAGTTTGTGGGCCAATGTGTTTTCATCTACATTTTCAGCTTTAGAAAGTGCTTTGGTCATGAGTTTTTGGCTCACGCCGATGCGGAAACTTCCGGTAATTAACTTGGTAAAAACGAACCGTTCGTAATAATTTAGTGCTAACCAGTTTTGCTGCAGATAAGCCTTCTTGTCTTCTTCGGATTTAGTTTTTAAGGCAATCATTTCCCGAAGATATTCGCTTAAACTTTTATCCGAATGTTCATTGGCAACGGGAATCACAAGCGCAATGGTTTCTGCCAAATCGCCAACAATATGATAACTTTCCTCAAAAAGCCACAACGGAATATTAGCGAGTTCATTGGCCCAAAGCCTAAGCAAAGTAGTATTCACAGGTCTCGGCGGACGACGGTGTGAAAGAATTGCGATGGTCCACACTTTATCTTCGTCGGATGCGTTTTTGAAGTATGTAGTTAACGCGTCAACCTTAACATTCGTCTTATTGGAACTGTCCAATGCCTTTATAAGTTCGGCAAAGTTTTTCATGTCTACCGTTTTTAAATTTCGGAAGTGGCTGCTGTTTCTAAATCTGCTGTTTCGCCTTCATCACCCTCGTATTGGGTTTTTTCGGTTCGGGCATCGTACCCGATTTCCCGGAGATATTTAGAAAAAATATCGCTGTAACCGTGAGTGCAAATTATTTTCTCGGCACCGGTTGCCTTAATGCTATCTAATAAAGAATACCAATCACAATGGTCGCTAAGCACAAAGCCTTTATCAATGGCCCGTCTTCTTCTCGCTCCACGAAAAGCCATCCAGCCGCTTGCGGAACCCGTTACAAATGGTGTCATTTTCCGAATCCATGTACTTCCGTGCGCGCTTGGCGGAGCCAAAACTATGCTTCCTGATAAATCCTCTTTTTTTGTTTCGCGGGTAACTAATGTTGTTGGCGGTAAATCAATCATCGGGCGCAGTACATTGGTCATATTTTCTATAGCTCCGTGCGTGTATATTGTTCCGATATTGGTATCGAGATATTTTAAAAGCCGTTGTGCCTTTCCAAGAGAATATCCAAATAGGATTGAGGTTTTGCCTTCAGCCCTGTTTTCTGCCCACCAGTTATTGATATCAGTCATCACCTCGGCTTGCGGTGTCCACTTAAAAGCGGGTAGCCCAAAAGTGTTTTCGGTTATGAAAGTATTGCATTTTACCACTTCATACGGAACCGCAATTCCATCGTCTTCCGTTTTATAATCTCCTGTAAAAACCCAGACTTCGCCTAAATGTTCAACACGAACTTGCGCACTTCCAAAAATATGCCCGGCGGGATGCAGTGAAAATTTGACATTATTGATAACGAAAGTTTCGTTCCATTCTTTTGCGGTGACGTTTATTTCTCCGAGCCTGTGTCTGATTATGGGAACATTAGTGTGATGTGTGATATAATTTTGGTGTCCCCATCTAGAGTGATCCGAATGCCCATGAGTAATTATAGCATTTTTTACCGGACGCCATGGATCAAGATACACATCAGCCTGTTTGCAGTAAATTCCTTTGTCGTTAAAAGCGAGTAGCGATGATTTCATAACTAATAATGAGGATATCAAATTTAAACTTAAAGTTCTATTTTAGCTTACAATATATCTAAAATAGTTTACTGAATTGCTACTTTTTATCATTCTGTTAAGACATAATCAAATCATCCTTTGTACTTTTGCATTCGTTATTAAATTCTTGTATCAAAAGAATTTATAAAGTCTAACAATCTAATATTCAAAATATGCCAAAAGGTTTTTTTCACGTTCCAAAAGCAGTCAATGAACCCGTAAAATCATACGCACCCAATTCGCCTGAGAAGGCTGCTGTTTTAGCAGCTTATAAGAAGATGTGGAACGAAACTATTGATGTTCCAAACTATATCGGCAACGAAGAAATCCGTACCGGAAATACTAAAAATATGTCGGCTCCACACGATCATCAACATCTGGTTGGAACCTATCATTTAGCTGAAAAAGTTCATGTCGAGAAAGCTATTACCGTTGCTCTTGAAGCAAGAAAAAAATGGGCCAATATGGCTTGGGAACAACGTGCCGCTATCTTTTTGAAAGCCGCAGAATTAATTGCCGGACCTTACAGAGCAAGAATAAATGCCGCAACGATGATTTCGCAATCCAAAACTATTTATCAGGCAGAGATTGATGCATCGTGTGAATTGATTGACTTCTTACGTTACAACGTAGAATTTATGACTCACATTTATAGTGATCAGCCAAAATCAATTTCTGATGTTTGGAACAGAGTTGAATACCGACCTTTGGAAGGATTTGTTTATGCGATTACTCCTTTTAACTTTACTGCTATTGCGGCAAATTTACCTGCAAGTGCTGCATTGATGGGAAATGTTGTGATTTGGAAACCAAGCGACAGCCAGGTGTTTTCTGCAAAAATAATTATCGACGTATTTAAGGAAGCCGGAGTTCCTGATGGAGTTATTAACGTTGTTTTTGGAGATCCTGTTATGATTACCGATACCATCTTGAAACATCCCGATTTTGCCGGAGTTCATTATACAGGTTCCACTTTTGTATTCAAAGAAATCTGGAAAAAGATTGGAGAAAATATCCACACGTATAAAACGTATCCAAGAATCGTTGGTGAAACTGGCGGAAAAGATTTCATATTGGCGCACCCAAGTGCAAACGTAAAACAAGTCGTTACCGGAATTACACGTGGTGCTTTTGAGTTCCAGGGACAAAAATGTTCGGCAGCATCAAGAGCTTATATTCCGAAAGGTTTGTGGCCAGCTGTGAAGGAGCAATTGATTACTGATGTAAAATCGATGAAAATGGGTTCGCCTGAAGACTTTGGTAACTTTATTACAGCCGTAATCCATGAAGGTTCGTTTGATAAATTAGCTAAAGCTATTGACCAGGCTAAAGCTGATGCAGATGCTGAGATTATCGTTGGCGGAAATTATGATAAGTCAAAAGGTTATTTTATTGAACCAACCGTTATCGTAACGACCAATCCAAAATACGCTACGATGGAAACCGAACTTTTTGGTCCGGTCATGACGATTTATGTTTATGAAGATAAGAAATGGGTCGAGACATTGGAATTGGTTGACGCAACTTCAGAATACGCTTTGACCGGAGCAATTTTTAGTCAGGACAGATATGCCATTCAGGAAGCTACAACGGCTTTACAAAATAGCGCCGGAAACTTCTATATAAATGACAAACCAACAGGTGCCGTTGTTGGAATGCAACCCTTCGGAGGCGCAAGAGCATCAGGCACAAATGATAAAGCGGGTTCAATGCAAAACCTATTGCGTTGGGTTTCACCACGAACTATTAAGGAAACATTCGTAACTCCGGAAGATTATCGTTATCCATTTTTGGGCGAATAAATTTAAAGTGAAATTATTATTATACAATTGAAAAAACTTATTCAGAAATGGATGAGTTTTTTTATTTACTTTTGATTCATACAGAGTATATGATGAAAAAACTATTCTTGTTGGTTTTTATTTTAGTATCAATTCCTTTTTATGGACAATGGTGGACTCCTCAGACTTCTGGAGTAACTGCAAATCTAAATGATGTTTATGGTATCAGCGGAAATGTTGTAGTTGTAGTTGGCAACGGAGGAACTATCTTGAAAACAATTGATGGTGGCGCAAATTGGGTTCAGAAAACCTCGGGCACTACCTCAAATTTGATGAAACTACAATTTGTTAATGCAAATACAGGATACGCCGTTGGTGAGGATGGCACGCTTCTTAAAAGCATAGATGGAGGAGAGAACTGGTCATCCATTACTACAGGAATTACAACAAATCTTTATGGACTATCTTGTGTGAATGAAAGCAATTTTTACATCTCGGGTGATAATGGTTTGATTAGAAAAACTATTGATGGCGGTGCCAATTTTATTGCTCAAAACTATAGCACCATTTATCCCGTCAAAACCATTCAGTTTTTAAACGACCAAATTGGGTATGCCTCAAGTTATGATAATTACAATAGTTACGCTTTTATAAAAACCATTGATGGAGGAACTACCTGGACATTGCTATCTAATCAGATTTCTACTTTTAACTTTCTAAATGAAACTATCGGCTTTGTTACATCTGGCTCTGTTTTCAAAACAATTGATGGTGGATTAAATTTAACAAATATGGCTGCTTCAATGGCTCCGCCAGCGGATTTGTTTTCATCAAATGAAAATGAAGTTTGGAGTGTTGAAAACGCATTTACTCTTTGTGGCTGTTCAACTTTCTGTATTAGAAAAAGTGAGATTACAAATACAGGAGAAATTCAAGAAGCACAAAATTGTTATTCTGATACTGCTGGAAACCGACCTTTTACAGCTATCACTTTTGCAGATGCAACAAATGGTTATGTTGTTGGAGAATATGGGCATATTTACAAAAATACAACCGGCAATATGGAAAATTTAGAAGTATATGAATTTGTCAAAGCCGATAATGTTATGATTTATCCAAACCCAACTTCAAATAACATCATCTTGGAAAACAAAAACAACACACCTATAAGTTCTATTATTATTTCAGACATGAATAGTCGCAGAGTTTTAGAGACGACAACTGTCAATTCAACTATTGATGTAAGTTCTTTAGCAAAAGGCATCTATTTAATGGAGGTAACATGTGGTGAAATACCTATTACTAAAAAATTGATAAAACAGTAATCGATTATCGTTTGACAAAAAGTTTAAAATTCTATAAATTAAAATTTTCTTTACTGTTAAATTATTCTTTTCATCTAAAAAACTTTGTGGATAAAATCAACCCTAGCCTTAAACTTTCTTTATACATTTGATATAAATTACCTCATTGTCAATTTCTTTAAAAAAATATTATGAAAACAAAATTACTTGCATCATTCCTTATAATAACCGTTGTGGGCTTTTCGCAGCATCAGGTAAATTCCTTTTATAGCACCAATGGTTTCGTAAGCACGGCCGTAACTTCAGCAACTGCACCAAACCAAACTGCCAGCGGTGCCAATCAAATCTATACGTTTAGTGGTTTTATACCTGTCGGCACGTCCACTTATACCAACCTAGCGCCAACCGCAACAGAGGCAACAACCTATCCGGGGACCAATACCGTTATTGTAACAACTTCACAGCAAGGAACGACTACATCCGAAGGAAGGATGTTTACCAAAAACACTGCCGGAACGGTTTCTATTACCGGATTAACAGCAACCGGATTAACTATTAATTGCAATGGTGGAAGCGGTGGAAGCGGAAATGCTACATTAGGCGCCTTCCCAATGGTGTATCCGTTTACGAATACTGATAATAGCGTGAGCGGAACCTACAACGCGGGCACCAACTCGGGCACGTTTTCCGGAACATTAACTACTACAGTAGATGCTTATGGCGTCTTAAATTTACCTGATTATGCGTATACAGCGAACGTAACCCGATTAAAAACGGTGCTGGCAGTAACCTTATATGTTAGCATTTTCCCGGTAGGAACCGCTTCACAGACAACTTATGCCTATTATGATCCGAGTGATTCAACGAACAACTTCAAATTCAGGAGCATAAATACTATTGTTGTAGCTTCTGCTGCAGGAATTAACGAAAACAATACTACCTATGAACTAGGAAACATTCCTCTTTTGTCCAATGCAAATGCTGCATTTCAATCAGTATGGATTAAGAACCCTGTTCAGAGTTCCATTGAAGTTAACACATCGAATTCAATTGAAAATGCATCTGTTTTTGTTACCGACATGTTAGGCAAAACGATTTATCAGATAGAAAACCAAAATATTAGCGGAACATTTGAAATTCCAGTTTCATTGTCAAAAGGGATTTATCTTATTACCATCGGAAACGAAAATGGAAGTGTAACAAGGAAAATCGTAAAAGATTAAAAAAACAAAAGCCTCTTAAAAAAGAGGCTTTTTTTATGCTTTAAAATTGAGTGGCAAATGCACCACTTTTTTGGTTTCAAAGAATTCTTCTGTGAAGAATTCCGCAATGTTATATTCGGTTGCTTTTGGAAAGTCCTTTAATTCTTCTGTCAAATCGCCACCTTTTAAATAGAGAATTCCGTTAGGCATGTTGTGCTTATTTTGCTTTTTGATTTTGTCTTTTATCCAGGAAACAAAGTCTGGCATATTGGTCACGGCACGACTGACAATAAAATCATAATCGCCTTTGACATTTTCGGCACGTATTTGTTCCGCTTTAACGTTTTTTAATTCCAATGCCTCGGCAACAGCTTTGACCACATTGATTTTTTTGAGGATTACATCTATCAGATAAAAGCGGGTTTCAGGAAATAATATTGCTAAAGGAATTCCGGGGAAACCTCCACCGGTGCCAACATCTAAAACATACGCCCCTGCTTCAAACGGCTGGATTTTGGCAATAGCCAATGAATGCAAAACGTGTTTGGTATATAATTCATCAATATCCTTCCGCGAAATTACGTTGATTTTAGCATTCCAATCCTGATACAAGCCTTCGAGGTTCTGAAACTGTAGTATTTGATTTTCAGTAAGATTAGGAAATTGTTTAATAATTTCATCCATATATTGAATTTTCAACAAAAATAAAACTTTTGGTTGATAATTATGATTTGTTTATAATCTTTAAAAAATTATAATAATTATCTTTGAGCAAAATTTAAAATACAATAAATGAATACCCCGACTCCTATATTTTCCAAAACAGATAGCCTAAAATTCTTTAGAACGCTTAACTCTAGGGTAAACAACTATTTTAAGGAAAACAATTTAGAAAGAACTGGAAACTGGAAGCTGCACTTGAAAACTATAGTGATGTTTTCTATTTTCCTCACACCTTATTTTATTTTATTAGCAATGCACATGCCTATCTGGGCGTACCTTCTGCTTAATGTTGTTATCGGCGTTGGAATGGCTGGCGTTGGAATGAATGTGATGCACGATGGAAATCACGGTGCGTATTCCTCTAAATCCTGGGTAAATAAATTTATGGGCGGGAGCATTTATATTTTGGCCGGAAATGTATACAATTGGCAAGTACAGCACAATGTTTTGCATCATACCTACACTAACATTTTGGGGCACGATGAGGATTTGGAAGCGGGAAGAATTATGCGTTTTACCAAGGAAGCGAAATGGTATAAACTGCACAGATTCCAACATTACTATTCTGTTTTCCTTTATGGATTGTTAACCTTCAACTGGGCAATCACCACTGATTTTCTTCAGATGAAACGCTATTTAAAAAGAAACTTATCTTATGGCGAATTCAAAAAACCTGCGATTCGCTGGACAACCTTAATCATCACTAAAGTTATTTATTTCTCTATTTGGATAGTGGCCCCGCTCGTTATGGGAATAGCATGGTGGAAAGTAGTTTTAGGTTTTTTGGTAATGCATTATACTGCCGGAGTGATATTAAGCGTTGTTTTCCAATTGGCACACGTTGTTGAAGAAACGGAGAATCCAATCCCGGATGACAATGGTGAAATCGAAAATACCTGGGCAATCCACCAGTTATTTACTACGGCGAACTTTGCTCCAAAAAACTGGTTGGTAAACTACTATACCGGCGGATTAAATCATCAGGTAGAGCATCATTTGTTCCCAAATATCAGCCATGTTCACTATGGTAAAATTGCCGAAATTGTAAAACAGACTGCAGCAGAATGCGAACTTCCATACTTTGAGTTCAAAACAACACGGGCTGCTATCGCGTCGCATTTTAAACATTTAAGGGAATTGGGAAGACCACCACAAGTAGCCTAATTTATATCAGAAGACGCGGTTATCGGCGTTTCTTTATTTAACATAACCAGCATCAAACAATGAGTATTTTATCGGACAGAATTAATAATTTATCTACATCACAAACTCTCGCAATGGCAGCATTGGCAAGAGAATTAAAAGCCCAAGGAAGAGATATCATCAGTCTAAGTTTAGGTGAACCCGATTTCAATACACCCGATTTCATTAAGGAAGCCGCTAAAAAAGCGATTGATGAAAACTACAGCACCTATACGCCCGTTGATGGATATATGGAACTGAAGGAAGCCATTTGCAGAAAATTCAAACGCGATAATAATCTCGACTACAAACCCGCTAATATCGTAGTTTCTACCGGCGCCAAACAATCGTTATACAATATTGCACAGGTAATGCTGAATGATGGTGACGAAGTAATTCTTCCGGCGCCTTATTGGGTTTCGTATTATGAAATCATCAAATTGTCAGGCGGAATTCCGGTAGAAGTGCCAACTTCTGTTGAAACCGATTTTAAAATAACTGCAGAACAATTAGAAAAAGCCATCACACCAAAGACCAAAATGATGTGGTTCAGTTCGCCTTGTAATCCGAGTGGTTCGGTTTATAACCGTGAGGAGTTGACGGCTATTGGAAAAGTATTGGAAAAACACCCAAATATTTATATCGTTTCTGACGAAATCTACGAACACATCAATTTCTCAGGAACATTTTGCAGCATTGGCTCTATTCCCGGTTTGTTTGAAAGAACCATTACGGTTAATGGTGTAGCCAAAGCATTCGCTATGACGGGTTGGAGAATTGGTTATGTGGGTGCACCCGAATTTATTGCCAAGGCCTGTACCAAAATGCAAGGACAAGTTACTTCCGGAGCCAATTCTATTGCGCAAAGAGCTACCATTACCGCTGTTGATGCTGACCCAAAAGTATTGAACGAAATGGTTGCTGCTTTTAAAAACCGTAGGGATTTGGTGGTTGGTTTAACCAAAAACATTCCGGGATTAAAACTAAATGTTCCCGAAGGAGCTTTTTATGTTTTCCCTGATGTATCTTCGTTTTTCGGAAAAACATTGCGCGGAAAATTGATTGACAATGCGGATGATTTCTCGATGTATTTATTATCGGAAGCCAATGTTGCGACAGTAACCGGCGACGCTTTTGGCAATCCAGACTGCATCCGGATTTCGTATGCCACCAGTGAAGAATTATTAACCGAAGCTTTCAACAGAATCAAGGAAGCTTTATCTTAAATTATATTTATCATGAAAAAAGTAATTTCAATTCTTGTTCTTTTTGTATGCATTTCTGTAAATGCACAAGACAAACCAAAAACCCAAATCGTGGAAGCGTCCTGCGGTCAATGCCAATTCGGAATGAAAGGCAAAGGCGGCTGCGACTTAGCTGTTCGTATTGATGGTAAATCGTATTTTGTTGACGGAACCGATATCCACAAACACGGTGATGCTCACGCTGCTGACGGATTTTGCTCAGCTATCAGAAAAGCAGAAGTTGTTGGCGAAATAAAAGGCGACCGGTTTGTTGCTTCAAGCTTTAAGCTGCTTCCTGTGGAAGCTCATAATGAGCACGAAGGTCATAAACACTAAAACATACAGCGGAATTAATTTCCGCTTTTTTTATGTATTCGTTTTATTGTACTTTTGGGAATATGAGTTTGATAATACAGAACATTTCGAAACACGTTTCACTAACTCCGGAAGAAGAATTACTCTTTTTATCTAAAACAGAAACACAACATTATAAAGCTAAAACCATTCTTCAAAATGCCGGTCAGGTTTGTAAAGAAGGCTATTTCGTGAATTCAGGTTTGCTTCGAAGCTTTAATATCAATGACAATATCGTCGAACATGTAATGAGTTTTGCCTGTGAAGGCTGGTGGATTAGTGATATGTACAGCCTACTTTCGCAAAAACCTGGCAATCTTTTCATCGAAGTTTTGGAAGATGCCGAAGTAGTTGTTTTATCCAAAGAAAATCAGGAACAGTTATATATCGAAATTCCAAAACTGGAACGTTTTTTTCGAATTCTTATCGAAAACTCTTTGGTAGCAAACCAAGAACGCCTAATGGACAACCTCAGTCTTACTGCGGAAGAGCGCTTTGACAAATTCTGCAAAAAACATCCAGGCTTAATTCAGAAAGTGCCTCAAAAACAGATTGCTTCCTTTATTGGCGTAACTCCGGAGTTTTTTAGTAAAATGAAATCCCGCTTACTCAGAAAATAATATCTTAACCTACATTAAGTGCTTCCGCAAACTTGTCGATGTAAATTTGTATCATAATAATCATTAAATTTATGCATCATGAAAAATACAGTTGTACACAAAGCAAACACACGCGGACATGCCGATCACGGTTGGTTAAACGCACATCATACTTTTAGTTTCGCCAGCTATTATGAACCGGAAAGAGTTCAGTTTGGCGTTCTTAGGGTTTTGAATGACGATATCGTTGCTGGCGGAATGGGTTTTGGAACACATCCGCATGATAATATGGAAATCATTACGATTCCGCTTGAAGGTGATTTGGCTCATAAAGACAGTATGGGAAATACGGAAGTGATCAAATTTGGCGATGTACAGGTTATGAGCGCCGGAACCGGAATCCAACATTCTGAGTTCAATCCGAACCATGATAAAAGAACGAATCTGTTGCAAATTTGGGTGTTCCCAAAAATTAAAAATGTGGAGCCTCGTTACCAACAAATCACTTTGGATACAACAGATCGTCACAATAAATTACAACAAATTTTATCTCCCAATGCAGATGATGCCGGAGTATGGATTCATCAAGATGCCTGGTTTCACATGGGAAATTTGGATAAAGGAACCGCTTTGGATTACGACCACAAAAAAGAAGGCTACGGTTTATATGTCTTTGTAATAAAAGGAAGCGTAAAAGTGGACGGTCAGGAATTGGAACAACGCGATGGTTTAGGCATCACCGATTTTGATAAAGTAACTTTTGAAGTAACTTCGGATGCAGAAATATTATTAATGGAAGTTCCGATGACACAATAATTAATCGCCCCCAATTTGTCATTTTGACCAACCGGAGAAATCGCATTACACTAATCAAGTTGTGTGATTTCTCCTTCGTCGAAATGACAAAACAAATAGACATTAACCATTACATAAGCAGAATATGAAAAAAATACTCGCCTTTGGCGCATCAAACAGCAGCGATTCCATTAATAAACAATTAGCAAAATATGCATCCGGACTTTTCAAAGATGTGAGCATAGACCTTTTGGATTTGAATGATTATGAAATGCCTATCTATTCAAAAGACCGCGAGAAGAAAGACGGTTTTCCACAATTGGCACACGATTTTTATAATAAAATTGGAGATGCCGATTTTATCCTGATATCCTTTGCCGAAAACAATGGGAACTTTACCACTGCATTTAAAAATATTGTGGACTGGACCTCACGCATCAACAGTAAAACATTCCAGGAGAAACCAATGCTTCTATTGGCTACTTCGCCCGGAGCAAGAGGCGGAAGTTCGGTGCTTGATATTGCTGTAAAAAGAATGCCCTTTCAGGGCGGCGTTGTAAAAGGAAGTTTTTCATTACCTAGTTTTGATGAGAATTTTGATGCTGAGAAAGGATTAATTTCAAATGAAGAATTAAATAAAAATCTTCTGAAAATTATTGATTCAATTGAGTTATAATTTAATTAGTATTTTTGCCCTTCAATACATTAACAACTTCACATGAAAGCATACGTTTTTCCAGGACAAGGAGCACAATTTACCGGAATGGGTAAGGATTTATATGAGAATTCGGCTTTAGCCAAAGACTTATTCGAAAAAGCAAACGATATTTTAGGTTTCCGAATTACAGATATTATGTTTGAAGGAGCTGCCGAAGAATTGAAAGAAACCAAAGTTACACAACCTGCAGTTTTTTTACATTCTGTTATTTTAGCCAAAACCTTAGACAACTTTAAACCCGATATGGTTGCCGGACATTCATTAGGCGAATTTTCGGCATTGGTTGCCAACGGTTCCTTATCGTTTGAAGACGGATTAAAATTGGTTTCACAAAGAGCTTTGGCAATGCAAAAAGCCTGTGAAATTACACCAAGTACAATGGCTGCAGTTTTGAATCTGGAAGATAAAATTGTGGAAGATATTTGTGCTTCTATTGACGGAGTTGTGGTAGCGGCAAATTACAATTGTCCGGGGCAATTGGTTATTTCAGGTGAATACAAAGCTGTGGAATTAGCCTGCGAAAAAATGAAGGAAGCCGGTGCTAAACGTGCCTTGATTTTACCTGTTGGCGGCGCATTTCACTCACCAATGATGGAACCTGCAAGAGAAGAATTGGCAGCGGCGATTGAAGCAACAACGTTTTCAACACCAAGCTGCCCGGTGTACCAAAATGTTACCGCTGCTGCAGTTTCTGATGCTAACGAGATTAAGAAAAACTTGATTATCCAATTGACTACTCCGGTAAGATGGACACAATCAGTGCAACAAATGATAAAAGATGGAGCGACCAGTTTTACAGAAGTTGGGCCTGGAAAAGTGTTAGTTGGACTGGTAAATAAAATTGACAGAGAAGTAGAAATTATTTCGGCTTAATGAGAGATATCCTCGAAATCTTAAGCGAAGTTAAATCGGCTAAAGTCATTTCCGCCGCTATTGATTATAAGGATTATGTGCCTTTGGATTTATCCGTGACTAATGAAAATCTGATTCGCCAAAATTTAGTTACCGCAAAAGATTACGAACACTATATTCAACACTATTTAGACCATCATCAAACGAAAATAGCTTTTGGTGGTTATTTGGAAACCCGGAATTTATACAAAAGAAGTACTGTTTTCAAGAACCAAATTGATGAAGAACGTAATATTCATATAGGATTGGATTTGTGGTTAAATGAGGAAGCTGAAATATTTGCTGCTTTGGATGGAAAAATTCATAGTTTTAAAAATAACGAATCACTAGGCGACTATGGCCCAACAATAATTCTTGAACATCATATAGAAAATTAACCCGTTGGGTGTAATTAAATAATTTGATTTTTAATATTGTTTATTGGTCTATCAAATATGAATTTATTGATATATTGAACCAAAGTTAATGCTGTTATTTTAGCTAAAATTCTTGTTTTAAATCCTTCAAAAGAT
>NZ_JANXTI010000064.1 GCF_025352425.1 Flavobacterium sp.
GTATAAGGTTGATTATTTTCGGAACCTACATTCTGAGATTCAAATAAATTCAAGAAATCACCAACGACGGGATTTGGAAATATTTCTATTTCATTTTTGGCATTCAAACCAAGACCCAGCGCTATCCAACAATAATCAATTGTAGTTGCCGTAGCAGCTGATCCGGCATGGGTTGTTAAACTGTTCGCATCCTCAATAGTTCTTAAAACATTATAGTGGTTAATTGTTTGCGAATAAGTTCCAACTGCTACATTGGCACCATAAAATACAGTGGCTATTCTGTTAGTAGGTGTGAAATCATCTTCATCATAGGTCACGATTAGCAACGAATTATTATTGATACACCATTGTTTATAAGCATCTAAATTTTGACTAACCCAAGTATCATATTGCAAGACCGTGTTGCTTATAGGCGCGCAACTATTATGTCCATCGTGGCACATATCTGGTATTACAAAGCATACACTTGGAAGATTGTTAAAATTGGTTGGAAATGCAGTAAATGGCTGGTTTGTTGTTGTTGGTATTTGATTACTTCCAGTTCCCATCCAATTAGCGGCAGGATTATGTTTTCTGACATAGTTGCTACTTGTAGCTCCGTCATAACCAACAGACGGTAAGCCATCGGAGTAAGTTTTATATGTTTTTCCAGATGTTATTAATTCGCTGCCCAAATTGGCTGTAGTAAATTTTGTTCCAATGGCATTATCATTAGTAATACCTTGGTTTCCGCCCGAATAAAACTGCAAATAGTTTGGTTGGCTTGGATGTGACAAAGCGAATGAATTTGTGAATTTTGCTCCTTGTGCGGCAAGAGCATTTATATAAGGCGCATTTGAACTTCCAAAAACAGCTGTTGAAGCAGTATTTTCACCAATGACTATCACAATATGCGAGAATGATGGTACTTGTGAAAAACTTGTTATTGCTGTCAATAACATTATGCTAAGCAGGATAAAACGATTTATTTTTTTCATTTTGTTAATATTAGAAATCAAAAGTATTGATTTCTTTAGTACAATCATGTTAATGTCAAGTATATTATTTATTTCTTACCAAACTGTTTGTTGTAGTAGACTTCTTTTAACTAAAATAAAATAATAATACTATTTTTGTTAAAAGCACAACTCATGACCGACTTAGATTACCTAAAATATCTCGAAGGATTCTTAACTGAGAATCGCAAAGAGCGTTTTGAAAAAGTATTGGCAAATAGAACGAACCATTTCACAATTGTTGTAGAAGATGTTTTTCAGATGCACAATACAAGTGCAGTTATGCGCAGCTGCGAGGTTTTTGGTATTCAGCAATTGAATATTATTGAACAGCGTTTTGGTAAGAGTATCGATAAAGAGATTGCCATGGGCGCTCAGAAATGGGTTGACATCAACACTTTTGAAACGGTAGACTCATCTATAAAATCCATGCGGTCAAAAGGTTATCAAATTATAGCCACCACGCCACATAACAATTCCTGTATGCTTAGCGACTTTGATATTTCAAAACCAAGTGCTATTTATTTCGGAACTGAAAAAGAAGGATTATCACAAGATGTCATTGATCAGGCGGATGGCTATATTAAAATTCCTATGGTGGGTTTTACGGAAAGCCTCAATATCTCTGTTTCGGCAGCGATTATCATTCAGGACATTACTACCCGATTGCGTCAATCTAATGTTGTGTGGCAATTATCAGAAGAAGAAATTCTTGAAAAGCGCTTGCTTTGGGCAAAGAATACCATTAAGGATATTAAGCGGATTGAAGAGCGGTATTATTCTAAGTAGTTGTCGGTTAACAGTTGTCAGTCGTTACATAACAAGACAGAAAACAGAGAACTATTTCTTCTTTAACACCTTATATTGCTCATAGCATTCGCTAATAGCGTCCATGATTTGTAAATCGTTTGCAGTTTTGATAAACTCTTCGGAATAACTGCAACGGGTAAGGATTTCGGCTATTTCTTTTTTATTAATGCCGAGCAGTACTCCAAGAGTTTCTCTGTCAAACTTAGATTCTAAAAGATTTCTAACCGTATCATCTTTTTTCATCTGTTTTAGCTTTTTGAGCTCGTTGGTTTTCTTTCCAAAGAAATTATACAACATATCCGCCGGATTAAAAATAGAACCTAAGACTCTTGTAAAAGCTCCGGGCGATGTATCTCCTGTTTCATATCCTTGTGTCAAACCCGAAATACTGTAACGATAGTTTTCCCTGTCTGGAATAAGTCTGGAATCTATTTCGAGATAGCCTGTTAAATCGTATTTCCTTACTATTACTTCTTCCAAGGCAATTGCTTTTTCGGTAAGCATTAATTTGGCGGCACCATTTTTTACCCAGTCATTAGTAACTCTTACCCTCAACGATTGATAACCAACTAATGTAATGTGCAGGGTATCATTGACAGTTGCTTCCAATTCAAAGTATCCTTTTCCATCTGTAGTAATTCCTTTTACTTTGTTGACGTTAATAACGTTTACATTGGAAATTGGCATCAGCGTATTGTCGTTGATGATTGTTCCTGTAACTTTTTGAGATATCGGATTGACTTGTGCGGAAGCACTCAGGGAAAATATAAAGAGAAGTAAAACTGTAAAATATCTCATAGCTGGTTTTGACGGTTTAAAAGTATGAAACTCTTTTATGATATAATAAAGTTTGGTATCAGAATTAGAACAAAATTAACAAAAGAGTGAAATTCCAAACTGAGAAAAACTTTATTCATTAAATTAAAAAACTCCGACTTGCAAACAAATCGGAGTTAGTGATATTCCAAATAATTGGAATTATTTTTAAACTTTAAAAGCTTTAGCTTTTTCTCGGCCTTCTGCTTTTAGCAGCTTCAAACGAGCGACCTGCAGGCTTATCACTTGAGCTTTCGGAACGTCTTGGTGCGCTGCCTTCTCTTTGGGCAGCACCTGGTTCCCGTTTCGGAGCAGCACTATCGCGATTGAAACCACCTTCTCTTCTTGGTCTTTCTGAAGAACTTCTTTCGCTTCTGAAACCACCTTCTCTTGGTGCTGAGCTTTTGTCGCTTCTGAAACCGCCTTCTTTTCTTGGTCCGAAACTTCCGCTGCCACCTGAACTTCTTCCTCCAAAACCGCCTGAGCTTCTGCGTTCACCGCCACCACTTCTTCCGTTATGGTCACGTCTTTCACGGCTTCCGCCATCGTTTTTAGAGATTTCAACGTTGATTCTTCTTCCATTCATATCAAATCCGTTAAGGACTGACATTACTTTTTCAGTATGTTCTCCGTCAGTGTTAAAGAAAGAGAAACCTTCTTTTACATCAACTTTGAATACATCATCCCGACCTAAATCAAGCGTATCTTTCAAGAAATCTTTCAACTGCATCCAATCAAAATCGTCTCTCGAACCAATGTTTACAAAATAACGAACAGGATCTCCGGCTCTGATTTCTCTTGGCTCTGAACTTCTTTCGCTTCTATCGCCACCTTCACCGGATAAATCGCGTTTCTTTTTATAATAATTAATGAAACGGTTAAATTCAACCGAAACCATTTTCTTTATTAACTCTTCTTTGGATAAACCGTCAAGAACTTCGTTGATAGCCGGTAAGTAACTATCTATTTCGTGGTCAACTTCGGTATCTTTAATTTTATTTGCTAAGTGCAATAATTGGATTTCACAGATTTCGATTCCGCTTGGAATTGTTTTCTCCTGAAATTTTTGTTGGATGATTCTTTCGATTGAATTAATCTTACGCAATTCACTTTTAGTGATGATTACGATAGAAGTTCCCAATTTACCCGCACGACCTGTACGGCCTGACCGGTGAGTATAGGTTTCAATTTCGTCCGGTAACTGATAGTTTACTACGTGAGTAATATTATCTACGTCGATTCCACGAGCAGCAACATCAGTTGCAACAAGCATTTGGATTTGACGGCCACGGAAAGATTTCATTACACCATCACGTTGCGCTTGCGATAAATCGCCGTGCAAAGCTGCTGCGTTGTAACCGTCTTCTATTAACTTTTCGGCTACTGCCTGTGTATCACGTTTGGTTCTACAGAAAACTACAGAGAAGATATCCGGATTAGCATCCGCCAGTCTTTTCAACGCTTCATAACGATCACGCGCATTCACACAGTAAAACTCGTGTGAAACGGTAGCCGTACCTGAGTTTTTACTTCCAACGGTAACTTCCGCAGGATCATTCATGAATTTCTTAGCAATTCTAGCTACTTCTGCAGGCATTGTTGCTGAAAACAACCAAGTGTTTTTTTCGTCAGGAGTATCAGATAATATCGAAACGATATCTTCATAAAACCCCATGTTTAACATCTCATCTGCTTCGTCAAGAATACAGAAATTGATATTTTTAATGTTTACAAGACCACGATTAATCATGTCCTGCATTCTACCCGGAGTTGCCACAATGATTTGTGCTCCGCGCTTAATCTCTCTGGCTTGTTCTGTAATGCTTGCACCACCATAAACTGCCACTGTATGTAAACCTTTTACATATTTTGAGTATTGTTTAATCTCGTTGGTGATTTGTAAGCAAAGCTCACGCGTTGGGGATAAAATTAACGCTTGCGTACTTCTGTCTTCAGCATCAATTTTTTGAATTAGCGGAAAACCAAAAGCTGCCGTTTTCCCTGTTCCTGTTTGTGCTAATGCGACTAAGTCTGTGTTTTGTTCCAATAGTACCGGAATCGCTTTTTCTTGCACTTCTGACGGATTCTCAAATCCTAGATCTTTGATCGCCAGCAGTAACGATTCATTCAGACCTAATTGTTCAAATTTATTCATATTGTATTTTAAAATTTGGTGCAAAGATACTTTTAAAATGCCATAAAAACTAATTTGTTATGTTCTGAAAATTAATAAGTTATGATTTTGCGTTTTAATGAAAAACGAAGAAAGATGCCAGAAGCGAGATTGAGGTAGTGTATTATTTCAAAAAATCGACTAATTGCTTCACAGCCAAACCACGATGGCTAATTTTTGATTTCTCTTCTATCGACAATTCAGCAAAGGTTTTGTCATAACCTTCGGCAATAAATATTGGATCGTAACCAAAACCATGAGTACCAATTTTTTCTTTTATGATTTTGCCTTTGATTACACCTGTAAAAAGCGTTTGTTTTCCGTTAAGATTTAAAGCAATCACGGTTTTGAATTGAGCTGAACGATTGGATTCATCCATTAAATTTAATAGCAGTTTATCCATATTGTTGTTGGCGTCTTTTTGTTCACCGGCATAACGGGCAGAATGTACGCCGGGTGCGCCGTTCAAAACTTCTACTTCCAGACCGGTATCATCGGCAAAGCAATTGTAACCAAAGGTTTCTGAAACATAATTGGCTTTGAGTATTGCGTTACCTTCAATTGTTTCCGCTGTTTCCGGAATTTCTTCAAAACAACCAATGTCTTGTAAGCTTAGAATTTGGATGGATTGTGGAAGCAACAATTGAATTTCCTTGATTTTATTTTGATTGCTTGAAGCGAAGACGAGTTGCATTGAAATGAAGTATTAGGATGACAAAGTTATTTTAAAATATAGTATTTTGATTTATTAACAGATAAAATTTATCGTGTGTTCCTCTTTTTCATATTATTGTTGAAAACTAAACGCCAAATTTATTCGTAAATTGGTTTATCCAAAATATAACGAAACCAACATGCTATCAAATACCACAAGCAAAGCATGTAATAGTTTGCTTTGCCTTATTGGCATCTTTCTATTACTAGGTCAAAATGCGACTTCACAATTTCTTTTGCAAAAAGGCAAACAATCCGAACTGATAGCTATTGAGAGCCAATCTGAATATGTTGATGTTGGTCAAGTTGACATAACCTTCAATCAAATTAAGAATATCAAAGCATTCCATTTTTTGCCAATGAAAAAGGGAAATATGGATTTTGGTTTTACAAATCATAATATTTGGGTACGCTTTCAGTTAAAGAATACTACGGATGAAGAACTTAATTATTTTTTTGAAACGGCAAGACCGATTACAGATCTAGCCGAATTATATGTTATAAAAGAAAACAAACAAGTTATTAAATACATTAGCGGAGATGCCATTCCATATGACCAAAGAAGTTTTAAGCTCCGAAAAACCATATTCAAGATAAATTTAATGCCCGGGGAATCTCAGCATTTTTATTTACACGTAAAAAGTGACGGAGAGCAACTTTCAATGCCAATGGTACTTCACTCAACTGAAAGTCTGTTGGAGGAAAGTTCTTTTGAGCAGTTTATATTTGGATTTTTCTATGGAATCTTACTTATAGCGTCTATTTTGTATTTGTTCTTTTTCCTGGCGATGCGCGATAAGACGTTCTTTTTTTATAGCATGTATGTTGTTTTTATAGGATTGTTGCAGTTTTCCATTGATGGCTATTTTTATAAATTTGTTACACCACAGTCGGGTTGGTTTTCTTTACATGCTGTAATTATATTTGCCTGTTTTGCCAATTTCTTCCTTGGTCGTTATGCTCAAGTATATTTAAAGATAAGCCAATACAGCCGTCTTATAAATAATGCTTTTTATGTTATGTATTGCTTGGATTTGATTCTATTCCTGTCCTTGTTTATTAGTCCGAAAGCATTGCAGTATTCGTATCCAATTGCAAATGGAATGGGATTAGTGTTACTAATGTTAATTATTTCCTCCCAAATCATCATTTATATCAGAACCCAAAAAATTGATCGTTTCTTTTCTATAGGTATCTTTTTCCTTATTTCAGGTTTTGTGATTTTTATCCTGAAAAACTTTGGAGTTCTACCACTCACTTTTTTAACTGAAAATGGTTCCAAACTGGGAACGGGAATGGAAGTGATTTTCCTTTCACTTTCCATGGCGAATTTAATCCGAAACCTAAAAGACGAACGTGAGTTATTGCAAACGATAGCGCTTCAAAAATCGGGAGAAATGAACGAATTGAAGTCCTATTTTTTATCCAATATAAGTCATGAATTACGAACTCCGCTAAACGCTATTTTGAATACAGCCAAATCAATAGCTAATGATTCCAAAGATGAACAAATACAAAACGGCAGCCAAATCATTAAGTATTCGACCTATAGTTTATTGAATTCGGTTAATGATATTCTGGACTTTTCTAAAATTGAAAAAACCGAGATAAAATTGGAGTTGGCCGACTTTGATCTGGTAAAAACTGTAGAGCATATGGCCAATAATTTCATTAGTGAAGCTAAAGATAAAGGTTTGGAATTTACTTTCATAAAAGGTGAAGATTTGCCTCAAATGGTAAATGGTGATATTGCCCGATTGAGTCAAATTCTGCAAAATATATTAAGTAATGCGCTCAAATTTACAAATGAAGGTTTTGTCAAATTTAAATTGGATGCCAAAAAAGAGAAAGACAATAAAGTTAAAGTCACATTTTTGGTAAGTGATACGGGAGTTGGGATTTCTAAAGAAAAAATAAATAGTGTTTTCGATTCGTTTTCGCAGGATAGCATTACCAACAAACGAAAATTTGGTGGTTTGGGACTTGGACTTTATATCGTAAAACATTTGGTAAATCTGCAAAATGGTAAAATTAAAGTAGATAGCACTACTGGCTTAGGTACTGTGGTTACTATCGATTTGACTTATAAAAATATTGAAGTCAAAAAAGAAATTGAAACAAACGGTGCAACTAATGACTACGATTTAAATGGAAAATCTATTTTAGTTGTTGAGGATAATGCTATGAACCAGATGGTGATTAAAATGATAACCAAAAAATGGCTCAATACCACGGTTGATTTTGCTAACAACGGACAAGAAGGTGTGCAAAAACTTATGGAGAATCATTACGATATCATATTAATGGATTTACAAATGCCGATTATGGATGGTTATGAAGCTACGATTGCCATTCGTAATGGCGAAGCAGGTGAAGACAAAAAATCAATTCCGATTATTGCCTTGACAGCAGATGTTATGGAAAGTACCAAAACAAGAGTAATTGAGATTGGAATGAACAAATATTTATCTAAACCAGTAGATAAGGATACTTTATTTGAACTCATTAAACTATTGGTGACCTAAGTTTCTTAATCTTTACCACAATTTAAGGTTTACATTTTCTGAATATAATGATTAGGAGTAAACTAAATTTATAATTACTTTTGCCACGATTAAACACAAAGTGATTATGGTAAAAGATTTATTCGAAAGAATACAAAACAATAAAGGTCCGTTGGGAAAATGGGCATCTCAAGCCGAAGGGTATTATGTTTTTCCAAAACTTGAAGGAGAACTTGGACCAAGAATGACTTTCCACGGAAAAGAGATTTTAAACTGGTCAATCAATGATTATTTAGGTTTAGCCAATCATCCTGAAGTTCGTCAGGCCGATACTGACGCTGCTGCAAAATATGGTGCTGCTTATCCAATGGGAGCCCGAATGATGTCTGGGCACACTGATGCTCATGAGCAATTAGAAAACGAATTAGCAGCTTTTGTAATGAAAGAATCAGCATACTTGTTAAACTTTGGTTACCAGGGAATCATGTCTTGCATTGATGCATTAGTTACAAAAAACGATATTATTGTTTACGATGTTGATGCTCACGCTTGTATCATTGATGGTGTTCGACTTCATATGGGCAAACGTTTTACCTATAAGCACAACGATTTAGAAAGCATGGAGAAAAATCTTCAACGTGCGACTAAAATGGCTTTGGAAACTGGTGGCGGAATTTTATTCATTACTGAAGGTGTTTTCGGAATGCGAGGCCAACAAGGAAAGCTGAAAGAAATTGTGGAACTGAAAAAGAAATACAATTTCCGACTTTTAGTTGATGATGCTCACGGTTTTGGAACATTGGGAAAAACCGGTGCCGGTGCGGGAGAAGAACAAAATTGTCAGGATGGAATTGATGTGTACTTCTCAACGTTTGCTAAATCTATGGCAAGTATTGGTGCATTCCTTGCTGCTGATGCAGCTATTATTGATTATTTAAAGTACAATTTGCGTTCACAAATGTTTGCCAAAGCTTTACCAATGATTCAAACTGTTGGGGCTTTAAAAAGATTACAACTCCTGAGAGACAATCCAGGGTTGAAGGACAAACTTTGGGAAAACGTAAACGCTTTACAAAATGGATTAAAAACACACGGATTCAACATTGGAGATACTAACACTTGCGTAACCCCAGTTTATTTAGAAGGTTCTATTCCAGAAGCAATGGTAATGGTTAATGACTTAAGAGAAAACTATCACATCTTCTTATCAATCGTGGTGTATCCGGTAATTCCTAAAGGGATTATCCTGTTAAGAATGATTCCGACAGCCTCCCACACCTTGACTGATATTGAAGAAACGCTTTCTGCTTTTGATGCTATCTATGAGAAATTAGTAAACGGCACATACAAAAAAATTGCGGACGCTACTACTGTTGACGTTTCGTAAGGTTAGAAAGATTTTGTTGATTGACGACCTCAAAATGTAAAAAATTACATTTCCGCATTGGCCTCATTAAGCATATCAGTGTAAACTGTTTGAGATATTTCTCCGATAAATTGAGAGAGTTTTTTGTTATCTTTTCCTTTGGTCATGACTGTCAACAAATAAGGTTTGTTGGCAAGATAAACGATGGCCGATTCATGGAGCTGTTTATCATTCTGATTTCCGGATTCCCCAAATTTGTGAGCCACTTTAGTACCCGGAGGCAATCCTTTAAGAATACCTTCTTTGAAGTTGGATTGACTCAATAATTCTCCGGCATACTCTGAATGCTCAATAGATAAATAAGCCGCATTGTATATCGCTCTCATAAAATAGGAATACTCTCTAGTAGTAAACAAATATTGTGAAGCATACATATTTGGTACCTCTAAACCAACATCAGAAAAAAGTTTTTGGAGAATTTTAGGTTCCAAATTCTTTTCTAACAATATAGTAGCATTATTATCTGAATACTTTATCATATAAGAAAGTAATTCTTTCACGGTATAGGATTGACCAAATTGTATTGTTTTTGATGCAAAAGCCACATTTTTTCCTGCATCAACCCTTTGGTCGTACACGATTGATTTATTCAAAAAACCGGGATTAATTTCATCTTGTCGCAAAATTGCTATTAGTACCGGTACTTTAAATAATGAGCCGGGGTCAAACTTATCACCATCATTAACGGAGGTCCATTCATTATGAGCATATTCTCTCAAATAAACTGAAGCAGTGGTAAGATCCCCCGTGGTTTTATACCTATCAATGATTGCTGCCATTTTTTGCTTAATACCCGCCAATGGTGCTGATTCACATTCTTCATCCACAAACATTAAAGGTTTTATAAATTTGTAACCATTCATTCTTTTTACATCGTAATTGCATGAATAAGAACTGGCTGCCAAAATGGATTGTTCCTTATATTGTCTTTCCTTCCAAATACTGGTTACACTGAATGTTAGAACAGCTATCAGTAATGAAAAAATGATGATGTGAAGTAGTGAAAAATTTTTATTCCTGAATGAAATCATTTTATGGATATATTAAATATGTCGCAAAATTAACTAATCTTTTTTAAAGAAATCATAAAATTAGTCGCAATTTTTGATATATTTTCTCATTTAACACAACCTTATGATTAACAGAGGCTAAGATTTTGAAATTATGTGAAAAGTAAAATGAGTAAACCACCAATAAAAAAAAGCGGACATATATCCGCTTTTTTATTCAATTCCGAAAGCACTATTGCACTTTAATAATTTTATTTTCAACGATATTATATGCTCTTACAACGGCTTTATAATCTTCAAAATTTACCGTGTTACTTTTATTTAGATAACCTGGTATAACCACCACCCTAAATATCTGATTAGCTTTGTAAGCGTCGCTAACGCCAGCTAAATCAAACCCTTCTAAATGCAATTCGGAGTCAAAACGGGTGAAATCATAATCGTAACGTAAATCTAAAGTTCCGTCATCGAAATAGTAGGTTTCGGGTAACAGTTTCCAAATATCTTCTCCCTGAAAAGAGCCTGATAATCGATAGACTAAAACCATGTTAGAGGAACTGATTGAATGGGGATAAGTTAGCACAACGCTGTAATCACTTGGTAAGAAGTTGACATTAGTATATTCAAATACTTCACTGATAGTATCATTATCAGTATTGTCGTGGCTGCAACTTTGTAGCATTATCATCCCGATAAAAGCTAAAATTAGAGAAATCTTTTTCATTGAAGTTGTTTTTTTAATGATTTTTAATATTTCGCCCAAGCTCCTCATTAACTGTGCCAAAGTTTTAAATTTTTAAAGAACAGACGATAGATGATGACAAAATATAAACTTTACTTTTGTGTCATGGGAAGGAACAATGCCAAAAATATAAAAACGCACAACGACAAGCTTCACAAAGCGCAGGATAAGGAGAAAGCTAAGAAGGCGGTTCGTGCTGAACAGCTGAAAGCAATTGTGAAGAAGTTTAATGACAATAAAAACTCCTAGTCAACTACTTATCCCCATGGTATAAATATCGTTACACAAGGCATAACTATTGTTACACAAGGCTTAAGTACAATTGAACAGCGTTACTCTTACATATTCCTTCTATATTGTCCTCCTACTTCAAATAACCCAGCAGTTATCTGCCCTAAGGAACAATATTTAGTGGCATTCATCAATACCTCAAAAATGTTTTCGTTGTTGATGGCCGCATTTTGTAGAGCCACAATTTGCTCGTCTTCCTTGTCGTGATAGGTTTTGTGCAAATTATCCAAGGTTTGTATCTGTACTTGCTTTTCTTCTTCGGTAGCACGGATAACTTCGGCCGGTAAAACGGTTGGTGAACCTTTGGAGCTTAGGAAAGTATTCACTCCGATGATTGGAAATTCTCCTGTATGTTTTAAAGTTTCATAGTATAAACTTTCTTCCTGTATTTTGCTTCTTTGGTACATAGTTTCCATGGCACCAAGCACGCCGCCACGTTCTGTGATTCTGTCAAATTCCAGCAACACGGCATTTTCTACCAAATCGGTTAGTTCTTCAATGATAAAAGAACCTTGTATTGGGTTTTCGTTTTTGGCTAAGCCCAATTCTTTATTGATAATCAACTGAATTGCCATGGCCCGACGCACGCTTTCCTCTGTTGGAGTTGTGATTGCTTCGTCGTAGGCATTAGTATGTAAGGAATTACAGTTATCATATATTGCATACAAAGCCTGTAAGGTCGTACGGATATCATTGAAATCGATTTCCTGTGCGTGTAATGAACGACCTGAAGTTTGAATATGATATTTAAGCATCTGTGCTCTTTCATTGGCGCCGTATTTATTTTTCATGGCTTTCGCCCAAATCTTACGCGCAACCCTTCCAATCACGGCATATTCAGCATCAATTCCGTTAGAGAAGAAAAAGGATAAGTTTGGCCCAAAATCATTGATGTCCATACCACGGCTCAGATAGTATTCCACGTAAGTGAAACCATTCGATAACGTAAACGCCAATTGCGTTATAGGATTAGCGCCTGCTTCGGCAATATGATAACCCGAAATAGAAACCGAATAGAAGTTCCGCACATTGTTTTGGATAAAATATTCCTGAACGTCACCCATTAACCTAAGTGCAAATTCGGTAGAGAAAATGCAAGTGTTCTGCGCTTGGTCTTCTTTAAGAATATCTGCCTGAACGGTACCACGAACTTGTGACAACGTCTTCACTTTTATATCCTGATATACTTCCATTGGCAATACTTGGTCGCCTGTAACGCCGAGCAGCATAAGTCCCAGACCATTATTTCCTTGTGGTAAATCACCATTGTATTTTGGTCTTGGCAATCCTTTTTCTTTATAGATTTCGTTGATTCTTTCTTCAACTTCTACCTGAAGATTATTCTCAACGATGTATTTTTCGCAGTTTTGATCGATGGCGGCATTCATAAAAAAGCCTAATAACATTGGCGCCGGACCGTTAATCGTCATCGAAACTGAAGTCAATGGATGGCACAAATCGAAACCAGAATATAATTTCTTGGCATCATCTAAACAGCAGATTGAAACTCCGGCATTCCCAATTTTACCGTAAATATCCGGACGTAAATCGGGGTCGTTTCCGTATAATGTCACGCTGTCAAAAGCTGTCGAAAGCCTTTTTGCGGGCAAACCTGCACTTACATAATGGAAACGTTTATTGGTACGTTCGGGCCCGCCTTCTCCGGCAAACATTCGTGATGGATCTTCACCTTCACGCTTGAACGGATATAATCCGGATGCGAATGGAAATTCTCCGGGAACATTTTCCTGTAAGTTCCATTTTAAAATATCGCCCCAAGCCTGGTATTTCGGTAAGGCAACTTTTGGAATTTGTGAATGCGATAAGCTTTCGGTATGGGTCTGAATTTTGATTTCCTTGTCACGTACTTTAAAGCTGTAAACCGGGTTTTTATATTTGTTTACCTTGTCATTCCAGGTTAGGATTATTTCCCAATTGAATGGATCAAGATTCATTTTTACCCGGTCAAATTCTTTAACTAATAAGTTTAGGAAATCTTTGTTGCTATCATTGTTGTTTAAAGAGTTAGCGTCAACACCAGCTTTATCAATTTGTGCTGGTTTTTTAGAAACACTTTCAATGGTTTTATAGATTCCGTATAATTTTTGCGCTACTTCAACCTGTGACAGAACCGTTTCGTCATACTTGCGATTGTTCTCAGCAATTTCAGATAAATATCTTGTTCGGTGTGGCGGAATAACATAAATCTTCTCGCTCATTTCGCGTGTAATTCGGAAGGTAGATTTTAAATCGGCGCCCGTTTTTTCTACAATCTTGTCCATCACTTTTTTGTAAAGCGTATTCATTCCCGGATCATTAAATTGGGAAGCTATTGTTCCAACAACGGGCATTTCATCAGGGTTTGCGTCCCAAAGATTGTGATTGCGCTGGTATTGTTTCTTCACATCGCGAATAGCGTCCAAAGCGCCGCGTTTATCAAACTTATTGATGGCTACCAAATCGGCAAAATCAAGCATGTCAATTTTTTCCAGCTGGGTTGCCGCGCCAAATTCAGGTGTCATTACATATAATGAAACATCTGAATGATCCATGATTTCGGTATCAGACTGCCCTATTCCTGAAGTTTCCAGAATAATAATATCGTATTTAGCGGCTTTCAAAACCTGAATCGCTTCGGCAACATATTTCGACAACGCCAAATTAGACTGACGCGTAGCCAGAGAACGCATATAAACCCGAGGATTGTTGATGGCATTCATTCGAATCCTGTCACCAAGCAAAGCGCCACCTGTTTTTCGTTTGGATGGATCAACTGAAATCAAACCGATAGTTTTCTCAGGAAAATCGATTAGAAATCTTCTAACCAATTCATCAACCAAAGAAGATTTTCCCGCACCACCTGTTCCTGTAATTCCCAAAACCGGAATTTTAGAATTTTTATTCATTGAATGAATATCATCAAAAACAGGCTTGGCAATTTCAGGGAAATTTTCTGCGGCAGAAATCAGACGGGCAATCGCTGTTGGATTTTTATCTTCGATATGTTTTAATTCACCATTCAATTCATCTCCGATTGGATAATCGGATTGTTTCACCAAATCGTTAATCATGCCTTGTAATCCCATCGCACGTCCATCATCGGGAGCATAAATCCTGGTAATTCCGTAAGCCTGCAATTTAGCAATTTCTTCCGGGAGGATTACACCGCCTCCGCCTCCAAAAATCTTGATGTGTCCTGCTCCTTTTTCCTTTAATAAATCGTGCATGTATTTGAAATACTCATTGTGTCCACCCTGATATGAAGTCATAGCAATGGCATTGGCATCTTCCTGTATGGCTGTGTTCACAACTTCTTCCACGCTCCTATCATGCCCTAAATGAATCACTTCGACACCAGTTGCCTGAATAATTCTTCGCATAATATTGATGGCAGCATCGTGACCATCAAAAAGAGAAGCTGCGGTTACAATTCGGACTTTATTTTTAGGGATATACGGGATTTGTGGTTCCATTTAAAGGATATGATAATTTTAGAGCGGCAATTTACGGATTTTTCAAAAAATGGACTATTAATTAGTACAAAACATAAAAATTAGTTTTTTTAAATACCAAAGCAAAATAAGTTTAGATTTGGAATCCAGAAACCTTCAATTCCAGAAAGCAAAATGAACCGAATTACCATACTTATTCATTGTCGTGACCAAAAAGGAATTATTGCTGCAGTGACGAATTACATTGCTTCAATTGGAGGGAATATCATTTATCTTGACCAACATGTTGACGGCGATCAGGATGTGTTTTTTATGCGGTTGGAATGCGAATTTGACAACGAGCATTTTAATTTGGATGATATCAAAGATAATTTCCAAAAAAACTTAGCCAGCCCTTTTTCCATGTCATGGTCTGTTCAACTTCAGGAAAGAAAACCTAGGATGGCGATTTTTGTTTCTAAATATGACCATTGCCTTTATGATATTCTTTCAAGATACAGCACCGGAGAACTGCATGTAGAAATACCTTTGATAATAAGCAACCACAATGATTTAAGTGTTGTTGCTGAACGATTTTCCATTCCGTTTCATTATATTCCATTTACTGGAGACAGTAAGGAAACAGGAGAAAAAACTCAAATAGCTATTTTGGAAAAATACCAAATTGATTTCATTGTTCTGGCGCGTTATATGCAAATCATTACTCCAAATTTGATTGAACTTTACAAAAACAAGATTATTAATATCCATCATTCATTTTTGCCTGCTTTTCCCGGCGCAAAACCTTATCATTCGGCTTTCAACCGAGGTGTGAAAATTATTGGTGCAACCAGCCATTATGTCACTAATGAATTGGATGAAGGCCCAATCATTGAACAAGATATTACCCGTGTCACACATAGTCATTCCATCGAAGACTTTATTATGAAAGGAAAGGATTTGGAACGGATGGTTTTGGCAAGAGCCATAAAATTACATGCTCAACGAAAAACTATGGTTTACAACAATAAAACCGTTGTTTTTGCTTAGTTAATTTTTTGGCTTTATTATTGTAAATAGGTTGAAAAAAATTTAACATTATGAAAACATTCCTCTCTATTATTTTAATGTTCACACTTTTAAGCTGTGCTGAACTACAACAAGTCGCTAATCAATTTCCCGGAATTGATACAACCTCCGGTCTCGATATTGCTGGCGGATTAAAAGAAGCGCTGAATAACGGAATCTCCAAACAAGTATCTAAGCTGACTTCGGTTGATGGGTTTTATAAAAACCAAGCCGTTAAAATTTTACTGCCCGAAGAATTGCAAAAAGTAGATAAAGCATTGCGAACAATAGGATTGAGCTCACTTGCCGATGATGGAATAAAAATGCTGAATCGGGCGGCTGAAGATGCCACCAAGGAGGCAACCCCAATTTTTGTGAATGCAGTAAGGCAAATGACTTTTACTGATGCAAAGAATATTTTAATGGGTAATGAAAGTAGTGCGACTATGTATCTACAGACTACTACGACTTCTCCTTTGTATGATAAATTTAATCCGGTGATTAAAAATTCATTTGCAAAAGTGGGCGCCGACAAAGTTTGGACGAACATCATTACCAAATACAACAACATTCCATTTGTTAAAAAAGTAAACCCGGATTTAACGGATTATACTACCAATAAAGCGTTAGAAGGTGTTTTCAAGATGATTGCTGTAGAAGAAAAAAACATCAGAACAAATATCAGTTCGAGAACGTCAACACTATTGCAAAGAGTATTTGCGATGCAAGACAAAAAGTAAGTTAAACTGTAAGTTAATTTTTTAGAAATCAATAACATAAGTATAACATAACCTTAACAGTAAAAGCTAAAGAGGCGGCGTATATTTGTAATGTAATAAATTTGGTTTTTTATTATTTTGGTTAGGGTTAGTTAGTTTATGAGTGCCAGCATTTTAAAAGTGCTGGCATTTTTTTTATGCAAAAATAGTGTGTGACTTCTTTTGAGTAATCCAAAAAACTGTTTTGACCTGATGTATAAAACCTCCTATTTTAAAAGAGATACTATAATTTCAGCCATTTCCTCTTGTATTTTCAAAGCTTCTGCCCTAGCTCTTTCAGCAAAATCTTTTTCCCTTGAAGCATAAATAATTCCTCTGGAGGAATTAATCAACAAGCCAATGTTCTGATTCAATCCATATTTACAAATCTCTTGAAGGCTTCCTCCCTGAGCGCCTAGGCCTGGAACGAGCAGAAAACTATTTGGAACTATTTCCCGAATTTCTTTAAAATATTCCGCTTTTGTTGCGCCAACAACATACATTAAGTTTTGAGAGTTTACCCAGGTTTTGGAAGTCTCTAGAATCACTTTGAACAACTCTGTTTCGTTTGTTTTTTTTGTCTGAAAATCAAATGCTCCTTCGTTGGAAGTCAATGCAAGCATTATGGCATGCTTGTTCTCAAAAGCTAAAAAAGGCTCAATAGAATCTTTCCCCATGTATGGTGAAACGGTAATACTGTCAAAATTTAAATCCGTCAAAAATGCTTTAGCGTACATAGCGGAAGTGTTTCCAATATCACCTCGTTTCGCATCAGCAATAGTAAAAATTTCAGGATAAGTGGCGTTGAGATAATCTATGGTTTTTTGAAGCGATTGCCAACCTTTCAATCCCTCGGCTTCATAAAAAGCCATATTAGGCTTGTAGGAAACACACAAATCATGCGTTGCATCAATTATGGATTTGTTGAAATCAAAAATTGAATCTTCTGCTTTCAGTAAATGTTTTGGTATTTTAGTCAAGTCTACATCTAGGCCAATACAGAGAAACGATTTTTTCTGCTTGATTTGCTGAATGAGGTGTTGTGTTGTCATTTCTGTTTTGTGTGGGCAAAGTTACAAATTGAAAACTAAAAGTGAAAACTTTATAAGATTATGTCAAAATTATGTAAGCAATTCCAGTCAGCCTCAAATACTTTTGTAAAGCATAATTGATACGCAACCTACTATCATTTTGCTAATAATAAAAGTTGGGGTTAGAAAGAAAAAAGCCGTATTAAATTACGGCTTTTTTGATAGGATTATTTTAGTACATTTACAGTCATTAACCCGAAATCATATTTATGAAAATCTTTATTAAATTTGACTTTAACGTTGTTTGTCGAAAAGTATTGGAAGAAAAGCTTATCAAACATAATATCAAGTATCGAATATTAGGTTTTGGCGAGGTTGATGTATTGGAAAAAATCGATATTTCTGTTTTCTCAAAATTAACCGAAGAACTTAAAGAATATGGTATTGAAATCATTGAAAACCAAAAAAGTGTTTTGGTTCAAAAAATAAAAGATACCATCATTGAGATGATTCACAGTCCTGAACTAATTAATGTCAAAAGTTCGGTCTATCTCGCGGATAAATTAAGCCACAGCTATGGTTATCTTTCAAATTTATTTTCCGATGTAACTTATACTTCAATCGAGAATTACATTATTTTACAAAAAATAGAATACGCCAAGCAATTAATTGTAAGTAGTGATTTGAGTCTAACTGAGATTGCCTTTCAACTTAATTATTCCAGTGTGGCCCATTTGAGCACACAATTTAAAAATGTAACTGGAATCACGCCTTCTACTTTTCAGAGAATAATAGTAAAAAGAAGAGAAATCGCTAATAAAAAATAAAACTTCATGGACAAAGATTATATACATATTATTTTGGCTGATGATGATGAAGACGATAGAGTGCTTTTTACAGATGCATTTGAAGAATTAAAGATAAATACTAAAGTCAATACGTTTAATGACGGCGTAGAATTGATGGATTATTTAAATTCTCCGGATGCTGTTTTGCCCAATGTTTTATTTCTTGATTTAAATATGCCAAAGAAAAACGGAATTGAATGTCTCTATGAAATAAAGGCAAATGAGCGTTTCCGGGAAATTGCTATTGCTATATTTTCTACTTCATCTTCAGAGGAACATATCGAGGAAACTTTTGTTCAGGGTGCTAACATTTATATTAAAAAACCAAGCGATTTTGCTACGCTGAAAAAAGTGTTATCAGACGTGGTAACTATAAACTGGCAATATTATACATCGGGATTAAACAGAGATAATTTTTTACTGCGATTATAGCCCCTTGAAGTTATGAAGTTAAAGAGATTTTATAAATCCTCAATCTTTCTCAAAAGTATTTTTGTAGTTTCTATATTTGCGATTTTCTTTATTTCTGCTGTTACGTATAGGCACATCAGTTTGGTTAACAGTTTCTCTAACGGCGTTAATCATTCTTATGATATCAATTTAGAACTGGAACGATTATTTTCTTATTTAAAAGATTCGGAAACAGGGCAACGGGGTTTTTTGATAACCAAAGATTCTACTTTTTTAGAGCCTTATATAGGCTCTAAACAAAAAATTGACCATTCCTTTGCTTTGGTAAAAACCTATATCCATAATGATCCCGTTCAGGCAGACAATCTCAGAAAACTGCAATTTTACATCAGCAAAAGACAAAATTATCTTTCGGCTACTTTACATTTATCCTTAGATAAACCATTGACAGATAAAGTGCTGATGGAAAAACTAACCATTGGAAAACAAACCATGGATAGCGTTCGAAAGCAAATAAATAAGATGATTCTTTTAGAAAAAAAAATATTAAAAGGAAGAGAACTGAATTATAAGGATACTATAGAAGTTACTCCTGTTTTTGTATATGTAACGCTTCTGATTACACTTTTATTAATCTCTATTTCCTATATCAGAATTACTAAAGACCTTGAAAAACTGCAAATTTCAAACAATCGTTTGGCTGTGTTGAACGAATCAAATAATCTAGCCGAAATTGTGGGTAGTTTTGGTAACTGGGAATTAAATGTGGATACCAAAGAATATACCTTTTCAGATAACAGTTACCGACTACTTGGTTTTGAACCAAAAGCTTTTGTTGCAAGCCAGGAAAACTTCATGAAATATATTCACAAGGAAGATCTTTCCGCTTTTCGCGATGCCACATCTACAATGGTAGAAAACGGAAATATGGCCCCTTTACATATAGAATCATTAGAAAAGATAAAAAAGTCAGGTATTTTAGGACTACTGCTCGAATTGTAACAAATAAATTAGGAGAAGAAACATTAATTGGTACAAATAGCGATGTGACCGAAGAAGTATTGGCATCATTGTCGTTAGAGCAACAAAATATAGAATTGGAAGCCAGTAATAAAGAACTAATAGCTTTTAATTATGTTGCAAGTCACGACTTACAGGAGCCGTTGCGGAAAATTCAAACCTTTGTTTCCCGATTGTCTGATAAGGAGTATGATAATTTATCCGATAGCGGAAAAGAGTTTATGCTACGAATTAATAATTCTGTTGACCGTATGCGCATTCTCATTGATGACTTATTACAATATTCAAGAACTACTAAAACTGAAAAAGTCTTTGAAATTACTGACCTGAATGACTTATTAGAGAATTCCAAAACGGACTTATGGCAAATCATCGAGGAAAAAAATGCTGTTATTCAAAGTGATAAATTGCCCAAAATAACTGTAATACCATTTCAAATACAGCAATTATTTGTTAACCTTATCAGTAATTCACTAAAATACAGCAAGTCAGACAGCGTTCCCACAATTAGAATTTCCTGCAAAAAAGTAATTGCAGCTGAAGACGAATTGATTCCGAAAAATACTAAAGAAAAGTTCTACAAAATCACTTTTACAGACAAGGGAATTGGTTTTGAACAAGAATATGCTGAAAAAATATTCGTCCTGTTCAATAGGCTTCACAATAAGAATGAATATGTAGGTACAGGAATTGGCCTAGCCATATGCAAAAAAATTGTAGAAAATCATAAGGGTTTTATCCTCTCAAAAGGAAAGCCAAATATTGGTGCAACCTTCACCATTTATCTCCCGGAAGACAGTAATTAAATTTTTTTTCCTTATCCTACGTTACCATGGGATTTTGTTTTTTTAATCCATTTCATAAACTGGAAAAAATATAACTATTCTGAAAAAAGTTATAACAATAAGCTGCGTTAATCCATGCAACTTTGTCCCGTACAATAAAATTTGATAATCAGTGTAGAACTTCCCATCTTAACTTCAACGCTTTTTGAAAGCTAAATCCATCCGCAGAAGTGGCACTTTCAAATTCTACTCATAAATGATTGAAAAATACATTAAGTAACATTCAGAGGAATTTCAGTATATCCTAAAATCAAAAAAAAATATGCAAAATATAATATACAGCGTAACTGCAGCATTGTTGTTACTATGGTCACTAGGGTTTTTCTTTTACAATACTGGCTCAATCATCTATGTTTCACTTATAGCACTTATTTATGTGATTTTCATAATAGCTAGTGTCGTTCTATTCCTTAAAACTATAAAGAAGAAAAAGTGTAGCTAATACACCAATAATTAATTTTAAATTAAACACCATGAAAATTACCTTAAGAAACTCAGTAAAATTAGCTTTAGTTGTTTTATGTCTGTCAGGTTCTGCTACAATTGTAGCGCAGGAAACCGGAAAAGAAACCAAAAATTATGATCAGGGCTTCCGCCTTGGCTTTGGTTTAAGCGCCGGCGTGCCTTTAAATGCGGAACCATATAAATGGAATCTCGGCGCCGATGTAAGATTGCAGTATGATTTATCAACCAGGTATTCGCTAACATTTACCACAGGTTTTAATAATTTCTTCATCAATGGGGATAACAATGATTTAGGATATATTCCGGTTAAAGGTGGATTTAAAGCTTTCGTCCTAAAAGACAAACTTTATTTATTAGCTGAAGTAGGTGGCGCATTTGGGGTTACTAATGGCTATGATGAAACTTCATTACTCCTTAGTCCGGGAATTGGCTATGCAACAGAATATTTTGATGCTAGTTTACGATATGAACACTATACTGATTTTCCAAAACTTAACGATGATGGAACAACAGGAAAAGGATTGGGAATGATTGCTTTGAGACTTGCGTACGGATTTAGATTATAAATTTCTGGTACGTAAGCAAAAGAAAAGAGCTAACTTTCGTTAGCTCTTTTTTATTTAGAAAACTTCACTTTCCTTTAGCTTTTCCATATTATTAACCAATTGAAGTTCGTCAACAAATTTTTGAATTTTTCCGTTCATAACGCCATCCATATCAAAGACATCCAACCCTATTCGGTGATCGGTTACCCGACCCTGAGCATAATTGTAGGTTCTGATTTTAGCCGACCGGTCACCTGAACTTACCTGGGAAGTACGCTTTACAGCATCTTCTGCTTCTTTTTTTGCTAATTCTTGTTCGTATAATCTAGAGCGTAAAACCGTTAATGCTTTATCCTTATTTTTATGTTGCGATTTTTGATCCTGGCACTGTGCTACCAAACCAGTCGGAATATGTGTCAAACGCACAGCAGATTTAGTGGTATTTACGGATTGTCCACCCGGACCAGACGAACAGAAAAAATCTACTCGAACATCATTCATATCAATCTGAACGTCAAATTCTTCCGCTTCGGGTAAAACCATAACCGTTGCTGCAGAGGTATGAACCCTCCCCTGCGTTTCTGTTTGTGGTACACGTTGCACACGATGAACGCCTGCTTCAAACTTCAATGTTCCATAAACATCTTCGCCTGTTACTTCAAAAATAACCTCTTTAAAACCACCAGAAGTTCCTTCATTCATATCAACTGTAGAAGTTCTCCAGCCTCGGGCTTCACAATATTTAGTGTACATTCTGTATAAATCTCCTGCAAAAATTGAAGCTTCGTCACCACCAGTTCCGGCACGGATTTCAACCATTACATTCTTGGCATCTTCAGGATCTTTTGGAATCAGCATGAATTTGATTTCTTCTTCTAATTCCGGCAAACGTTCTTTGGCTTCGTCTAATTGCATCTTAGCCATTTCTACCATTTCCGCGTCAGAGCCATCAGAAATAATTTCATTTGCTTCAGATATATTTGCCGTAACATTAATCAGTTCCTCACGCTTTTCCATTAACGCTTTTAAACCTTTATATTCCTGATTTAATTGCACATAACGTTTTTGATCGGCAATAATATCCGGTTGAATAATCAAATCCGAAATCTCGTCGAAACGTTGTTTTACATATTGAAGTCTTTCTAACATTATTATTCTTTTTATTGGAGTGCAAAAATACAAAAAAAGGGTTCAGTTTACTGTGTTAAGCTGGCAGATTTTTAATAGTATTGTATAGTTAAATAAAAAATGACGAATATGAAAAAACCAATTTACATTCTATCCTTAATTTTATTAGTTTCCTGTAAAAAAAATGCTGATGAAAATAAATTTGACAAACTTGAAAAGATGAACTGGCTTATTGGCGAATGGGAACAAAAACTTCCTGACGGCATATTAAAAGAAACATGGATTAAGCAAAATGACAGCACATTCAGCGGAAACAGTTACTTTATAACGAAAGACACTGTTCATTTTGAAAGCATACAACTTGTACAAAAAGCTGAAGAATTGAATTATATTGCCACAGTTGTTGGTCAAAATGACGATAAAGACGTTACTTTTAAATTAACTTCTGATACTAATAACACATTTACTTTTGAAAATCCGGCTCACGAATACCCGCAAAAAATTGTATACAAAAAAATTGCGAGTGACCGTCTGATTGCAACCATATCTGGAAAACAACAAGGGAAACTAACTCAAGAAAGCTATCCAATGACAAAAAAATAGACATTTAACGACCGAGATTACATTCAAACCTCATTAACAATGAGGTTTTTTCGTTTGTAAATTATAGTAAATCAAACAGATAAAAACTTTATTTATATTTAATCTAAATAAACTTTTTTAATTCAAATCTCGTATTTATATTTGCATCGTTATTTTTAACAATTCTAAATAAACAACGTCTACCAAATGGAATTTTAACCTTAATTATTTAATATATATACAATGAAAAAGATTTTTATAATCGCAAGTTTTTTAATATTATCTGCACTGAATAGTAATGCTCAGGACCGAGTATTTACTTATACGTATCAATCGAATGTTTTGAACAAAGGTCAAAAAGAAATAGAAGTTTGGACCACGCTCCTTACGGGAAAAGAAAATTATTATAGAGAAATCAAAAATCGTGTGGAGTATGAAGTAGGTTTAGGTTCTAATTTACAGGTTGCGTTCTATATGAATTCAAAACAAAAAGCAGGTTTTGATGATGTTACCGGAGAAATTGTAATGGAACCAACAGAAATTTCGGTTTCAAATGAATGGAAATATAAGTTTTCTGATCCTGTAGCCGATAAAATTGGGTTTGCAGGATATGGTGAAATAACTGTTGCTACCGACGAATTGGAGATTGAGTTGAAAGCCATTTTTGACAAGAAAATCGGGATAACGCTACATGCTGCGAATTTGATTTTTGAACCGGAATGGCAAACTACAACCATTGAAGGGAAAGTAGCTACCGAAACTGAATACAAATATGATGTGAACTATGCTTTTGCTTACAACATCAACAAAAACTGGAATGTTGGAGCCGAAATCATTAACCGAAATATCTATTTCAAAGAAAACAAAGCGACAATATCCGCTTTATTTGGTGGACCTATACTATCTTACAATGCGAACAATTTTTGGATAAACCTAACAGCGCTTCCACAAATTGCGGGATTACATAATCCTGAAGGTATGAGCGGTGTTAATATTGACGAATGGACAAAATTTGAAACGCGTGTAATTGTTTCCTTTGCTTTTTAATATTTTGCATCATGAAAAAATTTGGTATTTTATCTTTTTGCTTTTTCCTAGTTAGCTGTTCATCAAAATTGTATGTGCCAACTGAAAGTGTAAACTTTATATCGGCAGAAAACCTCAAACAAGGTCGTGAATTGTATGTAAACAATTGCGGCAGTTGCCACCAATTGTATATACCAAACCAATATAATGCTGTAACCTGGAAGCACAATCTTGATGAAATGCAGGCCAGAGCCAAAATCACCGAGAACCAAAAGAAATTGGTTTACGATTATTTGGTCAACGCTCCAAAATAATAGTATTACTTGATTTAATTGCCCCAAAAAGAAAAGACTATTTGGGGCATTTTTATGGATTTTAAAAAAGTCAGTTTTTGATACTTATTTTAACAAAAAATTAAAACTTGCCTGTTGCATAAAATCGTAATTTATCAAAAATTTGATATGAAAATTCAATTAGGTTTAGTCTTTCTGTGCTTATATTTAATTACAGGTTGCGCGACCAAAAAATATGGAAATGTTTCCTATTTAGGTCCCGAAAATCAAGATAAGGAACAACCAACTCTTAATGTTTTCACTCCAAGAAATTCAAAATTTACAAATAATCAGGTTTTGTTGTTTGTGCATGGAGGAAATTGGAATTCAGGAGATAAAAAATTGTACGGTTTTTTTGGTCGGAATTTTGCAAAAAAAGGAATTACCACGGTTATCGTTGGCTATACGTTAAGTCCTGCTGCAAATTATAATGATATGGCAAATCAAGTTGCGAAAGCTGTAGAGTGGACAAAATTGAACATTGGTAAGTACAAGGGAAACCCAAATGAAATATTTTTAACCGGACATTCAGCCGGTGGTCATTTGGTAGCTTTAGTAGCTACGAATCCCAAATATTTAAAAGATAAGTCCATAATAAAAGGAGTTATTCTTAACGATGCTGCGGGCTTGGATATGAAACATTATCTTGAAGATTATCCGCCTATCCAGCTATGCCAATTATACAACTACCTGGACTCAGAATCCCGAAAAATGGCGAGAAGCATCTCCCATTTATTTCTTAGATAAAAACGCGCCACCCATTATGATTTATACCGGGAGTAAAACATACGAAAGCATAAAAGTGTCTAACGAGCGATTTCTCGACGAATTACATAAGTTTCAGCCCACTGTAAAACGTATTGTCCTGAATAAGAAGCACATTCCAATGGTTTTGCAATATATTTTTCCGTGGAGTAAGAGATACGATGAGATTATAGATTTTATGAAAAAGAACAAATAAAAACCCGTATAAATCAACGGGTTTTTATTTTTTTCTGTAGCTATTTTTTTTCTATTTTTTCTCCGGAATATTCGCCAATATCTCCAAATAAAACTTCCAGAATTTTTGTGACGATTTAATGGATGCTCTTTCATCCGGACTGTGTGCACCGTGGATGGTTGGCCCAAAGGAAATCATATCCATTCCAGGATAATTCGTTCCTAAAATTCCACATTCCAATCCGGCGTGGCAGGCCACAACGTTAGGCTTGCTTCCGTTTTGTTTTTCATATATATCTACAAGAACGTCCAATATCTCCGACTTCACATTTGGTGTCCAGCCCGGATAATTTCCTCCAAATTCAACTTCACAACCAAATAACTCGTAAGCCGACCGAAGGGAATTCGCCAAGTCATATTTAGAACTCTCCACCGATGAACGTGTCAAATTCTGAATAGAAATCTGACCGTCTTTTACGATAACCTTAGAAATATTATTTGAAGTTTCCACCAAATCCGCCATATCAGCACTCATTCGGTAAACGCCATTATGAGCAGCATAAATAGAACGAAGCAATCCTTCCTGAACGCCTAAATCAATAACTTGTTTAGGTAAATCACTTTTTACAATTTCAATAGTTAAGTTGGGTTCCGTAGTTTTGAATTCAAATTTAATATCATTGATGATTTCCTGCATGTCAAAAACAAACGCCTCGTCATACATGCCGGCAACAATAACTTTCGCTACGCTTTCACGCGGAATCGCATTACGCAAACTTCCACCTACTATTTCAGAAATCTGTAAGCCAAAGTTCTCAAAGCCGTCAAACAATAAACGGTTCATAATCTTGTTGGCATTTCCCAAGCCTTTGTGGATATCCATTCCGGAATGCCCACCATTCAAGCCTTTTACGGTGATTGAATAACCCACAGAACCTTCGGGAGTTTCTTCCGATTTATAACTTCTGGTTGCTGTTACGTCTACTCCACCGGCACAGCCAATATCAATTTCATCGTCTTCTTCTGTATCTAAATTTAAAAGAATTTCCCCTTTTAAAATACCGCCTTTTAAGTTTAACGCTCCGGTCATTCCCGTTTCTTCATCGATAGTAAACAACGCATCTATTGCAGGATGCGGAATATCTTTACTTTCTAAAATCGCCATAATTGCTGCAACACCTAATCCATTGTCAGCCCCAAGCGTAGTTCCTTTTGCGCGAACCCAGTCACCATCAACATACATATCGATTCCCTGTGTGTCAAAATCAAAATTGGTATCGTTATTTTTTTGGTGCACCATATCCAAATGCCCCTGAAGGACAACCGTTTTACGATTTTCCATTCCAGTAGTGGCGGGTTTACGAATGATTACGTTTCGGATATCGTCTTCAAAAGTTTCCAATCCTAAACTATTACCGAAGTTTTTCATGAATTCAATAACCCGTTCTTCTTTTTTTGATGGACGCGGCACCTCATTCAAATCGGCGAATTTATTCCAAAGTACTTTTGGTTCAAGGTTTCTAATTTCCTGGCTCATTATGTATTTTTTAGTTTCTAAATTTATTTTCATTCAATTCGCCTTACGGCTCGGTCAAGAACACAAAGTTACAAAGTTTAACTACTTCCGAAATTAATTAGTGATTATATTTACATTTTAAATCCGCAATGTGAAACGCAAGTATATACTTCCCCTTTTTCTGCTTATCCAAATCGTCTTCTTGAAAGTATTAGCATTCTTTCCCGAAGTTATTGAACGCTTTTACAGCAATGGATTGTACAGTTTCACTTCAGAGATTGAGCGCGCGGTTTTAGGCTGGATTCCGTTTTCTGTTGGTGACATTTTTTATGGAATCCTTATTGTTTATTTGCTGATATCCATTTGGAAAACACGAAAGACATGGCGTAATCAATGGAAAAATAATTTGCTGAAAGTATTGAGCGGTTTCTCTATTTTTTATTTCCTCTTTCATTTTTTATGGGCTTTGAATTATTATCGTGTGCCATTATTCGAAAAAATGAACATCAAAAGGGAATATTCCAATGAAGATTTGTATGCGTTTACCGAAAAGCTGGTTGCCAAAACCAACGAAGTACAATTCGCAATCACACACAACAAGAATAAAAAAGTAAGCAATCCCTATACACAGGGCAGCATTTTCAGCATGACGCAGAATGGCTATGATAACCTCGCCAGGCAGTATCGTTTTTTTAGGTATGAAAGTCCGTGCAGAAAGAAGTCTCTGTTTAGCTTACCTCTTACTTATATGGGTTTTGGTGGATATCTGAATCCGTTTACAAATGAATCGCAGGTAAATTATAAGTTACCTATGTATGGTTTACCAAATGTAATCTGCCACGAAATGGCGCATCAGATTGGCTATGCCAGCGAAAGCGAATGCAACTTTATTGGTTTTATGGCCTGCATCAAGAATGAGGATTTGTATTTTCAATACTCAGCATATTCCAATGCTTTACGCTATTGCCTTGAAAATATTGTGATGAAGAATGAGAAAAAATTTAATGAATTAAAGCCAACAATAAATCCCGGAATTATTAAAAACTATAAGGAAAGTGAGCGCTTCTGGAAACGCTATGACACCTTTGTCGACAAAGGATCCCACGCTTTTTATGACCAATTTCTAAAGGCAAATCAGCAGAAAGATGGCTTGGAAAGTTATAGCAAGTTTGTTGATTTGTTGATTAATTATTATAAGGGAAAGGAACTAAGATGATATACGAAGAGATAATAGATGATAGTATAGTCTCGAATCTGTCTATCATCTATCCGTCTATTCTCTATTCTCTCATTTAACATTCTGCTTAAAGTAAACTTCTGTTGCACCCAGCCCATACTTCTGATAATTAGCATCCTGAAAAACAACGTTGTCATATCTTCCTAATAGAAAATCGAGATCCGATTTAAGTACGCCTTCTCCAACGCCATGAATAAAAACTATTTTTGGAATCCGGTTGCGAATTGCAAATTCGATATGGCGTTTGGCTGTTTCTATTTGCAGGTTCAGGATGTCAAAATTGTTCATTGCCTTGTAGCTTTTGACTAGCTTTTCAATGTGAAGATCAAACTCCGGTGGCGGAATTTCTTTCTTAGGTTTTTTCTCTTTGTTGATATAGTTTGGCTTGGCAACTTCCTTTTCGCTAATTACCTGGCTTTTGTTAAAACTAATATTCATGGCATTGCCACTTTCGATCTTGATTAACTCGTTGCTTTTATAGGTCAGGTTAAAGCCATCAGTAGTTTCGATAGTCACTTCAGAACCATTAATTTCAACAACAACACCGTCAATGGCATCGTCTAAAACCGAAACCTTATCTCCTTTATTCAACATGATCTTCTTCTTTTTCTTCCTGATTCTTACTTGGCGTTTTCGCACTCAATCTCATAACACCATACATAAATATCACGATAGTAATACATAAAATATAGATGTTGGGTTTCGCTTTTGACTGCTCGTACAAACCCACAATAATTGCCACAAGTGTAAAAGGTAGTACTAGTTTTTTCATGGTATAAATTATATTCCAAAAATAAAAGAACCAGCCGAATATGACTGGTTTTGAATAAGTATATTTTAATGCCATTTAATGCATACTGCTCGCAAAGGCAGCCCCAAAAACAATTCCAACAATAAATATTAAAATATAGATAGCAATCATGATGATAGTCATTATTCCTAAAAACTTATGATGAGATTTTAAATTCACTAAAGCATTGCTTAATACGTCATTGTTTCCTGATTCTAAAGCTTGTTTCGTTCCATTGGCATACTTGTATAAGTAATAAACCGGAAAGAAATAGAGCAGCGCCAGCAGAATGTAAAATACTCCTAAATAACCTTTGATAGCATTAAAAGGATTTGCCGCCATAGGCCCCATTGCACCACCATAAGGATCGGTTGGTATTGCAGACATCATAACTGCAGTAAAGGCACCAATCACTACCATCAGTGCGATAAAAATAAATCCCACAATAGATAAAAACAGGCACCACTTGGCGCTTTCCCTTAAGGCTCCAATAGCTAAGTCATTCAATGATAATTTTTCTTCCATAATTAATTTGGTTTTAAGTTGGTTATAAAAAGGTTGGTTTTTTACTTTTCAAATTGTTTTAATGTCTTGATAATGATGGAGACGCAATCTAATAATTGCTCTTCATTCATTACCAATGGCGGAGCAAAACGGATGATATTGCCGTGGGTTGGTTTGGCTAATAAACCATTATCACGTAAAGCCAAACAAATATTCCAGGCGGTATCGCTTTCTTCGGTGTCATTAATGACAACTGCGTTAAGCAATCCTTTTCCACGAACAAGCGTCGCAATATTTGATGTTTCAATATATTTTGCCAACTCTTCTCTGAATATTTTACCCAATCTTCGCGCATTTTGGGCCAAATGTTCCTCGTTAACCACATCCATAGCCGCTATAGCAACAGCGCCCGCGATTGGGTTTCCACCAAAAGTAGAACCATGTTGACCTGGCTTGATAACATTCATTATTGCATCATTTGCCAATACAGCTGATACCGGATAAGCTCCGCCTGATAAGGCTTTCCCTAAGATTAAAATATCAGGATTGACATAGGAACCTTGTTTTTCACATTTATTCTCACAACTGCAATTACCACAAACAGCCAATAAAGAACCCGTTCTCGCAATTCCCGTTTGTACTTCATCTGCAATGAATAATACATTGTTGGCTTCACATAAAGCTTTGGCTTTCGCCAAATAACCTTCAGCCGGTACATACACTCCGGCTTCGCCTTGTATTGGTTCCACTAAAAATCCTGCAATGTTTTTTGAAGAAGTAATCGCTTTTTCCAAAGCATCAATATCATCGTAAGCGATTTTTATAAATCCGGCCGTGTAAGGTCCAAAGTTTTTACGTGCATTTTCATCGTTAGAAAACGAAATGATTGTCGTAGTTCTCCCGTGGAAGTTACCGTCACAAACAATGATCTGTGCTTCGTTTTCGTTAATTCCTTTTTTTTCGTAGGCCCATTTTCTACACAGTTTCACAGCGGTTTCCACAGCTTCGGCTCCCGTATTCATTGGCAATACTTTGTCAAAGCCAAAATATTTAGTAATATATTCTTCGTAAATCCCTAATTTATCATTGTAAAAAGCTCTTGAAGTAAGTGTCAGAGTTTGCGCCTGTTCTATCATTGCACCAACTATTTTCGGATGGCAATGACCTTGATTTACGGCGGAATATGCCGAGAGGAAATCATAATACTTTTTACCTTCAACATCCCACACATACACACCTTCTCCTCTACTCAGCACTACCGGTAACGGATGGTAGTTGTGTGCACCATACTTGTTTTCTAAAGCAATTGCTTCTGCTGAACTCATTTTTTCTAAAACTGACATAATTCTTCTTATTGATTTTTAAAAATCGCAATTCCTTCTTTTGGAGAGAAATCATCCATATTGATTACAAAAGTAGAACTTAATTGCGAATAAATCTTAATACTAACTACTTCCTACTTTCAATCCTGTTCAAAATATCATTCATCATTTCTATCTGCACTTTCTGTATTTCAATTAGTTCCTGTTGCTGCTGCATTAGCAGATGATCTAATTTATCATCCAGCATTCTGATTTCCAACTCCGACTTAAGATTTATCATATAATCTTTCCTGGCGCGTTCCCGGTCTTTTTCTTCCTGACGGTTTTGGCTCATCATGATTATTGGTGCCTGCAGCGATGCCAGACAGGACAAAATTAAATTCAATAGTATAAATGGATACGGGTCAAAACCTTTGTTCATCAGGAGAAAAACATTCGCTGCAATCCAACATATAATCACTACAAAAAACCAGATAATAAATGTCCAGCTGCCGCCAAAATCAGCTACATTATCGGCAAGCCGTTGCCCAAAAGTACGGGTGTCCGGTTCATCTTCCACTTTGCTGACTAGTGATTTGTCGTCAGCCAAAGCCTTTAGGACGTTTTTATGCAAATCATTTAGCTCGCCTACTTCCGATTTTAAAAACCTCGAAATATATTTCTCCCTGTAGATATTCAGTTCCCCTACCGTTATCTCCTTCGACATGTCTAAATCGGGGTGGTCTTCCTTAATCAGATTAAGGATGGGAATTCGGATACTATTGCAGCTGACCTTATCATGTTCGGGGGCTTCCAAACCTGAAATGGTACTTTTGAATGTGGCTTTTAAACTCATACTCTGATTTTAGGGCTAATTTCCATAAAAAAACCTCATTCCTTAAAAGAAATGAGGTTAGTTGTTATAGTACTTATTAACTAAAGTAGTGTAGCAGTTGAACTGATTTCAGCATTCAATAATTTGGATATCGGACAGTTTTTCTCCGCTTTTGTAACCAACTCCTGAAACGTATCTTTAGAAATACCGGGAATCTTGGCTTCCACGGTTAACGTCGAACTAACAATAGCGCCATTCTGGAAATCGATTACACATTTGGTTTCGATGCTATCAGGGGTAAATCCGGCTTCGCCAATAAAAGCAGATAGTTGCATGCTAAAACAACCTGAGTGCGCTGCCGCAACAAGTTCTTCGGGATTGGTGCCAACGCCTTCTTCAAAACGAGAACCGAAAGAATATTGTGTGTTATTTAATGTGGTACTTTGTGAAGTAATGGCTCCTTTACCTTCTTTTATAGAACCTTTCCAAACTGCGGTGGCATTTCTTTTCATGATAGTTAATTTTTTTAAATTTTATCAAATTTAAGAATAGTATTATTGTTAAAGTTATCAAATCATTGTTATTTGTTATTTAATTATAGTTTGTATTGTCATTGCGGTTTTTTCCTTTGATGAATAGTTTTAAACATTTTGGGTCTTTATGGATTCCCGCCTGCGCGGGAAAGACAGTGTTACTAAAAAAAGTAATGCGTTCAGGTTGTACAGGTTTGTCTTTCCCGAAGGCAAATATTGATGAATAGTTAAACATTTATTTATGGATTCCCGCCTGTGCGGGAAAGAAAGTGTTACTGAAAAAAGTAATGCGTTCAGGTTCTACAGATTTGTCTTTCCCGAAGGCGATTATTGATGAATAGTTAAACATTTATTTTTGGATTCCCGCCTGCGCGGGAAAGACAGTCGTTACCCGAACATTTCCAGCAGCTTATTCACCGTATTCCAATTGCGCGTGGTAGAAATCACATTCATGCTTTTCTCTATCCATTTGTTATCGAGTTTAGTTTTTGCCGGTGAGATATCATACTTTAAATAAATCCGTTTCCCATCAAGTTGGATTTCGTCGGGTTTTATAAAGTTTAGGTTGAGCTGGGTAATCATATTATCCGGTAGCATCGAAGAAATAAACGAGACATACAATTTCTTTAAATCGACACCTTCTTCGTTAAGGAATTTATTCCTGTCAAGGCACGCCTGCAAATCGGCTTTCCCAATGACAATCACAGGAACATCATGACCAAACTCCTTAAAAATTTCCTGCTTGATAAGAAACGCCACTTTCGTTGGGCTCTCCTCGTCAGTATCCACAAAAACATTCCCCGAGTTAATATACGTGCGCACATTTGAAAATCCAATGGCTTCAAGTGCTTTTTTCAAAGCAATCATGTTAATCATTTTATGACCCGAGACGTTGATGCCGCGCAAAAGGGCAAGATGGGTTTTCATGTTGTAGGTATGTAGATGTCAAAGTTAGCGCCTTTGTTTAGTTCTCCGTTAGCGGTGATGATGCCGTGATGGTTTTCTACTATTTTTTTGACAATAGCAAGCCCGATACCGGTTCCGTTGTATTGTTCTTTTCCGTGAAGGCGTTGGAATACTTCAAATATTTTATCAGAATAGTGTTGTTCAAAGCCAATTCCGTTATCAGAAATACTGATGTGGCAAACCTTCTGGCCTCCCAGTGGATGGTATGCGGATATGATTTTGCTTTTTATCTTTATATGCGGTGGTTTTTCGGGTGTTGAAAATTTTAGTGCGTTACTAATAAGGTTGTGCAGCATTTGTCGAAACTGGAAAGGGATGATATCTGCTTTGCCTAGTTCAGTCACTTCAATTGTAGCGTTCTTTAGTCTTAGTTCATCTTCTAGGTCGTTTTTTACTTCGTTCAATATTATATTGAGGTCGGTATTTTCAAATTTTCTATCTGAAACGTTGGTTCGTGAGTAAGCAAGCAAATCATTAATAAGTGTCTGCATGCGGCAGGCTGCGTTTTGCATGCGATCCAATTTGTCTTTTCCACTTTGGGTAAGGTTTTGCTTTTCTTTTTCTAATAGCTGTGTGGAGAAGGTTTGTATTTTTCTTAGCGGTTCCTGCAAATCGTGACTGGATATGTAATTGAAGGATTGTAGTTCTTTGTTCATTTTTTCAAGCTCGATTGTGCGTTCGGCCACGGTATGTTCAAGTTCCTGTGAAAACGACTTTTGCGCCGTAATGTCTAAATTAATTCCGGTAATATACTGGTGGCATTCCGTGTTTGTCAAACTGTGTGCGGTTGCGGCTTTCTATCCAACGTTGTTTCCCGTCTTTTCGCGTAATGCGAAATTGCTGAATCAATTCAGGTTTCCTGTCTGCAAGCTGTTGCGCTGATTCTTTTTCCAATGGCTGCTTGTCTTCCGGCAAAACAAATTCCCAAAAAGTTTCGGGAGTACAATCAAACTCATTTTCCTTAATTCCGTAAAGGTCGCACTGCTGCTTATTCCAATGCAGGTATTTGGTTTTTACATCTAATGTCCAAATTCCCACTTTGCCTGCGCTGATACTGAGTTCGAGTTGCTCTTTTGTTTCGCGCAAAGCTTCTTCGGCTTTAACTCTTTTAACCGCATTCCATGTGCGTTCTGCAAGTTCTTCCAGAATCTGCACATCGGTCGTTGTCCAATTTCGCGGTGCGCTCGCGTAAACAATGACGAGGGTGATTATCTTTCCGCTTTTAACAACCGGCGCGGCTAAAAGTGCACGCACTTCAATAGCGCGATAGGCTTCGGGATGCGGTTCGTTTTCGGCGTCGTTAATAATAACTGTTCGTCCGGCTCGGTAAATTTCCAAGTGGCTGGACGAAAAATCCGAAATCCGCCCACTCATTGGCGCCGGCGATGCTTCTTTTTCATAACGCGCGATTACTTCCCATTGGTCACGTTCGTCATCCACTTCAACATAGGCGACACGCATCACGTTGAGCTCTTCCGCCAGCAACTTCATAGCTGCTTCCTGAATTTTGATGGGCTCATGGAGCAATCGTGTAACTTCATTGAGCTTCAATAGAAAGGTCTGTTTTCTTTCTGTATTTTTTCGTTCGGTGATGTCATAAAAAACGGCAGCTATAAGTTTGCTTCCTTCACCGCCAATTCGAGAGTATTGCGTAGTAAACCAGCGTTGTGCATCAGCCTGGTAGCCTTCCAATCGAACCGGCTCACCCGTTTTATAAACAATCTCAAACGAATCAAGCCAATGTTGTTCCACTTGCGGAAACAGTTCGCGAACCCTTTTGCCTTGCGCATTTTTTACTCCTGTATGCTGTTCAAATGCCGCATTTACTTCCTGGAAAATAAGATCGGTGATCGTGCCATTTTCATCAATTATAAGTTCATGTATACAAAAGCCTTCGTCAATCGACTCGAAAATGCTGCGGTACTTTTCTTCGCTTTTTCGAAGTTCTTGTTCTGCCTGAATGCGCTTAGTAACATCGGTAGCAACGCCTGGCATGCGCAAGTGCGTAAAGTCTTCCGCATATTCCATTTTACCCGTAAACGTGATCCATCGTAATTCACCATCTCCACGGTAAAAACGACCGGTGTAATTGAGTATGCCGGAGGTTAAAGATGCTTCAAGATCTGTTTTGAACCGCTTTGCATCGTCGGGGTGAACGACCTCCGTCATAAACATTTCCGCATTAACCGGCCCTTGCTCCCGAGTGCGCCCATAGATTTCAAACATTCGCTCGTTTTCCCAGGTTACTTCATCTTTAGCCGGGTTCCACTCCCATACTCCCAGTTCAGCCGCCTCGGCTGCAATGCGTAGCCGGGATTCTTTATTGCGCAACACTTCTTCTGATTGCTTGCGTTCGGTGATGTCGGTAAAAAAAGTAGATAGAAGCCGGCTTTCTGCTCCTCCAATGCGAGAATATTGTGAAGTAATCCAGCGGTTGGTATCGGAATTGTAAGCTTCAAAAAGTTGCGTTTCGCCATACTTATATGCTTGGGTCATGGCATCCAGCCAAACGGGTTCAAGATTGGGAACAATTTCACTTACTTTTTTACCCTGCACATTCTTTAATCCGGTGTGTTTTTCAAAGGCCTCATTTACTTCCTCTAAAATCACGTCGGTAACATTGCCACCTTCATCGATGATAAGCTCATGTATGGAGAAGCCCTGATCAATATTTTCAAAAATGCTACGGTATTTTTCTTCGCTGTTGCGCAATGCTTCTTCAGCTTGCTTGCGGTCGTGGATGTCGGTAGCAGCACCATACATTTTAATCACCTGCCCGTTATCATCCTTAAGCGGAGTTGCACTTATTGCAAACCAACGGTACTCGCCGTCATGTCGACGTATCCTGTGTTCCTGCCGTAAAGACCTGCCTGCTTCAACTGCTTCGCTATAGCGTTTTGCCGAGCCTTCTCTGTCCTCAGGGTGAATGGCATCTATCCAGCCCCAACCTATAGCCTCATCTAAACGCTGCCCGGTATATTCTAACCAACGCTGGTTGTACCAGTTGGTTGAACCATCAGCCTCGCTATCCCATAGTACATCAGGCACCAGGTTAGCAATTGACTGAAACTGCATTTTGCTTTCTTTCAGTTTATTGTGATTAAGTACTTTATCGGTGGTTTCAGTGCAGGCAACAAAAACTCCTGCCGGCTTTCCAAGTTCATCCATTACCGGGCTGTAGCTGAATGTCCAATACACATCTTCAATATTTCCGTTACGGTAAATAGGAATTAGCTGATCTTCACTCCATGTTGCTTCTCCTCCTTCAAGTACTTGATCGATTAGTGGTTTTATGGTATCCCAAATTTCCTTCCACGCATCTTCGCCTTTCATACCAAGTATAGCAGGGTGTTTTCCCTCATTGCCTAAGCTTGGGAGATAGGCATCATTGTAAAAACAAATTAGTTCTTTTTCCCAAAATAAAAACATCGGAAATTTTGAATTGAGAATAATTCCAAGTGTGGTTCGTAAACTTTGCGGCCAAAATGGTGGAGCACCAAGAAGTGTTTTGCTCCAATCTTTTTCTCTAATTAGTTGCCCCATTTCACCGCCGCCTGAAAGGAATTGTAAGTTGCTATCCGGATTTTTATTTTCCATGTGACAATTTATTTGCATTTAAAATTACAAAATTTTCTCATATGATTTTTATTAAATTATCAACTTGGCATAATGGTTAGTGCTTTTTGAACTACTTTTATGAGCTTAGGTAATTCGGCGGGCTTCATGTTCCGCGGCTGATTTCGGCGGTCCATTAAGCGTTTTGTCAAGATCGTCACTTCGTTAATTTATTATTCTCGATAAAACTTCCTTAAATAAATCACCCAAATAGAATAATTTTGTACAACAACTGTTAAGAACCTTACTATCCCTTCTGAACACAATGCAATCCCTTCCGAAGGCTTATCATTTCACAAATAAGGGATTGCAATCCCTAAATAAGAGAATGCAATGAGTAAATAAGGGATATACTATCCCTGAATAAGTGAATGCATTCACTTCGGGAGGGATTGCAATCAGTAAATAAGGGAATGCATTCACTTCGGAAGAGATTGCAATCAGTAAATAAGGGAATGCATTCACTTCGGGAGGGATTGCATTCCCTAAAAAGGGAAATTGAATGTCTTGGAAAATCCATAAATAAAAAAGGCGCGATAAATCGCGCCTTTACATTAATAATAATCATTCATTTTATTCCGGTGTTTTAAAATTTCCCTGCCCTCTAAACCTTCTTCCAATTTGTGAAACCAATTCTTTTGCATTGGCATCGGTCTTAGCGGCAAGTTTTAAGAATCCGTAAACTTCATCGCCTTGTTTCATGGCATCTGAGCCTAAAGCGAGAATCGTGTCATTCAATCCTTCGGTAAGTGCCTGAGAGGCTACCAGTAAAGGATACAATTTGTTGAGTAAGGTAACGTCCTTTGCAAACTCTGCTACAGGAAAGTCACCTGGTAAACTGTTCGGGAATTGGTTAGCTCCCGTTAGATTATCGTTTACATAATCTACACTCTTTGGCCCCATCTTTCTGAATCGCTTTCTCTCAGCAACCGAAAGGTTGATTAAGAATGGGAACTCAATTTTTACATCTTTGATGTTTTGAAGAGCTGCTGCAATCGTTGCATCTGATGCTTCGGCGGAAATTAAATTTTGTCTGGACATTTTTCTTGGTTTTTAAATTAGACAATTAAATTTTTTCGTAAAACCTCAATACCAATTTTAGTGCCAGAAATAAGTTTAATACTATTAATTATATCAAAAGGGGAAAAAATTAATTTAACCTTAAGAATAGGAAAAGAATTACGAGTTAGGAATTACGAATTACGAATTGACATGAGACCTGAATCAACCAACAGAATTTAAACAAGACCCTAATTCGTAATTCGTAATTTGAAATTCGTAATTAAATTCTACTTTTGCGCCATGGGAAGAAAACAAACCAACAAAGTCATTTTTGAAAACATAACGGTTCTTGATGCTGGTGCCAAAGGCGTATCGGTAGCTAAAGCGCCCGAGGGTCAAGTTATTTTTATACCTAATGTCGTTCCCGGCGATGTGGTAGATGTGCAAACCCTCAAAAAAAGAAAATCCTATTTTGAAGGCAAAGCCATAAAGTTTCACTCCTATTCTGAAAATCGGGTTCAGCCGTTGTGCCAACACTTTGGTGCCTGCGGTGGTTGCAAGTGGCAGAATATGAAGTACGAACAACAGTTGTTTTATAAAAACCAGGAAGTATACAATAACCTGAAACGCATTGGTAAAATTGAACTGCCCGAGTTCGAGCCGATATTAGGTTCGGAAAAACAATTTTTTTACAGAAACAAAATGGAGTTTGGGTTTTCGGATACGCGATGGTTAAACGACATCGAGATTAAATCGGAAGACCAATCATTAAGCAAGAAACCGGCATTGGGTTTTCATATTCCGAGAATGTGGGACAAGATTTTGGACATCGAAAAATGTTACTTACAGGAAGATCCATCGAATGATATTCGTAATGCAATTCGCGAATTTGCGGTTCAAAACGATATGACTTTCTTTAACGCCCGAAATCACGAAGGCTTGCTGCGAACTCTGATGATTAGAACGGCTTCTACCGGAGAAATCATGGTCTTGATTCAGTTTTTTAAAGAAGATAAAGCACAGCGCGAATTGTTATTGGATTTTATCGATGCTACATTTCCACAAATTACGTCATTGCAATATGTTATTAATAGCAAAGCCAATGATACGTTATACGATCAGGACATTAAACTTTACAAAGGCAGGGATTACATCCTGGAAGAAATGGAAGGATTGCAGTTTAGCATCAATGCCAAATCGTTTTATCAAACCAACTCCGATCAGGCATACGAACTATACAAAATTACACGTGAGTTTGCGGGTTTAACAGGCAACGAAGTGGTATACGATTTATACACAGGAACCGGAACCATTGCGCAGTTTGTTTCCAAAGGCGCCAAAAAAGTAATTGGAGTGGAAGCAGTTCCCGAAGCAATTGCTGATGCTAACGAAAATGCCAAGAGAAATGCCATAACCAATTGTGAGTTTTATGTTGGCGATATGAAAAATGTATTCAATGATAACTTTATTGCGCAGCATGGCCAGCCAGATGTCATCATTACCGATCCGCCACGAGACGGAATGCACAAAGACGTTGTGGAGCAATTGCTAAAAATTGGTGCCGATAAGATTGTGTATGTAAGCTGCAACTCGGCGACACAAGCGCGGGATTTAGCATTGATGGATGAGCAGTACAAAGTAACGCGTGTTCGTGCGGTAGATATGTTTCCGCAAACGCATCATGTGGAAAATGTTGTACTTTTGGAAAAGCGATAAAAAAATTACGAATTACGAATTACGAATTACGAATTACGACACGAGCCGAAAGCGACTGTATGGAGCACAGCGGAATAAATTACGAATTTATATGAAGAAAATACTTGCCCTGTTAATAATTACAATAAGCCTTTCCAGCTGTGAAAAGGATGATATCTGTACAGACGACACAACTCCCCGACTAATATTGGAGTTTTATGACATTTCAAATCCGTCTGTTTTGAAGCCGGTGATAAACGTGCTGGTTACGGGCGAAGGGCAAACGGCGCTTGGCACTTTTAATAATGTCAGTAAAATAAAATTGCCGCTGGATATTACACATGATACCACTAAATACAGCCTGATATCAAACAGTACGAGTTTGACTGATGCCGATGAAGACGTCCTTCAGTTTAATTATACCCGTCAAAACGTTTTTGTTTCCCGTGCATGTGGTTACAAGACCATCTTTGAACTGAATGCTAGTCCGAATGGCGTTATCAAAACCGATGCTACGCCCGCTGATGGTTTTTGGATACAGGACATCAACATTTTAACAACAAACATTGACAACGAAAATGAAACACATATCAAGATTTACTTTTAGTATTGCTTTGGTATTGCTTTCATTTGCAGGCAATGCTCAGAAAACCACGACTAAAAAAGACAGCATTCCGGTTAAGAAAGAGCGTTACGGATTACGTTTGGGAGTTGACCTGTTCAAACTAACGCGTTCATTTTATGAAACAGATTATCGCGGACTCGAGCTTGTTGGTGATTATCGTTTAACACGCAGGCATTACCTTGCGGGTGAAATTGGTAACGAAACCAAAACCGTTGATGATGACCAAGTGAACTTTACCACGAAAGGAACGTATCTGAAAGTGGGATTTGACTATAACTCTTTTCAGAACTGGGGCAATATGGAAAACATTATTTCTGTTGGCTTGCGCTATGGTGTGAGCAGTTTTAGCCAGACTCTAAATAGTTATCAGGTGTATAATCCCAACCCATATTTTGGGGAATCACCCGTAATTATATCGGGTGAAAAATTTGATGGCTTATCTGCGCAATGGGTAGAAGTTGTTGCCGGTATGAAAGCTGAAGTATTCAATAACGTCTTTGTAGGTTTCAGCGTTAGGTTAAATAGATTGGTATCACAAAACCGTCCGGACAACTTTGACAATCTCTATATTCCGGGCTTTAACAGGACGTATAATGGCGATTTTGGAGTTGGGTTTAATTATTCTGTTTCCTATTTTATTCCTTTTTACAAAGCAACTGTGAAAGCGAAGGTGAAAGCGAAAGAGAAAAATAAGAAGAAGAAGAAATAATTACGAATTACAAATTACGAATTTTATGAAGGAGAATGTTGTACAGATAAAGAGCTATGCATTTGCAATAAAAACTGTAAAGCTGTATCAGCGTTTGTGTGAAGAAAAGAAGGAATACGTTTTGAGTAAACAACTGCTGCGCTCCGGAACATCAATTGGAGCAAATATTGAAGAGGCAATTGGAGGTCAGTCAGATAGAGATTTTTTTGCTAAACTTACCATAGCTTACAAAGAAGCCAGAGAAACTCACTATTGGATAAGGCTTTTAACAGATACAAATTATATTTCCAAAGAAGAAAACCAAAGTTTACTAAACGATGTCAATGAATTGCTTCGAATAATAGGCTCCATTCAAAAAACATTAAAAAATAACACCAATTCGTAATTCCTAATTCGTAATTCGTAATTTCTAAGTCTATGAACAAAAAACTAAAATCCTTCCTCTACAACCTTATCTGCTTCGCAATACTTTTCATCTTGTTTCGTTTCCTTATAGAAAAATATACCAACCTTACAGGTTTATTGGTTCCGATCACGGCCTTTGTGGTTGGTACGCTTACCGCACCTAAATTCCAGGCGGTACAAACTCCCGATGGAGAAAAGATATTCATGCGTTGGCTGCTGTTAAAAGGCGTTCGCGAAGTGGGATAAACGTTAATCCTTATAAGTGTGTTAAATAGTATATCTTTAATTCCTGAAAATAACCAATAATGGAAAATACAAAATTTAATATCGCAGTTTTAATAGATGGTGATAACGCCCAACCCAAACTGATAAAGGAAATTCTGGAAGAAGTTTCCAAATATGGTAAAGCCACCATCAGAAGGATTTATGGAGACTGGACTCAACAACATATGAACGGATGGAAAGAGATTATCAATCAATATTCTATCAGCCCCATTCAAAAGTTTGCTTATACAACCGGTAAAAATTCTACAGACAGCTCATTGATTATTGAAGCCATGGATATACTCCACAGCAAAAATGCCGAAGGGTTCTGCATCGTTTCCAGTGATAGCGATTATACAGGTCTGGCCAAAAGAATCCGGGAAGAAGGACTTTTTGTTATGGGTATCGGACAAGAGAAAACGCCAAGCGCGTTTGTACAATCGTGTGAAATCTTTACGTTCACCGAAAACCTTATTATTGAGAAAGAAATTGTTCCGGTTGTTAAAAAGAAAACCAATACAAAAGAAATAGCCGCAAAAGAAAAAGATACTTCTCCGAAAATAAATCTATCTATCATAGACAAGGCATTTGAAATATCGGCAAATGAAGACGATGAAGCCTATATCTCAAGTATTGGAACCAACCTGCGTAAAATATCACCAAGTTTTGACTCCAGAACCTACGGTTTCAGAAACCTGACCAAGCTTTTCGAGAGCCTTGATAAGTACCTGGTGGTGAAAAATATAGTAAACGGATTGAATCATCCTTTAGTCCGATTAAGATAATTAATGAAACTTTAAGCAAACTTTAAATATTCAATAGGCGGTTTTTTTGTTAAATGCATTATTTTTGACCGTCTAAAACATTTAAAACTATAAATATTGTTTGTTTATGAAGAAATTGCTGGTTGCTACTGTCTTTTGTTTCTCTTCATTATTTGCCGTTGCCCAATCGGGTTACGAGATTACCATTAATCTAAAAAACGCGCCTGATTCCATAGCGTATCTTACCTTTTACCAATTTGACAAAACCTTAATTAAGGATACCTGCACCGGTATCAAAAACGGAAAGATTGTTTTTAAAGGAAAGAAAAAACTCGATAAAGGAATTTATTCGTTGGTGAGCCAGGGAAAATCTATCTACTTTGATTTCTTTATTGACGATAACACGCAAAAATTGGAACTCAAAACGGAAGCAAGTCAAAATATCGGTAAAGAATTAACCGCTTTGAATTCACCACTGGAAAATGAATTCTTTAGCTATGTTCAATACATTAATGAACAGAACAAAGGATTTCAGGCTTATAAACAAACCGCTAAATTGGCTACTATAAAAGACACGCTTGAGTTAAATAAAAAGGCGAAAGATGTCGAAAAAAACATTAACGATTTTGAAGAAAAGTTTATCGCAAATCATAAGGGAACTTATATTGGTGATGTCATAAACCTGAAAGTAGAAAAACTGCTTAAGGACATTCCCAAAGCATCTAACGGCAGACCTGACAGTATTCAGGTTTACAACTATTACAAAAAACACTATTGGGACAATGTTGATTTCAAGGATGATGGCACCATCAGAAATCCGTTTTTTAATAATAAAATCAAAAAATATTTTGAATCTGTTGTCGTAACACATCCTGATTCTGTTGCTGTTGAAATTGACAGGATTTTGGACAAGACCCAACCCGGCAGCCTCAACTACAAACTTTTGTTGGCTCATTTCACTTACGCTTATGAAACATCCAAAATAATGGGGTTTGATAAAGTGTTTGTGCACATGTCTGACAACTATTTTAAAACCGGTAAAGCTGATGGCATTTATGAAGATAATGATGTGGTTAAAAAAATAATGAAGCGTGCCGATAAACTGAAACCACTATTGATTGGTGCCCCGGCTCAGGACTTGTTTATGATAAAAGCCGAAGATTTCGAGAAAATGAAAACCATGGGATTCGAAACTGCAAAGAACAGTGAAGAAATGACCAATGTTTTCTATAAAAATGTTGATCAGGTTACTAAGATGTTTGTCAAATTAAGCGATGTAAAAGCGGAATATACGGTTATTATTTTCTGGGATGTTGATTGTAGTCATTGCCAAAAAGAAGTTCCGATATTGCTTGAGCAATACAACGAACTTCTAAAAGAAAAGAAAGATGTAAAAGTGTATAGTGTTTATATGCAGCACGAAGGCGATAAGTACCTGAAGTATATTGCCGAGCACAAATTACCGTGGATAAACGTTTATGATGGCGCGCATTACAACAATGCTGTGGAGAAATATGATGTTTATTCTACGCCGGTAATTTATATATTAGACAGGAATAAAGTCATCAAAGCCAAACGCATTGATGCCAGCCAATTAAAAACTTTGATTAATGCCCTAGACAAAGAGTCCAAAAGAGGAAAATAAATTATTCTTCTGAGTTCATATATTTCCCTTTTTTACTGCCTTCATACATTTCATATTTCACTAAACGCGCTTCAAGGCTTCCGTTGAAAAGTTTTATTTTGCGTGATGGCCGGAGTCCGACAAATTTTAAAGCTTCCAGATTTGCAGTGATAAACCAGGCGTTGGTATTTGGGTAATTATTCTTTAACGTATCTCCTATTTCTCTGTAAAAACGCTCCAACTCAATATTCAAACGTTCGCCGTATGGCGGATTGAAAACCATATGCAATGGTCCGTTGTTTTCCTTTTTACTGTCGAAAAAATCGCCCTGAATAACACTTACATAATCATCGAGGTTAGCATTCTGAATGTTATCTTTCGCTTTCTGGGCGGCACTTGGTGCTTTGTCGTAACCAATAATTGTATGATGAAATTCTTTAGTACGTTTCATTAATGCATCAATAATTTGGTCAAACAAATCGTTATCCCAATCGTTCCATTTTTCGAAAGCAAATTCTTTTCTATTAATATTCGCCGGAATATTGCAAGCAATCATAGCGGCTTCCGCCAATAAAGTCCCGGAGCCACACATTGGATCCAAAAAATCACTGCTTCCATCCCAACCCGAAAGTAATAACACTCCTGCTGCCAGCACTTCATTAATCGGAGCAATATTAGTAGCGGTTCTATAACCACGATGATGTAGCGAAGCACCCGAGGTATCAAGTGCTACCGAAACCTGGTCTCTGTCGATATGTATGTTAACCCTTAAATCGGGGAAATCCTTATCAACACTTGGGCGTGAGCCTGTCTTCTCACGGAACTGGTCAACTATCGCATCTTTTGCTTTTTGGGAAACAAATTGTGAATGTTTGAAATTATCCGAATGAATTGTAGCGTCAATTACAAAAGTCTGGCTTTCGCCGATATATTTTGTCCAGTCAATACCCTGAATGCCTTTGTATAAATTTTGGTCATTTGTAGCTTTGAAATAATAGATAGGCTTTAATATTTTCAAAGCAGTCCGTAACGATAAGTTGGCTTTATACATAAATCCTTTATCGCCTTTGAAGCTGACGGCACGCGTGCCAATTTCGACATCCTGTGCGCCTAACTGCTGTAATTCCTTGGCTAATATTTCTTCAAAACCAAAAAAGGTTTTGGCAATCATTTTAAAATTCTCCATTATATTTTATTTTAACGACAAATAGATACAAAGTACTTTCTTATGTGACTTTGTTTTTTCTTTGTGCCTTTGTGGTTCCAATAAGGCACAAAAGGAAATAAAAAGGGTTTTTACTTTCTTCGGCAAAAATACACTAATTTTGTACGTTCAGAATTCATTTGAAAAGAATAAATGTCAGAAGCTATAAAACCACAATCCACAAACAACCCGCGAGCCGTAAAAGGTGAACTGAGCGAAGTTAAACCACAAACAAATACTTGGTATTCTTCCTGGTTTGACACACCTTATTATCACATACTTTACAAAGACAGAAACTACCGTGAAGCACAGATTTTCATGGATAATCTTACCCATTATTTAAACCTGCCGGAGAAAGCAAAAGTACTGGATTTGGCTTGTGGCAAAGGTCGGCATGCCATTTATCTGAACCAACTGGGCTTTGATGTTATTGGCGCTGATTTATCCGAAAACAGTATTGCTGAAGCCAATAAGAATACAAATGACACGTTGCATTTTGTGGTTCATGACAAACGCGAGCCATTTGATGAGAAGTTTGATGCAATCTTCAATTTGTTTACGAGTTTTGGTTATTTTGAAAATATTGAAGATGATATTAAAACCTTATTAGCCATAAAGGAAAGCCTTTCGGAATATGGTTTTGCTGTGATTGACTTTATGAATTCGCCAGTGGTGATTGATAATTTGATTCCGGAAGAAACCAAGGAAGTCGATGGCATAATCTTTAACATTAAGCGATTTGTGATTGATGGTTTTATAATAAAGGAGATTGATTTTGAGGCGGACGGCAAAAAGTTCCACTTCACAGAAAATGTAAGAGCGTATACTTTGGAAGATTTTCAAACCATGATGAACGAAACCGGAATTTATTTATTGGATACTTTTGGTGATTATAAATTGAAAAAATTTCATAAAAGCACCAGTGAGCGTTTAATAATGATTTTTAAATAAAGTGGATTTGGTTATTTGTGGATTTGGTTATTTGAAAGCCAAATAACCGAATAACCGCATAACCGAATAAACAACAAATGAATTACTTATTACCCTTACTCTCAGTACTTATTGGCTACTTAATTGCTATTGTGCTTAAGCCTAGAGTAAAACAAAACCTAAAACTATTACTGGCATTCAGCGGTTCGTTTTTATTGTCATTAACCGTTTTGCATTTGTTGCCCGATGTATATCAAAGTGGAAATAAAAGCGTTGGAATTTTTATCATGTGTGGAATTTTATTCCAGATAATTTTGGAGTTCTTCTCTAAAGGCGCCGAACACGGGCACGTTCACGGGCATGATAAATTAACACAAATGCCCTGGCTGCTGTTTATCAGTTTATGTATTCACGCTTTGCTCGAAGGTTTCCCGGTGGGACATCACCATGATTTAGCTTACGGAATCGCTATTCACCACTTACCTATCGCGATTATCCTAACAACATTTTTTATTCAGGCCGAGCTGAACAAAGTGGCGCTGTTTTTCTTTATGCTGACGTTTGCAGTAATGACTCCACTGGGTACATTAGCTTCAGATAGTTTTCCAATATTAAACCAATATTATACCCAAATTACCGCTGTTGTCATCGGAATCCTTTTTCATATTTCATCAACAATTATCTTTGAAAGCAGCGAAGGACACAAATTTAATATTGCCAAGGTATCGATGATTATTTTAGGGATTGTATTGGCGAGTTTTTTGTAAACTTTGTAACTTAGCAACTCTAAAACTTTGCCACTATAACAAAATGAACTTCACCAAAACCACTGAACAATCCTCGCACTACGAACATTTGGAAAAAATGTCGGTTGCTGATTTGTTAGCCAATATCAATAAAGAAGATAAAACTGTTCCGCTTGCTGTTGAAAAAGCGTTGCCGCAAATCGAAGCGTTGGTTACCCAAGTCGTTGAAAAAATGAAACTCGGAGGAAGGCTTTTTTATATTGGTGCCGGAACTTCTGGAAGATTAGGTATCGTTGATGCATCGGAATGTCCGCCCACGTTTGGTGTTCCGTTTGATATGGTCAACGGACTAATTGCCGGCGGAGACAAAGCCATTCGACAAGCTGTTGAAAATGCAGAAGACGATACACTTCAGGCCTGGATAGATTTACAGGAACACGGCATAATGGCCAATGATGTGGTTATTGGTATAGCCGCTTCGGGAACTACGCCATATGTTACTGGCGGATTGGAAAAATGCAATGCACAAAATATTATTACGGGCTGTATCACCTGCAACGAAGGAAGTCCGATAGCGATAGCATCAAAGTTTCCCATAGTTGTTGTTGTTGGCCCCGAGTTCGTCACGGGAAGTTCCCGAATGAAAGCCGGTACCGCACAGAAACTAGTGCTAAACATGATTTCTACGGCAACGATGATTCAGCTTGGAAAAGTCAAAGGCAACAAAATGGTTGACATGCAACTTAGTAATGACAAATTGGTTGACCGCGGCGTTAAGATGATTATGGGTGAAATCCCTGTTGATTATGAAAAGGCGTCACAATTATTAAATGAATATGGCAGCGTTAGAAAAGCCGTCGAGAATTATAATAAATAATGGAAGTTTATATTTTCTTTTTCATTTTGGGATTGATGCCTGTCTTATGGATATTCAGCCTTCTGACGCTAAGAAAGTGGCAATTTTTCTTTCGTTTTCTTTGGATTAATGCTTTAGCAGTTATATCCTATTCCACATTAATCATTTTTTCAGGATTATCATTTTTTGGTCACGATGAATATGGTTTAAAAAAAGTATTCTTATTTTTAATGACTATTGGCTTTCATACCATCATAGGATTTACTATTGCTTTATATTACAAATACATAATGTCAAAAAAATAACCTCTAAAAATGAAACAATTACTTTTCATACTCATCTTGCTCCTGGGATTTACTGCTTTTTCGCAAGAACTTACCCTGAAAAAAACTACGGCTGTTGTACTCAAATTGGAAAACGGAAAGATTTATCAGAATGGCGAACAAGTTCCGAGTTATCTGGTTAAGAAAATTTTGGCTTCAAATCTACATTCCCTTCATCTTTACAAGGCAGCCAAGTCAAAAGAAGCGCTTGGCGGAATGCTTCTCGGATTGGGAGCAACGGCTTGTATTGTTGATTTGGCTATTGGTTTGTTTTCGGATGCAAAATATCCTACTGCCATAACGTATGCCGGTTTAGGCGTCGTTGCCATTTCCATTCCGATACTTTCCGGAAGGGCAAAGAAAGTGGAAGAAGCGGTAAGAAGCTATAACGACGGACTCAAAAATACAGGTTCGCTTGATTTTGATCTCAATGTAGTGTCGAATCAAAACGGAGTTGGAATCCAGATAAAATTTTAACATGCCTGTCAACAAAGAACTTCTGGACAAAGGAATTAAATATTTGCTATACGCATTGCCCCTAATGTTTATTGGACCCAGCGTAATTTATAATGCGTTTATCAATAAGCAGAATGTGTGGCATTATTTGGTGTTAGCTTTTGGAATCACTTTTTGTTTTTTAGCAGTTTACTTTATGTTTAAGGGAATCAAAACTTTAACCGACGCACTTTTTCATCATGATAAATAATGGTTACTTAGAAAGCATCAAAAAGCAATTTCTCTATTATAAAACCTTAGGAGAAAAGGCAATGGAGCAGCTCGAACCTGAACAATTGTTCATTTCAGTAAACGAAGATACCAATTCCATTGCGGTTATTATACAGCACCTTTCGGGAAACATGATTTCACGATGGACAGACTTCATGACAAGTGATGGCGAGAAAGAATGGCGCAACCGCGATGGCGAATTTGAAGAAACAATTTCCAATAAGGAAGAATTGCTAAAACTTTGGAATAAAGGCTGGGATTTTTTTTCAACACTATTAATTCCTTAGCTCCTGACCAACTGGAAACCATCATTTATATCCGTAATGAAGGCCACACCATGATGGAAGCAATAAACCGTCAGTTGGCGCATTATCCGTACCATATTGGGCAGATTGTTTTTTATGCCAAAATGCTAAAGCAAACCGAATGGAATTCGCTTTCGATTCCGAAAAACAAATCCAACAGTTATAATGCGGATAAGTTTTCGAAAGAAAAATGCATTAAGAACTTTACGGATGATGAACTCGATAAACTAAAATAACTAGCCCCGAGTGAAGCGGCATCCTTTTTAAAGATTGGCCTAGGCGAAGCAAAGGCACATCTTAAAAAAGATATAGCGGAAAGCGGGAACCAGCTCCTAAAAATGAAATCAAAGATTCACGAATACCAAAAATAACTTGCATGAGTAAAAAACTAACTCTACTTCTACTGACCTTATCGATAATCTCCTGCAACAACCACGAACGCAACTGCGCCGATTTCAAAACCGGAAAGTTTGAATTTACGCAGGACATTGATGGCAAAAAGCATACTTCCACTTTTACCCGAACGGAGAACCTTCAGATTGAAACCTATAACGGAAAAACCGATACCGCTTCCGTGCGCTGGGTAAACGACTGCGAATTTATACTTCAAAAGCTTCATCCAAAAAGTATGAAGGAAGAAAAGGCAATCAGTATGAAAATCTTGTTTACTGAAAAGAATAGGTATACCTTTGAATATTCCTTTGTGGGAAGCAACAAAAAATCACGCGGCGTTGTAACAAAACTCGATTAAGCACAAATTAAATTTATTAAAATGAACATTTTATTTACGCCAAATGCCTTAATGGCCCTACTTACACTGACTTTTCTTGAAATCATCCTTGGGATTGACAATATTGTTTTCCTTTCTATCGTTTCCGGAAAACTAAGGGAGGAAGATCAGCCAAAAGCGAGACGCATCGGGTTATTGCTTGCGATGGTTTTCAGGATTATCCTCTTGTTTGGAATTACATGGGTTATGGGTTTAAAGGAAGTCATGTTTCATATTGACTGGGGATTTTTTGAAGCGGGAATTACAGGGCAAAGCATTATTATTTTTGGCGGTGGATTGTTCCTGTTGTATAAATCAGTTTCAGAAATTCATCACAAGATGGAAGGCGAAGAAGACGGCATTGGCGGAAAAGCAAGTCACAGCTTGTCGGCGGCTATCCTTCAGATTGCGTTGCTGAACATCGTTTTTTCTTTTGACAGTATCCTGACAGCTATCGGAATGGTGAGCAATGCGGAACCTGCGCAAGGCGGTTTTGGACATTATGGCGCACTAATTATTATGATTTTAGCAGTAGTGATTTCAATACTTATTATGATGGTTTTTGCCGGACCGGTTTCCAAATTCGTAAACGAGCATCCAACGATACAAATCCTTGGTTTGTCGTTCCTTATTTTAATTGGCGTAATGCTGATTGCGGAAGGTTCGCATTTGGCGCATTTCAAATTTGGCAATGATGTTGAAGTGGGAACGATTCCGAAAGGCTATTTATACTTCTCCATCTTCTTTTCACTGTTTGTGGAATTCCTCAACCTGAAAATGAAGAAAAACAGAAAAGCCGTAAGGCTGCATAACAGCAGGATTATCGACAGAAAACTAAAGGATAAGGATGTTACGGATTAATAAAAAATATTTTATTAAAACACTTTTAGCTTTTTGCTTGGTAACGTTAATTGTTTGCTTCGCCGGTTCGCTTACGCTCGTGTCTTGTGACAGACCAGTTTGTAAAAACAAAAATCTGATATTTGATAAGTATTCACCGGAAACAAAAGAGTATAAAATAGAATTGATTAAACAATTTGCAAAAGTCGACAAGTCTAAACTAACTTACTGGATGGATACTTATCAAGAAGAGAATAACACAAAATACATAAATGTTCACATTCAGGGTGACGGACTTTGCG
>NZ_JANXTI010000099.1 GCF_025352425.1 Flavobacterium sp.
ATCTTTTGAAGGATTTAAAACAAGAATTTTAGCTAAAATAACAGCATTAACTTTGGTTCAATATATCAATAAATTCATATTTGATAGACCAATAAACAATATTAAAAATCAAATTATTTAATTACACCCAACGGGTTAAATATTACTATTTGCTAATTGCCAAAACTTATATTAAAGATAATATCATCTATTTTATATATTTGTTTTATTCTAAACCAAAAGTATATCCATGTTATTATCCAAACTATTCCGAAAAAAATCAACCTCAATTATAGTAAAACAAGGCGGTGATGGCGAACATCATGACTTAAATAAAGTTTTAAACGTTAGGGATCTAACCTTCTTTGGCATTGCTGCCATTATCGGTGGTGGTACTTTTAGCGCCATCGGGAATGCGTGTTTTTCGGGTGGGCCGGGCGTTGTGTTTCTATATGTGATTTGCGCTGTTGCTTGTGGTTTTACTGCTTTGTGTTATGCCGAGTTTGCCTCGCGGGTTCCTGTTTCCGGAAGTGCTTATACTTATGCTTATGTTTCTTTTGGTGAATTGTTTGCCTGGATTATTGGATGGGCATTGATTATGGAATATTCCATTGGTAATATTTATATCGCTTTTTCGTGGAGTGGCTATTTTACCAATTTGCTAGAAAGTTTTCATTTACACTTGCCCGAATGGCTGACCATTAATTATAAATCCGCTCAAGATGCTTTATTGGCTAACAAAGCAGGTGAAGGTTTAACGGCCTGGCAAAACGCCCCAATTTTTGGCGGCTTGCGCATTATTTTTGATTTGCCTGCCGTAGTAATTAATATGCTTATTACCTATTTGGTTTATCGTGGTACTAAAGAATCTAAAAACTTTAGTAATGTTATGGTATATATCAAGCTTGTCATTATCGTTTTGGTTATAGTTGTAGGTGCATTTTATATTGATATTGCCAATTGGACACCTTTTATGCCTAATGGTTTTGGTGGCGTTATGGGTGGTGTTTCGGCTGTGTTCTTTGCTTATATTGGATTTGATGCAGTGTCAACTTTAGCAGAGGAAAGCAAAAATCCGCAGCGCGATTTGCCACGTGGAATGATTTATTCCTTGGTAATTTGTACTGTTGTTTATATCATTTTGGCATTGATTATCACCGGAATGGTATCATATAAACTCCTTGGTGTCAGTGATCCTTTAGCTGAAATATTTGAGTTGAAAGGTGTAAAATGGATGCTGTTTATTGTTTCGATTGCTGCAGTAGTAGCGATGACTAGTGTGTTATTGGTTTTCCAAATGGGGCAGCCTCGAATTTGGATGACAATGAGCCGGGATGGTTTAATGCCAAAGAAATTCTCTGAAATACATCCTAAATACAAGACGCCAAGTTTTGCGACTATAGTTACAGGTTTGGTTGTTGGTATTCCAATATTTTTTACCGATGAAAACTTTGTGTTAGACTTTACCAGCATCGGAACTTTATTCGCATTTGTGTTAGTATGTGGCGGAGTTTTATTGTTATCTCCACAAAGCGAAGCAGAATTAGCAGAACGCGCTACCAAAGGAAAATTCAAGATCCCGTACGTGAATTCAAAATTCATATTCCCATTAATTTGTATTGCAACTGTTGGAGTTATTCAATATTTTCTGCCAACTTATTTTAGTTCCATTTTTGATTTTTCGGGCGATAAAGTTGTTACTAACCTGCCGTTAATTGTGTTCTTTATTCTTTGTATCGTAATGGCTGTAATTGCCTTTATGAAGAACCTTTCATTAATTCCGTTATTGGGATTAATCTCCTGCTGTTACCTGTTAACCGGAATGGCAGTTTCAAATTGGAAATGGTTTGGAATTTGGTTGGTTATCGGGCTGTGTGTGTATTTTATGTATGGATATAAAAACAGTAATTTAAATAAGAAATAAACAAAAAAAATCCGTTAAAGAGAACTCTCTAACGGATTTTCTACGCAATTTGACTTTTTTACTGTTAACCCACTTTTGCTTTCAACAGTTCAGTATACTGTTTCAGTTATTTTAATTTATTGGTTTTCTACCAACTGCAAAAGGATAAAATTTCTTCCTACGGTTATTGTAAAGCACATCAAATTTTTGTATTAGGGGCACGCTTTTACTGCTAAAGTTCCTCCCTTTTGAATAGTTTCTTCTATTGTTATAAAAACAATTTCTATAAATATTCTAATTCAAATGTAGAAAAATGAAATAGAAATTTTACTGGTTTTCAAAATTTTAACATTAAAAAATGCAAGTTTTTGCTTATTGTATAACTATACTTATGAAAAAAATAATAAGCTAAAAATTATCTTATAAGTAGCCCTAGTTGTCAACAGTTTAATTAACAAAAGAGTGTTTATTTCAGAAGTATATATTTCACTATTTTCTACTTTTTAGTAAAATAAAAACTGTAATTTTGTGACGCAAAAAAATAAAATTCAACAAATTATAAACCATTGTAAGTAATATGAGTTCATTTGACGTAGTCATTATAGGTTCTGGTCCGGGCGGATATGTATCGGCTATTCGTTGCGCCCAGTTAGGTTTCAAAACCGCCATCATCGAAAAATATTCCACGCTTGGCGGGACTTGTCTTAACGTAGGTTGCATTCCATCAAAAGCATTACTCGCTTCCTCCCATCATTACGAAGAATTACAACATTTTGCTGACCACGGAATAGAAGTTTCCGGTCAGGTAAAAGTAAATCTTGAAAAAATGATTGCCCGCAAGCAAGCCGTTGTAGACCAAACTTCGGGCGGAGTAAAATTCCTAATGGATAAAAACAAAATCACCGTTTATGAAGGATTGGGTTCGTTTGAAAGCGCTACTAAAATCAAAATCACAAAAGCTGATGCCAAATCAGAAATTATCGAAGCCAAAAACATCATTATTGCGACCGGTTCAAAACCATCTTCTTTGCCTTTTATAAAATTGGATAAGGAAAGAGTCATTACTTCGACAGAAGCCTTAAAATTGCCGGAAGTTCCTAAACATCTAGTAATCATTGGTGGTGGCGTTATCGGAATCGAATTAGGACAAGTATATCTTCGTCTTGGTTCCCAAGTATCTGTTGTTGAATATATGGACAGAATAATTCCAGGAATGGATGCAGGTTTGTCGAAAGAATTGACCAAAGTGCTTAAGAAACAAGGTATGAAATTTTACACCTCACACAAAGTTCAGGCCGTTGACAGAAAAGGAAACACGGTTACGGTTAAAGCCGAAAATGCAAAAGGTGAAACCATTACGCTTGAAGGAGATTATTCTTTGGTTTCTGTTGGACGTCGCCCCTATACTGAAGGATTAAACGCTGACAAAGCCGGAGTTAAAGTTACAGAAAGAGGCATGATTGAAGTGAACGACCATTTACAAACCAATGTTTCAAATATTTATGCAATTGGTGATGTGGTTCGTGGTGCTATGTTGGCTCACAAAGCCGAAGAAGAAGGAACTATGGTTGCCGAAATATTAGCCGGGCAAAAACCACATATCGATTACAATTTGATTCCAGGCGTAGTTTATACCTGGCCCGAAGTTGCAGCAGTTGGTAAAACCGAAGAGCAACTGAAAGAAGCTGGTGTTGCCTACAAAGCGGGAAGTTTTCCGTTTAAAGCCTTGGGAAGAGCAAGAGCAAGTGCTGATAATGATGGATTTGTAAAGATTTTAGCGGATGCAAAAACGGATGAAGTTTTAGGCATTCATATGATTGGTGCCCGTTGTGCTGACCTGATTGCAGAAGCAGTAACGGCTATGGAATTCAGGGCTTCTGCCGAAGATATTTCGAGAATGTCGCATGCACATCCAACATTTGCTGAAGCAGTAAAAGAAGCTGCCTTAGCGGCGACTGATAACAGACCTTTACATATTTGATATTTTAAAATATAAATTAGTCCCAATGATTTGGGACTTTTTTTATTTATAAGTTGTTGGATTTGATAAATTCTTTACAATAGGTTTTGATTTGCAATTTGACTACGATATAGTAACATTGTCTACCAAATTATTTTTTGTTATTTTATCAGCAGCAAACATATCTTATCAGTAATCCTAAATATTTTCATTACTTTTGACGCTTTAAAAAACAACATTTATGGCATCAGTTATATTTAGTGGAAATCCCGTAAACACTAATGGTGAATTACCAAAGGTAGGAACAAAAGCGCCTGATTTTAAATTGACATCAACCGATTTATCAATTGTAAGCTTGAGCGATTTTGCTGGAAAAAAATTAGTCCTGAATATTTTCCCAAGCATTGATACCCCAACCTGTGCTTCATCAGTTAGAAAATTTAATGCTGACGCCGGCAACTTGTCTAACACTAAAGTATTGTGTATTTCCCGAGATTTGCCATTTGCACAAAAACGTTTTTGCGGTGCCGAGGGATTGGACAACGTAATCAACCTGTCTGATTTCAACACTGGAAATTTTGGAAAGGATTACGGACTTGAGTTTGTTACCGGTGCTTTTGCCGGATTACACTCGAGAGCTGTGGTTGTTATTGATGAAAATGGTGTGATAAAATACACAGAACAAGTACCTAATACTTCTGACGAACCTAACTACGAAGCGGCATTAGCTGCACTATAATTTATGGAATTCCAAAAAGATAACTCATTTTTCACCGGTCGATTGAAAAGCGTAGGTTTTGCCGTTAAAGGTGCTTATAAACTCATCACTACGGAACACAGTGTGATGGTGCAGTTTTCATTAGTCATTTTACTCACAATTGCAGGATTTTATTTCAACATTTCAAGAGAGGAATGGATGATGCAAATTTTGGCATTTGGACTGGTTTTAGGCATTGAAAGCCTTAATACAGCTGTCGAGAAAATCGCCGACTTTATTCACCCTGAATTTCATGACAGAATTGGTTTTATCAAAGACATTGCCGCAGGTGCAGTGATGTTTGCAGCAGCTGCTGCCATTGCAGTAGGATTATTAATTTATGTTCCTAAATTTCTATAATCATTCGATTAAATTTCTATTTTTATAGCGATATAAATAACCAATGGCAAAAACAGTAAAAAAAGAACCAAAACCAAAAGATCCCCAATCGGATATTAAGATTTTAAAAACCAAAAAGCAATACCGAATGCTGTTTGGTTTTCTTTTGGTTTTATTGTCTATTGGTTTTTTGGTTTCCTTCATTTCTTTCTTTGTTTCCGGTCAAGCCGATCAAAGCGCCGTGAATTCTCTTACTGACAGAAGCGAACATGTAGAAAACTGGCTGGGTAAATTTGGCGCCTATATTGCCGATTTATTTATTTATCGTGGTTTTGGAGTAGCGTCCTTCCTATTTGTCAAATTGTGCTTTTTAAGTGGTGCCTTTTTGCTGTTAGACTTACCTATTCGAAAACTTAAGAACACCTGGTTTTGGGATTTGTTTGCAATCATAGTGTTGTCGATAACGTTCGGTTTTTTTGCTACGACAATTCCAGAATTAGGAGGAACAATAGGATACGAACTCAACCAATTTATTCAGGATTATATTGGTAAGGCCGGAACACTTCTCGGAATTGTATTTGCGATTGTCATCTATTTGATTTTCAAAATAAAGATATCGCCCGATGCTATTAAGACATTCTTTGAAAAGAAACATAGTGACATCAAGGATGATTTGAATGGATTAACAACAGAAAATGGAACCGACTATAATTTAGAGGAATTTGCTGTTGCAGAAGAGGAAAAATTAGACGAACCTACATTAAAAACTTCCCAATTCGAAATTAATAAAGAATTGTTGAAACCTACCATTGAAAATGCTTCCGAAATTAATCTGGAACCAACCATAAAAATGGCTGTTACTCCTTCTATTCCGGAACCACAAATCATTCCAATTCATGATGAAGCTTTTGTAATTGAAAAAGCAACTGACGAAGATGTTATAGAAGAAAATTTAGCTGCTAAACTAGTTGCCGACTTTGGGGAATTTGACCCAACATTGGAATTATCCAACTACAAATTCCCGACGATTGATTTGCTAAAAGAATATACTTCCGTTGGTATTACCATCAATCAGGAAGAACTGGAAGAAAACAAAAACCGAATTGTAGAAACCTTAAAAAACTACAAAATTGATATTGCCCAAATCAAGGCAACTGTTGGTCCATCGGTAACGCTGTATGAAATTGTACCGGAAGCCGGAATCCGTATCTCAAAAATTAAAAGCCTGGAAGACGATATCGCTTTGTCACTGGCAGCCTTAGGGATTCGTATTATTGCTCCTATTCCCGGAAAAGGAACGATTGGAATTGAGGTTCCAAACAAGAATCCGACGATGGTTCCTATGAAAACAGTAATTTCTTCGGCCAAGTTTCAGGAAGCCGAAATGGAATTACCAATTGCTTTAGGGAAAACCATTTCCAATGAAACCTTCGTGGTCGATTTGGCAAAAATGCCACACCTTTTAATGGCTGGTGCAACCGGACAAGGAAAATCGGTTGGATTAAATGCCGTTTTGACTTCACTATTATACAAAAAACATCCGGCAGAAGTAAAGTTTGTTTTGGTCGACCCAAAGAAAGTTGAGCTTACTCTTTTCAATAAAATTGAACGTCATTATCTTGCAAAACTTCCAGATGATGGTGATGCTATTATTACGGACAACACCAAAGTAATTCATACATTAAATTCATTGTGTATTGAAATGGATAATCGCTATTCTTTACTAAAAGATGCCATGGTTAGAAATATCAAAGAATATAATGATAAGTTTAAAGCCCGCAAATTAAATCCGGAAAACGGACATCGATTTCTGCCTTATATCATTTTGGTTGTTGATGAGTTTGCTGATTTGATTATGACCGCCGGTAAGGAAGTAGAAACACCAATTGCACGTTTGGCTCAGCTGGCGCGAGCTATAGGTATACATTTAATTATCGCTACACAACGACCATCTGTTAATGTTATTACAGGTATTATCAAAGCCAATTTCCCGGCGCGTATTGCTTTTCGGGTTACTTCTAAAATTGACAGTAGAACTATATTAGATACACAGGGTGCAGATCAATTAATAGGACGTGGAGATTTATTGTATTCCAACGGAAATGATTTAGTGCGTGTGCAATGTGCCTTTGTAGACACACCTGAAGTAGAACGGATTGTAGATTATATCGGTTCCCAAAAAGCTTACGCCAGCGCTTATTTATTACCCGAATATGTTGGTGAAGATGGTGGTAGCGTAAATTTAGAGTTTGATATATCTGAAAGAGACAACTTGTTCAGGGAAGCCGCAGAAATAATCGTAACTGCACAGCAGGGTTCGGCATCATTATTGCAAAGGAAGCTGAAATTGGGTTATAACCGTGCCGGTCGACTGATTGATCAGTTAGAAGCAGCCGGAATTGTAGGTCAATTTGAGGGAAGCAAAGCAAGAAGTGTTAACATCACCGACTTAGCTTCATTAGACCAATTTTTTAATAATGAACAAAACAATGATTAAAATGAACAAGATAGCAGCGATTATTATTTTATTTTTAGTAACGCTAAATGCGAATGCTCAGGATAAAAAAGCAAAAGAGTTGTTAGAGCTGGTAACAGCCAAAATTAAATCCTACGATAACATTATCATCGATTTTAAATACACTCTCAACAATTACAAAGAGAATATCAACAAGGAAAGTAAAGGAAACGTAATCATTCAGGACAATAAATATGTGTTGAATTTTATGGGTGTAACCAAAATATTTGATGGTAAAAAAAACTACACTATTGTTCCCGAAGACGAAGAAGTTACGGTATCGGGATTAAATGAAAAAGATGATAACGCAATCACGCCTTCTAAAATGCTCACCTTTTTCAACAGCGGTTATAAATTCAGCTGGGACATTCTTCAGGATGTAAAAGGGCGAAAAATACAGTATATAAAATTAGTACCAACAAACGGGAAAGACCAACGTAAAGAGATCTTGTTAGGTATTGATTCCCAGACCAAAAACATTTATAACGTGATTGAAATGGGTAAAAATGGAACTAAAACTACACTTACCGTTAATTCTTTTAAAACCAATCAGCCATTATCAAAAAATCAGTTTACCTTTGTGCCTAGTAAATATTCAAATTACTACATCAATAAACTAGATTAATTTCGGGTGAAAATACTTGACAGGTACTTATTAAAATCCTTCCTTATTACATTTGCTACGGTATTTGTAATTCTCTTTTTCATTTTCGTTTTACAGGTTGTTTGGCTCTTCATTGCTGAATTGGCCGGTAAGGACTTAGATTTCATAATGATTCTTAAGTTCCTTTTATTTAAAATGCCAAGCATTATTCCGCTTGTTTTACCCTTATCTGTTTTATTAGCCTCAATCATGACCTTTGGTAGCCTTGCAGAAAACTATGAGTTTGCGGCAATGAAATCCTCTGGCATATCCTTGCAGCGTTCCATGAAAACCTTGATTTATTTTATTACCATTCTAAGCATTGTTGCTTTTTTCTTTGCAAATAATGTAATTCCGTATGCCGAGTATAAGTTCATCAACTTCCGAAGAAATATAGCCCAGGTAAAACCCGCGATGGCTATAGCCGAAGGACAATTCAGTCAGATCGGAAGTTATAATATTAAGGTTGAAAAAAAATCAGGCGATAACGGCCGATACCTCAGCGGTGTTACCATTCACAAATTATCCAACACAGGAGCAGGAAGTAACACCGTTATCAAAGCTAAAAAAGGGGAACTGATAAGTAGCGAAAACTCCAACATTCTGAAATTGGTTTTGAAAGACGGAAATTACTACGAAGACATTATTCCTAATAAATTTGAAGATCGTAATAAAGTTCCCTTTGCCAAAAGCGAATTCAAAACCTATGTTATCAATATTGACCTGTCAAAATTAAACAGTGCCAACCTGGACGAAGAGCAAATCACCAATACCAATACGATGCTGAATGTTGGCGAATTAAAATTTACACTCGATTCCCTACAAAAAAACTACAATAAAGACTTGGTTTCCATTGCTGAAAATATAAATTCACGTTCGGCAATGACCACTTCAAACTTTACAAACAACGTCACTTTGTCTGCACTAAATGCTGCCAATGTATTAGATAACTTCTCCGATACTGATAAAACACAAATTCTTCGCGTAGCTAGCGGAAATGTTGATGCTACTAACTTTACCCTGGAAAGTTCACGCTTTGAATTGGAAGACAAACAAAAGATTATCAACCTACATTGGATTGCACTTTATGACAAATTCGTAATTGCTTTTGCCTGTTTATTAATGTTCTTTATAGGCGCGCCATTGGGTGCCATTATCCGAAAAGGCGGATTAGGTTTGCCTATTATATTTGCCATACTTATATTTATCACGTTCCATTTTATCAACACCTTTGGGAAAAAAGTGGCCCAGCAAGATGAACTGACCCCTTTCATGGGTAGTTGGATGTCATCCTTTGTGCTCACACCCCTGGCAATAATCTTAACCAAACGAGCTACCGATGACAAAGGGTTTTCAATTAGTTTTGATTGGATAACGGATATTTATAATCGATTTATACCAACCAAAAGTGAAAAACAATTAACCGAACAGCCTCTAGTAAATATAGATGAACTTAGTGTTGTAAAAGATACCGATTGGGAAAAACTTAATGGCTATGAAAATGAGATATTAATCAAGATTGTAAAAGAGGCAAAACAGTTTGGTTATTCTAACGATTATCGAAATAAAGCATTGAAAATATTGGAATCAAGGAATATTACTCAGGATGAATTATTACTTGGAAACAACCTTTACAATGTGGAATTCAATAAAGTAGAAGAGCTCAACACCCAATATAAAATCTATAGTAAAATCACTTTTGTTGCCTATTTAGTAATGTTAGGAATATCTTTTCTCGGAAAACCCCAAACGCTTATTCCCATAATAGTTACGATTATCGTTGCCGGAGTTTTCTATTCGGCATTGTTTAAATCACAACTGCTGCTGGATGAAATAGGAACAATCATGGATAAAAAAGTTGATTTAAATCTGTATCTGGTTGTTCTGGCAGGGTTTCCATTCTTTATCCTGTTTTATTTCTACAACAGAAGTTATTTAAAAGAAGTAGTATCCGAATTTAATAAAAGTACGCACTAATGAGCGAAAGTAAAATACACCTCAACACGATAGAAGAAGCCATCGAAGACATTCGACAAGGCAAAATTATTATTGTAGTTGATGATGAAGACCGCGAAAATGAAGGCGATTTTTTGGCTGCAGCCGAAAAAGTAACTCCCGAAATGATAAATTTCATGGCAACCCACGGAAAAGGATTAATCTGTGCGCCATTGACAGAGAAACGCTGTGATGAACTGGAATTACATTCGATGGTAAAAAATAATACCGACCATATGGAAACCGCTTTTACTGTTTCTGTTGATTTAAAAGGCCATGGTGTTACTACGGGAATTTCAGCATCGGACCGGGCAAAAACCATACTTGCTTTAGTAAATGAAGATACAAAACCTTATGATTTGGCACGACCGGGACATATCTTTCCCTTAACGGCAAAACAAGGCGGCGTATTGCGACGAACAGGGCATACCGAAGCGGCAATTGACTTCGCACGGTTAGCCGGCTTTAAAGCTGCAGGTGTGATTGTAGAAATAATGAATGAAGATGGTTCTATGGCGCGCTTACCGGAATTGGTAGAAGTAGCCAGGAAATTTAAACTTAAACTCGTTTCCATAGAACACTTAGTGGCATACAGAATGCAGCATGACAGCTTAATTGTCAAAAAAGATGATTTTGAGATTCAAACCCGTTATGGGAAATTCCGTTTACGTGCTTATCAACAAACTACGAACCGTCAAGTTCATTTGGCACTGACCAAAGGAAGTTGGAATTTAGGAGAACCAATACTTACCCGAATTAACTCTACGCAGGCGAATAATGATATTCTCAACACTTTAGCTACGGCTATGGATAAGAAATTGGACGACGTTTTCAACCGAATTATCCAGGAAGAAAAAGGAGCAATCCTCTTCATTAATCAGGAAGTTGATTCTTCCGACTTATTACATCGGTTAACCGAGTTAAAGCAATTACAGTCCGAAGGCAATTTTAAGGTGCCACAAATCAAAATGGACGTCAAAGATTTTGGTATTGGCGCCCAGATACTTCATGATATAGATATTTCTAAAATACGCCTCATTTCAAATACCACCCAAACCAAGCGTGTCGGAATGATTGGCTACGGATTAGAGATTATCGAATATGTGCGTTATTAATCAGTTTTAAATGTTGTAAAAATTAAAAACCTTCAAGTTTCTTGAAGGTTTTTTGTTGGAGTAAAGACTCCTAAATTACTAAAAAGCTTTTGAAGTTAATGGGATATCTATTGGGCTGAAAACGCCCTGGTAAATGCGCTGCCATAAAGTACAGATGTTTTTTTATTTTCCGTTTTAAGCTACTGGCAAGTATATAGATATTACTGTTCCTATATTTTCCTGGCTTTCCGCTTGAATTACTCCATTATGATTAACGACTATCTTTTTTGAAAGGGTCAATCCCAAACCGCTTCCGCGGTACTTGTCCTTGCTGTGCAGCCTGTAAAAAGGTTCAAAAATCCTAGTAGCATATTTTGGGCTGAAACCAATTCCATTATCGCTTATTTTTAGTTTAACATAATCCAAAGCACTATCGCCCCCTACCCTGTCTACTTCTTCCTGCGAAGGGCGCACTGTGTCAATTTTGATATGTGGCACAACATCTTTTGCCGTGTATTTGATGGAATTAATAATCAGGTTGGTAAATAATTGCTGTATCTGATGCGGAATAACATGCAATGCCGGTAGTGTTGAAATCACGATTTCAGCTTTTTTCTCGGCAATAATATCCTTTATGTCTGTTGTCGTTCTTCTTAACAGCTGGTTAAGATCCGTTTTCTTATAATCCTTTTGGGTAATAATATTTGCTTTTGTAAACCCGATAAGATCTGTAATAAGTTGCCGCATTACTACAATAGAAGTCATAATGCGGTCCAAAGAAAATTTACTTGATTCAGAAAGGTTTTTTTCCTCTTGTACAATTCGCGTACAAAACATATGAATTTTTCGGAGCGGCTCCTGCAGGTCATGACTCGCCGAGGAACTAAATGCCTGCAACTGTTCATTTTGTATGTTTAACTCTTCATTTTTCCCGATTAGTAGCTCATTCATGGCAACAATTTCGGTAATATCTTCAAAGGCAATCAGTATCATTCCGTTGGGCTTCGAATCGACAATTTGTCTTGCATTCACCATCATTGTTTTCTTTCCAATTTCGGGACAAAGTGTTACCACTTTAAAATCATTTAGTTCATTGGTAGTTTTCAGCTTTTCGATGATTTCCTTAAATTCACGAATGTTCCATTGGCAATTTCCTACTTCAAAAAAAGAATAATTTTCGGTTTTGTTTTCAGTTGTTTTAAAGTGCGTATAAAACGCAGGATTTGCATATTTAATTGTGAAATTACGATCAATTATAACTAAAGGTTGCCGTATGGTGCGCGTTATAGATTCAGAATAGCATCGCAACCCTAAAAGTTGCTCATTACGGTTCAAAAGCTCTTCATTGACACAACTAAGTTCTTCATTGCTGGATTGCAATTCTTCGGCCGACTTTTCAAGTTCTTCATTAAATACCCGCAACTCTTCAAAAGCAACCTCTTGCTCCGCGGCAACACGCTTGATAAATTCCTTCATTTTTACACGCGGACCCGCATGCGTCGACTCAAATGCCTCGGGAACAAAACGCTCATCTGAATGCTTACGTACATACATTGCTGCGTATTTGCCTAAAGGTTCAAACAAATTTGACTCGTCAGCGGTTTCAGATGCACCAAGAAGCAGAAATCCATTCTCCTGAAGGGAATAATGAAAAGCGCCCAAAACCTTATTTTGAAGGTTTGTATTAAGATAGGTAAACACATTTCGACAGGAAATAAGATTCATCTTGGCAAATGGCGGACTGCTATGAAAATTGTGGACTGCAAATACACACATGTCACGGATCTTTTTGTCGATATGAAAATACCCATCGCGTTTAATAAAATAACGTTTAATCCATTCCTCAGAAACGTGTTGAATATCGGTAGCCGAATAAATGGCAACCCGCGCTGCCATAATGTTGATTTCTGAAATGTCAGAAGCAAACACCTGCACCTTCATATTCGTTATTTTTTTTTCCGATAGGTACTCAGTAACGCCAATGGCAAGAGAATAGGCTTCTTCTCCGGTAGAGCAGCCAGCAACCCATATTCTAAGGGTATTGTTATCAGCGTTTTGTATAAGTTTCGGAAAAACTTCGGTACTAAGTGTATCAAATAGGCTTTTGTCACGAAAGAAAAAGGTAACGGGAATAAGAAAATCATTGAATAAAGAATCCTGCTCTGCCTTGTCAATACGCAATAAATTGTAATAGTCTAGTAATGTTTCCTTCGTGAGTACCACCATTCGCCGGGCGATACGCCTTCTAAGCATAGGTCTTTTATAGTCGGTGAAATCATTCCCGCTTCTAGTAGAGACTAAACCAATTATTTTCTCAAGGACAGTTTCCAAACTTTGAGGCATCAGTTCCTTATCAGAGTAACCAAAGTTGGTTTTATAGGCTTCGTATATCCGTATGATTTTCAGCGGGGTTTCTTCAGGCAGCAATATAAAATCGACAATATCTGACTCAATCGCAGCGTGTGGCTTTCCCATATAAGTAGCAGATTCAGGATCTTGTACGAGCGTTACGCCACCCTTTTCCCTTATCATCTTCAAGCCATGAACGCCGTCAAATCCTGCGCCCGAAAGCAGCATTCCAATAGCGAAACTTTGACAAACTTCCGCTAAGGAGGTAAAAGAAATATCTATACAATCCTTTTGCCTTGCCAAATGAATAATCTTCTCCAGTTTAAGGACACCATTTACATTAATAACACTATGGTTTTCAGGAACGACATAAACTTGATTGGGTAACAAATGAATCTCATTGATGATTTCCTGAACGGGTATCAAAGTCGACTGTTGGAGTTTTTCAATAAGGGTATTATCATATTCAGGTAGGAAGTGCCTAATTATCAGATAAGCTATCCCACTATCAGGAGGTATATGGTGTAGTATTTTTATAAGTGGCTCCAAACCACCTGCTGCTGCACCAATACCAACGACAGGAAAATAGATTTCTTTTTTGATAATTTCAGCCTTCTTTTTTTTGGAAATTGTTTTTAGTTTTATATCCATAATCTCAAAGGTAATCCAAAAAATGCCTACCGTTTGTTAGCAACGATGATTAATTTGCTGTATGTGGGAATTGTGTAACGCTCCTCTGAAATTCTGTAAATGTCTCTGATTTTCAGTATGGAAATTTGATGTTCCCCCTTAATTAATGTTTTTTATTCACACTTATCATGAAAGGAAAAATTACTTTATTTTATGTCGACGACGATATGGACGACCTTGATTTTTTTGAGGAAGCGGCGAAAGGCATTGAAGTAAATGTAGAGTTGTTTACTAACTGTGATGATTTAATCGCAAACTTGCATAATGCACCCTATCCTTCCATCGTATTTTTAGACCTTAATATGCCCTTGAAATCAGGATATGCTCTCTTACAGGAAATTAAGCAATCACAAAAACTGGCACGGCTGCCGTTAGTTGTCTTATCTACCGCCATAGAACACTCCATTATCGAAGAATGTAAAAAGCTTGGCGCTGATCTTTACATTAGAAAACCTACATCAATTAAGGAGCTTACAAACGCCATTGAATTTGCTATCAGCATAAAGTGGGCTGACTTTAATCTCAGCGGATTAAAATTCCTTTACAAAAGGTAATTTCAAAAAAAAGTTTTACCGGTAAGTTGTACTCCTCCATACGGCCACGCATATTCAACTTGCAATAGTGTAATAAAAAAAAATAATTATATAAATCCAAGTATATCTCCAGACTTAAATTAGCTTCCTTATGATAAATTACATTACGGAACCTTATATTTTTTTTAAACATTTTAAAACTGAGCCATGATTAAAAACTTACAGTTACGCAACAAAAATACTTCGAAAGCGAAGTTCAATTCTTCACAACAAAGTCCCCAAGAATATGATATGGTAGTATTTTGCCATTTAAGATGGGAATTCGTTTACCAACGTCCGCAGCATTTAATTAGTCGGATGGCGCAAACCAAAAAAGTGCTTTTCATTGAAGAGCCTTTGAATTATAATAATGACGAATCCGGAAGTCTTGGCAATCTTATAACAATTAATGAAAATCTTCATATTCTACAACCCAAGGTAAAAGATATTGAGGCAATTGCCCGAATCATTCCCCGTTTTATAAAGAGTAAATCCATAGGAGTTGGTTGGTTTTACTCACCGGCTTTTAGTCCGTTATTGAATGCATTTAATTTTGATACAGTGGTTTACGATTGTATGGACGAACTTTCCTTATTCAAAGGAGCACCGTCGTTTATCATTCAGGCGGAAAAATACCTTATGGCTAATGCGGATATTGTATTCACGGGCGGCAAATCGTTGTACGAATCCAAAAAAGAATTGCATTATAACGTGCATTGTTTCCCGAGCTCTGTCGATACGCAACACTTTTCTCAGGATGTAAATGCAATGGATATTCCCGCCGATATTGCCAATATTAAAAAGCCAATAGTTGGCTATTTTGGTGTTATTGATGAGCGTATTGATGTACAACTGCTTCAGAATATCGCTCTTGCCCGTCCCGATGTTTCCTTTGTAATGATTGGTCCATTAGCGAAAATTGAAGATAAGGATTTACCAAAAGAAACGAATATCTATTATCTGGGAATGAAAAAATATAGTGAACTACCTTTATATTTAAAAGCTTTTGACATCGCCATGATGCCTTTTGCACTGAATGACGCTACAAAATATATAAGTCCTACCAAAACCCTGGAGTATATGGCGGCAGGCAAACCTATTATTTCAACCCGAATTAAGGATGTGGAGCGCGATTATAAAAGCTGCGTTCATCTTGTTGAAACTTCCGCCCAATTCAGTGATGCAATCACAGCAATATCAGGAGTTGAAAATAACCTGATGCTGCAATGTCAATACACGGATATTTTAAGACAAACATCATGGGATGCAACAGTTGAAAAAATGAGCAAAATACTCAAAGACTTTGCCTTATGAAACCAATCGAAATCTTAATTATTGGTGCGGGTATTTCGGGTGCTGTACTTGCTGAACGATATGCATCATTAGGAAAAAAGGTGTTGCTTATCGAAAAACGCAATCATATCGCGGGCAATTGCTATGATTATATTGATGAAAATGGCATATTGGTTTCTAAGTATGGTGCGCATTTATTTCATACCAACGATGAAACGGTATGGAACTATGTAAACAGGTTTTGCAAATGGTATCCGTGGGAACACAAGGTTATTGCTCGGGTTGGTGACAAAACAGTTCCTATTCCAGTAAATATTACTACGGTAAATGAATTATTTGGAACGGATATATCCAATGAGCAAGAGATGAGTGCTTGGCTGGAAGAAAACCGTCTTCCGATTGAAGCCCCAGCCAATGGCGAGGAAGCGGTCCTTAACCGCGTAGGATTGGTTTTGTATGAAAAAATGTTTAAGCATTACACCAAAAAACAGTGGGATAAATATCCTGCTGAACTGGATGCTTCAGTCCTGGAGCGCATTCCCGTAAGAACCAATTACGATGACCGTTACTTCTCCGACACTTATCAGGCACTTCCTGTTGGTGGTTATACCAAATTATTTGAAAATATCCTAAATCATCCCAATATAGACGTGTTGTTGGAAACAGACTATTTTGATGTAAAAGAACAATACCAAGATTATGAGAAAGTATTTTATACAGGAGCCATCGACCGCTTTTTTGAATTCACGAAGAACCTCGACGAAAAATTGGAATACCGTTCGATAAACTTTGTTAGCGAAACCTTTGATATTCCATACTTTCAGGAAAACTCCGTAGTAAATTATCCGGGTACTGAAGTTGACTATACCCGAATTATCGAGTACAAGCATTTCGGAAACCAGCAGTCAGAGAAGACAACAGTTGTAAAGGAATACACGGTTGCTGAGGGTGAGCCCTATTATCCGGTACCAAACCAACGCAACCAGGAAATTTATAAACGCTATAAAATGGAAGCGGACAAACTGCTTGATGTGCATTTTGTGGGAAGGCTAGCGAATTATAAGTATTTCAATATGGATCAGGCTTTTAAGAATGCGCTAGACTTATTTGACCAATTAGAGAAAAAAGAAAAATCAGATTATAAAACCGCCATATAATGAAGCTATTTAATACATTCTTTATGGGCGGATACGAATGTGCCGACCAAATCAATCGTTCGGGTGAACGGATAAACCTGCTTAAGGAAACCCAGCACGATGTTCGTGTCACAGAAGATTATGAAGCCATAGCTGCAATTGGAATTAAGACGGTACGTGAGGGAATTTGCTGGAGCAATGTGGAAAAAAATCCCTATAACTATGATTTTTCAGAAGTGCAAAACCGCATAGCTGTTGCGGACAATTTAGGCATACAGCAAATATGGGATCTCATTCATTTTGGCTATCCGGATGATATTTATCCGACACACCCTCAATTTAGCCAGCGATTTGAAAAACTGTGTGAAGCATTTGCCCTTTTTTTTCGGTCAGTTTCGAATAAGCAATTATTTGTTGTCCCCGTTAATGAGATAAGTTTTTTGTCCTGGCATTCGGGAGATGTACGTGGAACTACCCCTTTTATGGTAAATAGTGGTTGGGATATAAAATACCACTTGTGTAAGGCGGCCATCCTTGGAATAAAAATGCTTAAAAAAATGGATCCCGAATGCCGAATTGTTACTGTAGAACCATTAATCTGGGTTCATGATAATGCCTTAGGTGAAAATTCCGCCCATGTGACAGAGCTAAATGAAAATCAGTTTCAGGCAATGGACATTATTGCGGGAAGAATATGCCCGGAACTTGGTGGGTCAGAAAAATTTCTGGATATCCTCGGCTTTAATTACTATTGGAACTGCCAATGGGAAGTGCACGGTCTGCCATTGGATTGGCCTGAAAGTTTTCCAAGAAGGCTGCCCGTTTCGGAATTGCTGTTTATGGCTTATAACCGATATAAAAAACCATTATTTCTCTCGGAAACTGGGCATTTTGGAGAAGGACGTGCAGAATGGATCGAGGAAATTACTGCTGAATGCTTAGAAGCACAAAAAAAAGGTGCCGACTTAAACGGCATTTGTATATATCCTGTAACGGACAGACCTGACTGGGACAACCTAAAAAAATATTGCGATTGTGGTATATGGGATTTGGATGAAAACAATAACCGGATTCCTTATTCTAAATACATAGTAGCAGTTATCCGGGCGCAAATTCTTTGTAATGCCGAGAACAAAAAGGAATTTTCACAGAATATAATTTTTAATCAAATGGAAATTTAAAGATTACTTATCATTCGTTAAGACAGCTCAACAGTTCATAAATTCAAAGTGTTGTAATTATATAACGGAAGTCTAGAATAGTATAAAAAAAGGTTATTTATCTACTTTACTTTTGAGAATGTTTAACTTAAAAATCAAAAAATCATGAAAAATTCAGACGACAAATCCACACAAAAAGATGATAAAAAAACCGGTTCAAAAGGTTCAGACAGCAAATCATCGAAAAGCAGTGATGCCAAAAAAAGTTCCACTAAAAAGTAATTTTAAAAACAAACAATTCATGGAAAACGAAACCAACGGAGGTTATGGCCGCGAAGGCTTTACTTCACAGGATCAACTATCTCAAAATTATGATTCACAACAAAACCGACATGCCGATGCTGAAGGTGGCATCCAAAACAGTGGTCGGGGACAAAATGATAGTTCCAATGCTTCCGCTAACGATTCAGAAAGCTTTACCGCTTCGGATCCATACTCAACTAACAGCAATTTTGAAGACACAGAAAGCCAAGCATTAGACGCTAACTTTATTGATTCAGATGAACTTGAGGATGATGATGATTTTGAGGACGAGGAAGATGATGACCTTGAAGTAGATGAAGAATCAGAAGATCCCGCGTCAGACGATTTTAGAACTCCCGGACTTTAACAAAAATTAGCAATAAAATATTATGGAAACAAAAAGCAAAAACTCGGAAAATGGCACCGCTTCTAAAACGGCTGGTGTTGTAAAACGTAAAAGCTCTGCCGCGGAGGGATTACGCGAATTATTCGTGGATTCCTTGAAAGACATTTACTGGGCAGAGAAAGCATTGGTCAAAGCCTTACCAAAAATGGCAAAAAATGCAACTAATGAAAACCTTATCATGGCTATCAACGAACATCTTGAGGTTACAAAAGATCAGGTAATCAGACTGGAAGAAGTATTCTCTATTATGGGTGAGAAGGCTGTTGCCAAAAAATGCGATGCCATGGAAGGCTTGGTTGAAGAAGGAGAAGGCATACTTGAGGAAACCGAACCGGGAGCGGTACGCGATGCTGGAATCATAGCTGCATCCCAAAAAATTGAACACTATGAAATTGCAACTTATGGCACTCTAGCTGCCTTTGCCAAAACACTTGGCGAAGACGAGGCTGCGGCGTTGCTTGAAGAAACATTGGCTGAGGAAAAAGAAG
>NZ_JANXTI010000016.1 GCF_025352425.1 Flavobacterium sp.
AATCTTTTGAAGGATTTAAAACAAGAATTTTAGCTAAAATAACAGCATTAACTTTGGTTCAATATATCAATAAATTCATATTTGATAGACCAATAAACAATATTAAAAATCAAATTATTTAATTACACCCAACGGGTTAAGGTTAGTATAAGCATTAGCAGGAGTTATCGCACCAGTTCCAACCTGAGCGTAAGTAAGCAGTTCGTGAAAAGTCACTACTGTAGTATTGGGATTAAGACCATTCAGAATTGCCGGAATCTGCGAACTCAGGTCAAAGGTTGCGAAACCGTCATTATTGTTATCACAGACAGCATAGGGAGGCATTGTTTCTGGTGGTTGTGCTGTAGCATAAAGTGCTAAAAATAAGAACAACAGGAGTATTAGTTTTTTCATATTGGTTTGGTTTAATTTTGAAAAGGAAACCAAATATACTGATTTTGAGCAAACTGCAACACTAAATCATACGAAATCGTCCGCAATTGCCTGAGCCAGTATAAATCCAGATGTCCACGCATTCTGGAAGTTAAATCCACCGGTAATCGCATCTATATTTACAATTTCACCGGCAAAGAAAAGATTCTCGTGTAGTTTACTTTCCATGGTTTTGAAGTTGATTTCCTTTAAATCGATACCACCAGCGGTAACAAATTCTTCCTTAAAAGTACTTTTCCCATTCACCTGAAATTCCCCATTTGTGAGTTGGTTTGCCAAATCAGTCAATTGCTTTTTAGAAAGGTCCGCCCATTTGGTTTCTGTCTCAATATGAGATGCCAAAACCAGGCTTTCCCATAATCTATTCGGAAAATCAAACGGAGATTTTTTGCTTACGGCTTTTTTGGCGTGTTCTTGTTTTAATTCTTTCAACGTATCCATCGCTTCTTTTAAAGTAACTTCGTTCAGCCAATTAACCTGGAGTATGAATTGATAATTTTTATCAAACAATTCTCGTGCACTCCAAGCGGATAATCGTAAAATTCCGGGACCGGACATTCCCCAATGGGTTATCAATAATGGTCCTGAAGCTTCAAGCTTACTGCCTTTTACCTTCACTTTGGCGAAAGCCGAAAGTCCCATTAAATCCTTGATTCGGGCATCTTTAATGTTAAAAGTGAATAGTGAAGGCACCGGTGAAACAATGCTGTGCCCAAGTTGTGTAAGCATATCCCATATTTTCGGATTGCTTCCGGTACTCATGATTAGTTTTTGACAGACGAATGTTTCGTGATTGGTTTCCACTTTCCAATAATCTTCTGCTTTGAAAATGGATTGAACGCTTTGACCCATCAAAACCTGGATTCCCAGTTTTTGCGTTGCCGAAAGAAAGCAATCGATAATGGTTTGGGAGGAATCCGAAATCGGAAACATACGTCCGTCATCTTCAATTTTCAATTCGACGCCATGTTTTTCAAACCAATCAATGGTATCTCCGGAACAAAACTGATGAAACGGCCCGCGCAATTCTTTTTCGCCACGCGGATAAAACTTCACTAAATCATTTGGTACAAAACAAGCGTGTGTCACATTGCATCTTCCGCCACCGGAAATGCGGACTTTTTCCAGGACGGTTTTGCCTCTTTCGAGAATGGAAACCTTTAGTTTAGGATTGTTTTCAACGATATTGATTGCCGTAAAAAAACCAGCTGCGCCGCCACCAACAATTATAATATCAAAGTTTGAGTTCATAATCTATCCGGAAAATCTGTAATGATACCATCAACGTTTAACGATTTGGCAAAGATAATATCTTCCGGCTCATTGATTGTCCATGGATAGACTTTAAAATTTTTGGATTGCATCGGTGCTACGTTTTCTGCGTTAAGCAAATGATAATAGGGGTGAATGGAATAGGCTTTTATAAATTTGGCGAAAGCCATTGCCAAAGCTAAATCGGTGATTGTCAAAACGCCAATTCTGATTTTATCATTCAGAAAATGAACTTGCTGCAATGCGTTCCAATCAAAACTGGAGACAATGAGTTGTTCGTAGTTCCAGTTTTTTTCAGCAACATACTGCCGGATAAGTTCAGCAACTTTATCCGCAGTATCATAAGCTTTGAGTTCAATATTGATGAAGCAATTTTTATTAACCAAATCAAATACGGATTCCAAAGTTGGGATGCCAAGCTGATTTAGTTCTTTTGCAGAGAAATCTTTTATTAATCCTTTTTGAGAAGTGGTCCTGTCGACAGTATCATCATGAATGACCATTATTTTTCCATCCAAACTCAAATGAACATCCAATTCAATGCCGTCAACGCCCAAATCAATTGCTTTTTGAAATGAAGCCAAAGTGTTCTCTGCCACATATCCTTTCGCACCGCGATGACCAATTTTGTGCATCTTAAAGTTTTTCTAATAAAAGAATATTAAAATCAGTATTGAATGTTACTTTTCCTTTGATAACAGTTGCCGTTTTTCCTGAATAAGTATCTTTGACTTGACTTCCGTTTTGAAAAATTGAACCAACCGAAATAGTTTTTACGCCTTTGGCTAAATCCAAACCAACCACAACCTTATCGTTGTAGTTCCTTTTAGTAAAAGTTCTGCTGAATACATAAGGTGAAGCCGAAATCTGTGTATGAACACCAGCGCCAACAGCAGGATGTTTTCTTCTGAACAAGCCTAATTTCTGCCAATGAGATACAATTTCTTTGGTCGCAGCATTATTGGCAATGTCATCCCAATTCATAAACGAACGCAAAGTGGCATCGCCTTGCGTACCTTCTACATCCAACGAGCGAGCACTTTCATCACCATAATATACTTGAGAAATCCCTGGCGCCAACAATAATTTGGTGCCGCTCTCAAAGGTTTTTTCTCTTTTCTTGTCAAACGGATAACTATCATCGTGAGACGAAACATAATTCATCACTGTGTTTCCTTTTAAATCATTTTGCAAAATATTGGAATACTTCGAAAACAGCTCTTCGTAATTCATTTTGGCTTCATTCCGAAAGTCGAAATTGATTAAACCCGTAAAACCATTTTCGAAATAGTTGACTTTTTTATCACCAAAGTCATAGAATTTTTTGTTTCCAATGTTATAGCCATAGACTTCGCCCACGGTAAAGAATCCATTGTTATCCAATGCTTTTTTCGGATTGTGTTTTTTGTATTCGGCGAAAGCCATATCACAAACTTTCTTAAAATCGGCCCAGACATCTTCTGTCGTGTGCTTGGCGGTGTCAACACGGTAACCATCAATTCCGAATTCCGTAATATAATCGGAAAGCCATTTCATGATGTAATATTTCGGGGCTCTTGGATATTTTGTTTTTTTGAAAAATGCATCAAGTGAAGCCATTTCTTTATCATAACGTCCTTCTTTTTTCCATTTGTTGGCTAAGAATGACGGCAGTGTTACATTTTCATTGCTCTCTGTTTTCACATCCGGAAGGTTGTCAACTAAAGTACAATTGATGTATGTGTCGTATGATTTATAAGTACATTTTGGCGAAGTTCTAACCCAATCATTCGGATAAACTGAATCTTGAGAAGTCACCGGTCCGGTATGATTGATAACTGCATCAAGCATAATCCTGATTCCTTTGGCATGCGCTTTCTGAACCAATTCGGCTAAATCCTTTTTGGTTCCAACACTTGGATCCATCGAACTCCAATCCCTTGTCCAATAGCCATGAAAAGCATAGGTAAATCCGGTTCCTTCATCAACACCATCGTGAATCTGCTCAACAATTGGCGTCATCCAAATCACATTGATACCAAGTTTGGTGAAATAACCTTCATCCAGTTTTTGAATGATACCACGAATATCTCCGCCTTCAAAACCGCGTAGTTTTCCCGTTGGTTTGTTTCGATTGAATGTGTGGTCATTGGTTTTATCGCCATTGTTAAATCGGTCTGTTACGATAAAATACACATTGGCACTTTCCCAAACGAAAGGAGTTTTTGGAGTTATATGCTTCTTCTTTTGAGCGAAAGAATTTCCACAAAATAAAATCATTACGATTAAGGTTATCTTCTTCATACTATTAATATTCAATTTTAACTTCCTGGGTTGTTCCTTTTGTCATTGTGACGTTTACCTGTAACGGTTCGTGAAAAGTTTTGTAAATCTGTTCCTGGCCATTCACAAAGATTCGTTTGGCTTTGATATTGTGGATAAGTACAGAAACGTTTTTGTCGGTTGAAGTATAACTCTTTCCCGTAGTTGTTGCTAATTTTATGACTAAAGATTTGCCATTATTTGTACTTGTAAAATTCAACATTTCGTATTGCCCTTTTTCAAAAGCATTCGGGGTTGCGCCATCATCATTGTATAATTTACCAGAAGAATTGGCTACGGTGGCATCAAAATAATAATGAAGATTGAAATTGTCTAATGAGTACTTCGATGTATTCTGAATCGTTTCAATCATCGGTATAAAACTCCCGCCGCGAACGAAAGTCGGAATATAATCTGAAGTCACTTTTACCGTTTCCGTTGTTCCGGCCAAGCGTTTTTCATTGGTGTAAAAATCAAACCAGTTATTGCTCTTTGGAAAATAAATAGATGTTGAAGTGACACCGGCTTTTGTAATTGGTGTTATCAAAAAGTCATTGCCCCAAAAATAAGTCCCCGCTACTGCGGTTAAATTTATATTATCAGGTTCTTCAAAAAACAGCGGACGCATTAGCGGTGTTCCTTTCTGATTGTTATCATAAGACAAGGTGTAATTATAAGGCAGTAATTGGTAACGCAATTCGACTTGTTTTTTGGCGCTTGTCAACGTTAGAATATCTTTTCGGGCTACTTCCGAAGCCACTTCTTCCTGCGCGTGCGGCCTGAAAATAGGATTGAAAACTCCATATTGCAGCCAACGCAAGTACAATTCGTTATCAAAATAATCGCCTGCAAATCCGCCAAGGTCAGAGTGCATATAGCCCAAGCCCTGCATTCCCATTTGAAGTGCAATTTCCATCTGGCTTTGTAATCCGCCCCAACTTCTGCTGACATCGCCGCTCCAGGGCACCATTCCGAAACGCTGGGAACCCGAATATCCGGCACGCATTAAAATAAAGGGTCTTTGGTTTGGAAAATCTTTTTTATAACCATCAGCTATTAACTTGGCCCAATTGTGTCCGTAAATATTGTGGACTTCATCCGCTTTACCAGCAGCAGTTAGTACTTTTGACGGAAAAACTTCGGGTTCGCCCAAATCGCCCCACATTCCGCCGGCACCTTGATTGATTAATCGTTTGTATACGTTCCAGAACCATGCTGCGCCTTCAGGTTTGAAAATATCAACAACGCTTGTATTTCCGAAATAGAAATCCCAGGTCGCAGGTTTATTGGTTTTATCGGTTACCAATACTTTTTTATCAACGGCTTCCTGCCATTTGGATGAGGTTGTCAGGATAAAAGGTTCTGTGATTAAAACGGTTTTAATTCCTTTGGCGTTTAAATCGGAAATCATTTTATCCGAATTTGGAAAATTGTCTTTGTCCCAATCCAGATTCCCCATTGTGCCTTTGATTGTTTTTCCGAACCAATATAAATCGAGTATTATTGCGTCGACGGGAACATTATTTTGTTCAAATTTTTTGATGGTATTTTCTACTTCTTCCTGCGAATGATATCCAAATCGACTTGAAAAATTCCCCAAAGACCAACGCGGTAATAAGGGTTGTTTCCCGGTTAAATCAGTATAATTGGAAACTAAATCTGTCCAATTATCGCCAACAATTACCTGATAGGTTTTGCGTCCGGAGATAGTTTCGTAAGTTAAGGTATTGTCTTTTTTGCTGTCCAAATCCAAATAACCAATGGCAGGATTATCAAAATGAACCGCGTATAACTTAGACGACATCACTAACGGAATACAGAAATTCATCAACTCGGCTTTGGTTTCATAACCATAATGCGCACGGTTGTATAATTGCAGACGATTGCCACGGCGGTTCATACCTAACGCTCGGGCACCGCCGCCATATAACGCTTCGGAATTGTCAAGATTGAAAGACAATGTTTCGGTGGAATCATTTACTTTAATATAGCCTGATTTCTCTGAAAAAAAAGCATTGTTGTTTTTGTAATAAGTAATCTTAAAAGGGTTTCTGTCGATATGAACAGTTATGGATTTGGTTCCTAATTCTAAATATTTTTTACTTTCGGTTTTACTAGTATTGAATTGGCGGTTATCAAAGACAACAGTATGTGATTGCGTATTTTGAGTTTGCCCGTTTGGTATGAATGAAGTCTCAATAATTTTATCAGAATACATTCGGAAGTAATAGTTACCATCGGTAACAGTTATTTGTAAATAGTCATCTTTCCATTTATGCGACTTGTATTTTCTGTTTGTGTTTTGTGCAAATGAAATAGTCGAAATCAGTAATAATAAAAGTAGCTTCTTCATCTTTTTTATTTTAATTCTAATACGAGAACAGATTTTCCTTCAATGGAAATATCATTTTTTAAGTCAACAGTTCTTCCGGAAAGAATGTCATTTCCGTTTTGATGATTCTGGATGCTCTCGGCAAAACGTTTGGTTTTAAAAGTTTGGGTTTGCGGATTGTTATTGATGACAACCATCACGCTTTCTGTTTCGTTGTAACGGAAATAAACATACACATTATTCTCCGGAACATAATGTTTCATCTTTCCGAAATGAATCACATTTTTTGACTTTCTCCAGTTGAATAATTTGACAGTGAAATCATAGAATTTATTTTGCTCTTCGGTTCTTCCTGCTTTGGTAAAGCTATTATTTGTATCGCCACTCCAGCCACCAGGAAAATCATGACGGATATCGCCATCGCCTTTGCCTTTGTCACCATCCATGCCAATTTCTGAACCATAATATAGCTGTGGTATTCCTCTAATCGTAGCCAATAAAGTCATTGCCATCTGGTATTTTTTGAAGTCTTTTTTATAGGCAGCGTTGAAACGATTAGTGTCGTGATTTTCAGCAAAAACCAACATATTATTAATGTTTGGATACAGAAAATCGTTGGTGAAATTATCATAGATTTTTATCATTCCTTTATCCCATTCGCCTTTGTCTTCATTGAAAACTGAACCCAAAGCATCGTGCAAGGTAAAATCCATTACGCTTGGCAAATAGGAATTGTAGCTTTCAATAGCGCCTATTTTACTGTCCTTTTGCCAATAGGCCATTTGTGCCTGATTGTGCATCCAGACTTCGCCAACAATGTTGAAATTTGGATATTCATCAAGTATGGCTTTTGTCCATTTCGAGATTCCGTCTTTGTCGTTATAGGAATACGTATCCACACGGAAACCATCCAAATCGGCGTATTCAATCCACCATATCGCGTTTTGAGTAAGGTATTTTAAAACCAAAGGATTCGACTGATTCAAATCGGGCATTGTGGGAACAAACCAACCATCCATACAGTTTTTGGTATCGATATCCGAAGCATTTGGATCAAACTGGGTTGTCATTCTGTAGTTGGATTGTGAATACCCCGGGAATTGGTGTACCCAATCATACGTCGGTAAATCCTTGTACATCCAATGCTGCCAGCCCCAATGATTCGTCACATAATCCATGATGTTTTTCATGCCGCGCTTATGTAATTCGGCACTCAATCTCAGGTAATCTTCATTAGTTCCGAAACGCGGATCAATTTTATACACATCAGATTGTCCGTAAGTGTGATAAGAAGCTTTGGCGTCGTTGTCTTCACAAAGTGGCGTTGGCCAAACGGCGGTTGCGCCCAGTTCTTTGATATAATCTAAATTGTTGATGATGCCTTCAATATCGCCACCGTGTCTTCCGTTTGGATTCTTTCGGTCTGCTTTTTCAGTAACCGAATTGTCGCTGTCGTTTTTCGGATTTCCGTTAGCAAAACGGTCAGACATTATCAAATAAATCATATCAGAGCTATCGTAGCCTTTTCGGAATTTGGAATTCTCCCTTCTTTCTTTAATTGAATAGTTTTTGGTAAATGCTACTTTGTTTTTGCTTTTGAAACTGAATGTCAATTCAGATGCTGCTGCATTTTTTGTATCGATAGTTACAAAAAGATAGTTTGGATTCTCCGTTTTTTTGATGTTTTCGATGGCGATGTTATTTGATATGGAAACATCATACTGCGAGATGTTTTTGCCATAAAACATAATCTGAACGCTGGACAAATTCATACCGGCATACCAAAATGGCGGTTCAACACGGTCAATCTGTGCGAAAGCGGTAACAGAGAATAAAAAAAGGAAAATTGTTTTTTTCATGATTAAACCATTAAGGTATTAAAATTCATTAAGATTTATTCGTCAGATAATCTAGTGAAGTATTCGTTGACCAATGGCTTTGTAGATTTAGTTATGTTGGTGGTATTGAAATTAATGAGTAAACCTTGTGGAATACTTAATAGTTTCATATAGGTCAATAATTTTGCCTCGTCTATTGGATGAAATTTTTCTACGGTTTTTAACTCAACAATGATACAATCATTCACTAATAGGTCTAATCTTAATGGATTTTCTAACTCTAAATCATAGTAATCAATTTCAATATTTATTTGTTGCTGAACATTGTAACCATTTTTCTCCAACTCATATTTTAAACATTCTTCATAAATTCTTTCTAATAAACCTGGACCTAATTTTTTATGAACTTTTATTGCATAACCAATTATTTCATAAGACAATTGAGTTATTTGTTTTTTAGTCATAGATATTTTTAGATAATTTAACCATTAAGGTATTAAGAAAATTAAGAGGAAAACTTAATATCTTAATGGTTATAATTTTTTAGTTTAACTTTAATTACACGGTTACCAAACTATTTGGCTCGACAGAAACAGCTGCTCCGTTTACGTAAACGGTAATTGGGTTTTCACCTTCAAGCACAAATTTGGTCTCTTTTTGGTGAACAGAAACTTTTAGGATTTGGTTTCTGAAATTGATTTTGAATGTAAAACCATTCCATTCTTTTGGAATTCTTGGCTCAAAATGTAAAGTGTCATTTTTGACTCTCATTCCACCAAAACCTTCTACTATACTCATCCAGGTTCCGGCCATAGAGGTAATATGTAAACCTTCTTCGACTTCTTTGTTATAATCATCCAAATCTAAACGGGAAGTACGTAAATAAAAAGTATAAGCTTGTTCCATTCTGCCTAGAGTTGCTGCCTGAATTGAGTGAACGCAAGGGGAAAGCGAACTTTCATGAACCGTGAATGGCTCGTAAAAATCGAAATGCTTTTCTAATTGTTCCCTGCTGAAATGATCTTCAAAGAAATAAAAGCCTTGAAGCGTGTCAGCCTGTTTGATATATGGCGAACGAAGGATTCTGTCCCAAGACCATTTTTGATTGATAGGTCGTTGTGATTTATCCAGATCGTGGACTTTTACCAATTCCTTATCTAAGAAGCCATCTTGTTGCAAATAAACATCGTGCTCTTCCGAAAATGGAAAATACATATGGTCTGCGACTTTTTTCCAGTGAACAATTTCCGTAGCGTCTAATTTGACTTTGCTAATGATTCGTTTAAAATCGGAACTATATTCCTTTTCTACACGCTCAATTTGTTCAATGGCATAATCGATGCACCATTTGGCCAAGTAATTAGTATAGAAATTATTGTTTACGTTGTTTTCGTATTCATTCGGACCTGTAACTCCAAGAATCACGTACTGATTTTTATTTGTAGAAAACGTTGCTCTCTGATGCCAGAAACGGGCAATTCCGATAAGGACTTCCAACCCTTTTTCAGGAATATAAGAGTAATCGCCCGTGAATCGGTAATAGTTGAAAATGGCAAAAGCAATAGCGCCATTTCGGTGGATTTCCTCAAAGGTAATTTCCCACTCGTTGTGGCATTCTTCACCATTCATCGTAACCATTGGATACAAGGCAGCACCATTTGTGAAACCTAACTTTCCGGCATTTTCAATGGCTTTATCTAATTGATTGTAGCGATACGCTAAAAGATTTCGAGCTACCTGCTGGTCTTTGGTTGCCATGTAAAACGGAATGCAATAGGCTTCCGTGTCCCAATAAGTGGAACCGCCATATTTTTCTCCGGTAAATCCTTTTGGGCCAATATTCAAACGGGAATCTTTTCCTAAATAGGTCTGATTTAAATGGAAAATATTGAAACGAATTCCTTGTTGCGCCTTCACATCGCCATCAATAGTGATGTCGCTCATTTCCCAGATTTTTGCCCAGGCAGTAATTTGGTCATTCAATAATTGGTCGTAGCCGATTGTCAATGCTTTTGCAATTACATTTTGAGCGGCAACCTGTGTGTTTTCGTGATTCATGGAAACGGTATAACCGCCCAATTTTTGTATGGAAGCTGTTTGATTCTTTGCTGCGAAAATTTCATAAGTAAACTGAACTAGATCTTTAGATGTCTCAACATTTGACGGAGAAAGTTTCAGGTTTTCAGCATTTAAAAAAATACTGTTTTGCATAAAAGTAGTTGCCGTGAAATGCGTTTTGAAAGTTCTTGCAGTTACAAACGCTTCGTTTGCGGAATGTTTTACCTCTAATGGCTCCCAAAATTTTTCTTCCCAATTGGCATCTTCATTATGAACTCCGGCATCAACATAAGGTTTAAAGACTATTTTGGCATCATTATTAAGCGGAGTAATTTCATAATTGATCACACCAACTTCATCTAAATTTAGGGAAAGAAAACGACGGACGTTTACTGAAATCTGAGTTCCATTTTGCAAGGTTGCTTCAAAGGAACGGTTGTAGATTCCTTCTTTCATATTCAATTCGCGACGGAAGTTTTTCACTTCTTTGCAGGCAGCTAAATCAAGATTTTCGCCATTGATTCCAATGTGGATTCCAATCCAGTTTGGAGCATTTAGTACTTTGGCAAAATATTCGGGATAGCCGTTTTTCCACCAGCCCACTTTAGTTTTATCAGGATAATAGACTCCAGCAATATAACTTCCCTGGAATGTTTCGCCCGAGTAGTGTTCTTCAAAATTGGCACGTTGGCCCATGGCACCGTTTCCAATACTGAATAAGCTTTCGGAAGATTTAACCTGGTCTAAGTCAAAACCTTCTTCTATGATTGACCAATTGTCTGGTTTGATGTAATCTTGATTCATTTTATTTTTCTTTTATCATTCAATTTTAGTTTATGAACGCTTCAATAAAAGAAGTATCCATAAAGGTAAAATCTTTAAAATTGTATTTTGCTTCCTTCAGAACTCTCTCATCTCCAATTCCGATACTAGTCATGTTCGCAATATTTGCGGCTTGGATTCCTGCTACGGCATCTTCAAAAACCATGGAGTTTTCATTGCTTGTATTCAATAATTTTGCACCTCTTATAAAAACTTCCGGATCTGGCTTTGCATTGGTTACATCATTTCCGTCTACAATGGCATCGAACATATGCAAAATTTTGACTTTTTCAAGTATGGGCCTTGCGTTTTTACTTGCCGAACCCAATGCGATTAATTGATTTTTCTCTTTGATAAACTCTAAAATATTTAGAACCCCAGGAAGAATTTCTGTTTCGTTCATGTGTTCAATATAAGAGAGATAATCTTCGTTTTTTTGTTTCAGCCATTTATCTTTGTTTTCCTGGGAAGCTTCAATATTTCCAAGCTTCAAAATAATATCCAAAGAACGGACACGGCTGACTCCTTTTAATTCCTCGTTGTGTTCCGGTGTAAATTCGATACCTAAATCCGCGGCTATTTTTTGCCAGGCTAAAAAATGATATTTAGCGGTGTCAACAATTACGCCATCCAGGTCGAAGATGAATGCTTTTTTATTCATTTTATCCTATGATAACTTTTTTGTCGTTTATTAAAAAATTGCATAATCCTGCAATAACAAGTGCTATGCCTGCTAACATCATCGGTGCAATACTGCTTTTGCTGATTATCCCTGACAGGAAATTAATACCCCCTAAAGCGGCGATGATTTGTGGAATTACAATGAACATATTAAAAAGCCCCATCATCATTCCCATTCTTTTTTCGTCAACAGAACTAGACAGCATAGCGTATGGCATCGAAAGTATACTTCCCCATGAAATTCCAATTAGGATGAATGATACGTTCAGAAGAGCTGCATCTCCTATACCCATTAAGAGAAAACCAGCACCTCCTGCAATTAATGAGAACATGTGGATTATGCGCCTGTTTACTGTTCGTTTCGCGGCATAAAAAGTAAGCAGCAATGCAAAAGCCATAGAAGATAGTCCGTAGATTCCCATCGCTGATCCAACATTGTCTGCGGCTGTTTGGTATGCCGTATTTGCTACATTAAATGCTTGCTCCTGTGCAGGAATTGTGAAATTATAAGCTTCTTTATCAGGTGCGGGTGCTTTATAAACATAATCTGTAAGCGCTGGTGTAGCCATACTCCACATAGTAAAAAATGCAAACCAACTGAAAAACTGAATTAGTCCAAGTTTTTTCATAGTAGTTGGCATATTTTTAATCGAGTAAGATAAGTCATGTATAAATCGGTTTTCCTTTTTCTCGCTCTTGAAAGCTTCAATATCGTCTGGTGGATATTCCTTGGTTTTCATCACCGTATAAAGAATACTGATAAGGAAAACCAGTGCGCCAATACCAAAGGCTATTTTTACATATTCAGGGACAATCCCGGGAGCAGGTTCATCGGTAAACCCCATTCGGCTCACCAGCCAGGGAAGATTGGATGCTATCCAAGTTCCAATACCAATGATTAGTGTTTGAAGGACAAATCCATAGGAACGCTGGCTTTCAGGAAGCTTGTCCGCAACCAACGCCCTAAATGGTTCCATGCTGATATTAATGGAGGCATCAAGAATCCATAGAAAACCCGCCGCAACCCATAGTACTGACGAATAGGGAACAAAAAATAAGGCAAATGAACTTAATATCGCACCCATTAAAAAATAGGGCTTTCGTCTTCCGTATTTTGGATGCCAGGTATTGTCACTTAAATATCCAATTATGGGTTGAACAATTAAGCCTGTTAGCGGGGCCGCTACCCAAAGGGCAGGAATGTCATGAGGATCAGCCCCAAGTGTTTGAAAAATTCTGGACATAAATCCGCCCTGAAGGGCAAATCCGAACTGAATACCAAGAAATCCAAAACTCATGTTCCAAACTTCCCAGAACCCTAATTTACGCTTTTCCATTATCGTAATTTAATGATTTATAATACGATAAGCGTGATGCTTATCAAAACTTATTTTTGTTTTCGAAGTAAAAGTGTAAGCTTTGATAATTGGTTGTAAATATATAAAAGTTTTTAGATACTCAGTTTTTTTATAAAAAAAGATTTTTGTTTTATCTTATCTATTTTACACTCCTCATACACTATCCATACACTATCTATGCTTTATCTATGGAGTATCTATGTATTAAAGCTTTTAAAAATAATAGCTATGAGGTTGATTCTCTTTCCACCAATTCAGTTTCTATCACTTCGGTGCTGTATTGTTCATCTTCTTCGTCCTCAGCTTCCAATCTTTCGATAAGCATTTTTGCGGCTTTTCCTCCCATTTTGATTCCATTTTGACTAACAGTTGATATGCTTGGGGTGGAATATTTTGAAATGATTCCGTCTGTAAAACCAATGATGGAGAGTTCTTCCGGGACTTTAATATTTAGCTTTCGAGCTAATTTAATGGCGGTTACGGCAAAAATTTCATTTACTGCAAAAACGGCATCCAAATCATTATTAGTCAATAAGTTTTCAATTAAAGGTTCAAAATTTTCGATATCTTCAATTTTGAGAATTAAATTCTCATCAACCTCTATATCATTATTTTTTAATGCCTTAATATAACCCTGAGTTCTTAGTTTGCCAACACTAACGTAGTCGACCGTTGTTATTAAAGCAATTTTTTTAAACCCTTTATCAATAAGAAACTGGGTTGCATTAAAAGCGGCTAAACCATCGTCGATTATTACTTTATCGCATAAAATATCATTGGTAACTCTGTCAAACATGACTACCGGCATTCCCTGATTAATAACTTCTACGATATGATGGAAATCCTTCTTTTGTTGGGTTTCTTTTGAGAGTGATATAATGAACCCGTCAATGCTTCCGTTGGCTAACATTTCCATGTTAAGCACTTCTTTATCAAACGATTCGTCCGATAGGCAAACTAAAACATTATACCCATTTTCATTGGCTACATTTTCTACTCCGCTAATAACAGTTGCAAAAAAATGATGGATAATTTCAGGAATAATAATACAAATTGTCTTTGTTTTCCTATTCTTTAGGCTCAGCGCTATATTGTTAGGTTTATAGTTGTACAGTTTAGCAAATGCCTGAATTTTTTGTCTGGTGTCTTCGCTAATTTCCAAGCTATTTTTAAGGGATTTGGATACGGTAGATATTGACACGTCTAACTCTTTAGCGATTTGCTTTAACGTTACTTTTCTTTTCATGTTAAGAATTTGATAAATACTAATTTCTGAATAAAGGTATAGGATATTTTTTATTTTGTCAATTTTAGTGTTAAATAATCATTGTTGTCCGATAAAAGTAAATAAAAAAGAAGCCATAAAAATGGCTTCTCAATTAAAATCGTAATTTAGAGTTGCAAAAATTCAAATAACGATGAGTAAAAGTAATTATTTTTCTAGTAAATCTGTTTTCGGACAG
>NZ_JANXTI010000017.1 GCF_025352425.1 Flavobacterium sp.
TATTCTTGTTCATCGCAACGGATTACATCCATTAATCCGCCTTCTGCTTTATTTCCGAATAGTGCCATGTTATTTTTTATTTTATGTTGAATATTTTTAAAATCAAATACGCAATTCCGCAACCTGCCATTATACCAAGCATTGACAAAACCCATTTAAACATAGCACTTGAAGTAGAATAAAGGCAAACAATATAACCGATGGTGTTGCTATTTTTTAGGTTGCTTTCCATTTGTGCTATTTCCTCAAATACTTTTTTGTCTGACCTATAAGAAGATTTTGCACGATTAATTATTTCCCTGTATTTGTTTCGCCAGTCAAATACATTCTTGTCTGCTCGAAATCCAATCTCAATTTTTGGTTGAATAAAATAAAGTAATTCTAAAATATCTTCCCTTGTATTTGGAACGGGAAAATTTTTAATTACATATTTTTGTTTGGCAGTAATGTCGTCTCGTCTTGCTGTTTCTTCGTCACCATATCCCCTGCCAACCATATGTTTATATGACTTTATTCCACATTCTGAAACAACATTATCCAATTTTTGAGATAACTCTTTAACAGAAGTATTTGCTCCTATGTTTCTAAACTCATAACCGCAATCACCGCAAACAGATGAAAAAGAATTTATTTGTGCATTACAAGAAGGACATTTTTTAACATCACCATATTTAACGGAATTGCTTTGTGAATTCCTTTGTAAAGCAAATAATTTTCCATCAAGCACAATTTCAAGTTCATCTTCGGCAACACCTAATTCCTTTGCCTTACGAAATAGAACAGTTCTTTCCTTGTCGGTCAATTGTCCGTCAGCAAGTGTAAGCTCAATTAGTTTTTCTAATTCAGAATTCATTTTAACCGATTAAACTTTTTATTTTATCAATAAATTCCTTTTCAAGTCCTTCAAGTTCACCGTCTGCCATTGCAAGTTTTGTTAGTTTTTCTACAACTTCATTTGCTCTTTCTTTTGAGCTAAATACAGTGTCGTTTTTTGACAATGGTGGTAAAGTTGCTGAATTCATTAAATCAAAAAGTTGTTGCTTTTCAGAATTTGTGAATTCTTCCAAGTGCCCAATTGCTTCTGACAATGATATTTTTTCTTCATCTTCAATTTTACCGTCAATTTTTGCAAGATGGATTAGTAAAGTGATTTCATTTTTCTTATCCTCTTTTGTTTTGAACCCTTTTGTTTTAAATAGTTTACCGAAAAATCCACCAACTGCTTTTGTTGCGTTACCTAAATCTTGTTTAAGTTGTTCGGGTTCACTATGGAAGATAATTTCAGGATTATCCCAAATATTCACAATAGTAAACTCGTGAACTGTATTAGTCAACATGTGTTTGTAACTTAATTCAACACATGGCACTACTTGATAATACATTTCCTCTTTCGTCACAAGTGGATAATTATTTTTATTTAGCCCCAAATCTTTTTCAAATATTTCAGCATATTCTTTGCTGAATTCATCATAATTTTCCTCAATCTTTTCATTTACTTTCTTGAATACAACTTGCCCTGATTGATTTGATTTTACATGTTTTGTAACATTATTGTCGGATATATTTAGTTTGTCACCTTTTAAAATTACTTTTTCATTTTCATTTTGGCTAACAAAACTGTCAACATAAACAACTTGTGCAACTATACCAATTGTAGCACATTCAGGACAATCTACTTTGCCATATCTTTCTTTGTCACCATAACAAACAGAGCATGTAATATCACCTTTACCCGAACAATCTCTACATTGCACTTCACCACGACCTGAACATTTATCACATTTTACTTCACCTTTTGTTCCGCAGTCTTTACATGCTATTTCGCCTTTACCATGACAGGTTTTGCATGAACGATACCTATCTCCATCTTTAATTTGTCCAGTTCCACCACAACCGCCAAGGTGTAAATTTTGACCAGACAAAACATTTCTTCCAATAAATCCACCTGCTCCACCACCACATTTTGTATATCCGTGACCCTTACATTCTTTACAAGTAATTTTCCCATCACCACCGCAATCTTTACAAGTTACTTTTCCATCACCATGGCAATCTGTACATGTCCAATTATGGCGACCATCACATTCGCTATCTGTACATTTTACATATTTTTCTCCTTTGCATTCTTCACAAGTTTCTTGATAGGTTAAATCAGGGAAGAAATATTTTTTTTGTTGCTTGGCAATTTCACCATTGGCTTCATCAAGCGGATAGTTAAAAGCGTCTTTTGCTTGATTGCTATTTGCACCTTTCCCCGTTATTTGGTAATTACTTTTTAGTGTTTCAAAAAGTTTATTAGAATTTATAGGAGCTTTATCTCCTAATTTCCCTTCCCCGCCTTCGAGTTCGGCAAAGTTGTCTTTTATAGCACCGTGTAACGGAAATTTTATTTGTTCAACTTGTCGTTCAACTTTTTCAAATTTCAATTTTGCGTAAACATAATTACCTCTTTTTACAGATTGACCATCTGTAATAATCATTTTATCAAATTTGTCCGGAGCAATTTTCTTAAGAGTATCCTTAATTTGAGCAACTGTAATTGGCTCAACTTGTTTTAAAGCGTTTTGTTTCATTTTGATATTTTTTTTAAATTATTACTTTATATATCATTGTTGTCCGATAAAAGTAAATAAAAAAGAAGCCATAAAAATGGCTTCTCAATTAAAATCGTAATTTAGAGTTGCAAAAATTCAAATAACGATGAGTAAAAGTAATTATTTTTCTAGTAAATCTGTTTTCGGACAGCT
>NZ_JANXTI010000087.1 GCF_025352425.1 Flavobacterium sp.
TGCTTTTTTTATTAGACAATTTTGACTTTTTTTGCATCGTAGTAATTTTTCCAATGCAAAGATGCACCTTTTGCAAGCTACAATCGCCCTAATGGGTTGTTTATCAATTCATTGGGGCAATTTTACTTTTACCAATTTAAAAGAAAGCTACTTGGTTTTGGTATAATTTACATAGGTATTGTTGGGATAACTGCTATTTTATTACAATTAAGATAATGAGAGAACAATTTGAAACAGGACGCAATTAATATATTGAAATAAGTTACAAACGAGTGTACAAATTTCTTGTTGAGCTGTAGCATTCTGCTATTTTTTAGAGTTGCACTTAGCTATTTCAAGTTAATGTATAAATTTTAATTTTAACAAATCATTGAATTTATTTTATGTAATGAGTATACCACAAATTAACCACAAATGAGAAAAATAATCCTAATCACCTTTGCATTATTGGCAAGTGTTCAATTTGCTTTTACCCAAAAAGCTATTGCTAAAATAAAGTATGAAGAAGCTGAAGAAGCCTATTCTATCAATGATTTTGAAACGACTTTAACAAAATTAAACGAGGTTGAAACCATTCTTGAAAGCACAAACCCTAAGGTGATGTACTTAAAAATTATGGTGCAATCTAAAATTATCGAGAAAAAACCTTTTAACAATTATAAAATAATTGAAAATGCCAGACAATTATGCACAAAATATTTAAAGGATTATGAAAACGTTCCTAACAACGATGATAAATACCGAGATATTTATAAAATAGCTGAATCCTTAAAAAAATATCCCAAAAGCGAAGAAGAGTTTGTAACTAAAATTACTTTGTTGGATTCCCTTCATAAGCAAGCACACAAATTTATGTATGGTAAGAGTGGAGTAGATTATAAAATGGCTTTTATTCTTTATAAACAGTTGGCGGACAACGATGATGCCGATGGCGAAAACGGGTTAGGTAATCTTTACCTGCGAGGATTAGGTGTTGAAAAGGATTTTGCAAAAGCTAAAAGCCTATTCGAATTATCAGCGGCGAAAGGTAATGTAAATGGGCAAGTAAGTTTTGGAACGATTTTATTAAGAAAGGAAAATACAAAAGACATTTCGGATGAATATATGAATCAAATGGCTAAAAATCCAAATAATCAAGAAGCAACTACTAAAATGTATTCAGATTTTAAAAAACTTGGAGAGCGTGCAACCGAATATTACAAACTTGCAACTGCACAGGGGGATAATACTAAGTATGCATTAGATCCAAAAACCCTTTTAATTTTTGGTGTCTCATATGGAGGTGGTTTATACGGCTATCGCAAAGATATTAACAAAGCAATGGAATATTTTCGTTTGGCAGTGGATAATGTTGATGCCGAGAGTCACTATGTATTAGGGTGTTTGTATCATCAAGGAACTACTACAAACGGTAAAGATTACATTCAGGCTATAAAATATTTGCGTTTAGCTAATCAATATGGCAAGAATGATGAGATAATTTTTCTCTTGTTGAAAAGTATGTATGAAACTGGTGGATTTGGAATTCAAAAAGACAAAAAAGAAGCAAAATTTTGGAGTGGTGAAATGAAGAAAGCAGATAGTTTAAAATAGCCTTTTTAAAGAATCCCTCTATGGAAATTGTTTTATGCAATGAGTATAGAAAAATATGGTTCATCTATGATTTATACGGGATTATCCCAATTCGATTAAAACTCTTCGTTTGAGATTTTCAAAACTATGAAATCCAAATGACCTTCGAATGATACCCTGAATCGCATTGTTTAAACCTTCCACCACTGCGTTTGTATGTCTTTGATGGAAGAAATTTAGACCTTATCTTTCCAATTATTTAGTGTTTTAAGGAAAGATTCAATTGGTTTATTATTTAATTTTTGAGCTTTTTCTTGCCATTCTTCTACTTTTAAAGAAGCCTGGTCTTTGGTTAAATCCAAATCAAAAATAGCCTTTAATTCTTTTCTAAGTTGATAAACTTCTTGAAGGTCTGGACAGATTAAAAAAGCATCTTTCAGTGTTTTGTGTTCATCCTCAGACAAGTCATCGGGACTCTTTAATAAGGTCCAACGAAGGTGGTTAAAACATTCTTCATCAGGGAAGTTCTTACGTAAAGATTTACGAGTTGAATCAAGGGCTTTACTGAGATGAATAAAAAAATGATAGCGGTCAATAACGGATATGGCATTAGGAAATAAATCTCCTGCAAGAGTGGAATAAGCATCCCACATATCACTACTAACGACTTCTATTTGATTACAAAAATCAATGCCTTTTCCTTTGAAATAGGCTACAATCGTTTCCTTTTGGCGATTTTCAAGAAAATCTAAAATGATTCCTCTTTCTAAATCAACCAGACAACAAGCATAATTTTTCTTTCCTTTACGGATTGAAATTTTATCAATACCAAGGTAGCGAACTTGTTGCCAGACGGTTCTTTTATATAATTGTTTATCAGCAATTTCTGATAAATTGCGTTGACCGTTGACCAGATAATATCTTCTTTTACACATACTTGGCTGATACAAATATCATCAGCCATAAAGTAAATATACTGTTCGTAACGAGTCGTCATGGTTTTGCTGGATTCCACAAAATCAAAGAATTCAGGTTCTACTATGATTTATACGGGACTGTTATCTTTGTTGAATGGAAATCAACATTGAGTTACTTTTAACTCTTCCCAAAGTTAAGGTTTTGGACTGTTCAATCACAGATAGAGAGGCTCACATTTATTGTGAATCAACCAATACTGAGAGTTTATGTCCAGTCTGTAAAAAAATTACCTCCGAAGTGATGATGTATCAAAAACGTACGGTTCGAGATATGGCACTCTAAGAGGTTGTCTAAAGTTTCACGAAAAATGAGAATCGGTCAGTAAATTTGAGTTGTCAAACCATAAATTTACTTTCTCATGTATCCATCAGATTTAACCGATTCTCAGTGGCAAAATATCAAAGAAAACTTTGATGTCAAAATTTTAAGGCGAAAAAGGAAATATACTATTCGCCAAATCATCAATGCAATTCTCTACGTTGATAAAGCTGGTATTCAATGGAGAATGCTTCCCAACGACTTTCCCGATTGGAGAATAGTGTATTATTATTTTCGTAAATGGGCACAAGATGGTACGGTGATTTCGATTCATAATTCTATGGCGATTAAAGTTAGATTAGCCTTATGTAAAGAAGCTTTACTACTGGACATACAGGGCAAAAATGGTTAACAAACTGGTTAGACTTCCGTAACTTGTTTGCTACCAAACAAAAACCAAGTTATCGTGAAGTCCAATCCAGTTGTATGCCAATTTAGTGAGTATTTTTTAGATTTAAGGGGGGGATGCCTAATCAATCGT
>NZ_JANXTI010000103.1 GCF_025352425.1 Flavobacterium sp.
TCTTTTGAAGGATTTAAAACAAGAATTTTAGCTAAAATAACAGCATTAACTTTGGTTCAATATATCAATAAATTCATATTTGATAGACCAATAAACAATATTAAAAATCAAATTATTTAATTACACCCAACGGGTTAATATTAATTACTTTAAATCCAATTTAATACATAATTCTTTTAACTGAGTTTCATCAATTGCCGAAGGGGCATCGATCATAACGTCTCTACCGGAATTGTTTTTCGGGAAAGCGATAAAATCCCTAATTGTTTCCTGTCCACCCAAAATTGCTACTAATCTGTCAAGTCCAAATGCTAATCCACCATGTGGCGGCGCACCAAACTGGAAAGCATTCATCAAAAAACCAAATTGATCTTCAGCTTGTTCCTGAGAAAACCCTAATAGTGAAAACATCCTGCTTTGCAGTTCTTTGTCGTGAATCCTAATTGATCCACCACCAATTTCATTTCCATTCAACACCATATCATATGCATTGGCGCGAACTTTTCCTGGTTCGGTTTCAATCAGTTTCATGTCTTCCGGTTTGGGAGACGTAAACGGATGATGCATCGCATGATATCGACCACTTTCCTCATCCCATTCCAATAATGGAAAATCAACAACCCATAATGGCGCAAAAACTTCCGCATTTCTTAGTCCTAAACGTGTTGCCAATTCCATACGAAGTGCCGAAAGCTGTGTACGGGTTTTATCGGTTGGGCCGGAAAGCACAAATATCATATCGCCTGCTTTGGCTCCGATAATTTTTGCCCAACTGGTTAAATCGTCTTGGTCGTAGAATTTATCAACTGAAGATTTAAACGTTCCGTCTTCTTCACATTTTACATATACCATTCCGGATGCGCCTATTTGTGGACGTTTAACCCAATCAATTAACGCGTCGATTTCTTTTCTTGTAAATGAAGCGCAATTGGGGGCGGCAATTCCGACTACCAATTCAGCTGAATTGAAAACTCCAAAATCTCTATGTTGAGTAACGGAGTTTAATTCGCCAAACTTCATGTCAAAGCGAATATCGGGCTTGTCATTTCCGTAAGTTTTCATAGCGTAATCGTAGGTAATTCTTGGAAATTGTGCTACTTCAACTCCCTTTAATTCTTTTAATAAATGGCGTGTCAGACCTTCAAAAACATTTAAAATATCTTCCTGTTCAACAAATGCCATTTCACAATCGATTTGAGTAAACTCTGGCTGTCTGTCAGCGCGTAAATCTTCGTCACGGAAACATTTTACAATTTGGAAATATTTGTCCATTCCGCCGACCATCAATAATTGCTTGAAGGTTTGTGGCGATTGTGGTAAAGCATAAAACTGCCCTTGATTCATTCGACTCGGAACTACAAAATCTCTCGCGCCTTCCGGAGTAGATTTGATTAAATACGGCGTCTCAACTTCGCAAAAATCCAAATCAGATAAATATTTTCGAACTTCCATAGCCACTTTATGGCGGAAAAGCAATGCGTTTTTAACCGGATTTCTTCGGATGTCGAGATAGCGGTATTTCATTCTGATGTCTTCACCACCGTCAGTTTCGTCTTCAATCGTGAAGGGTGGCGTTATAGCTGAGTTTAAAATGTTTAATTCTGAAACCAGGATTTCAACATCACCAGTAGTCATATTGGCATTTTTAGATTCACGCTCAATAACAGTTCCTTTAACCTGAATTACAAATTCCCTTCCGAGCGATTTAGCTTTTTCAAAAACAATTTTATCAGTTCGTTGTTCGTCAAAAATTAATTGCGTAATTCCGTAACGGTCACGCAAATCAACCCAAATCATAAATCCTTTATCACGGGATTTTTGAACCCAGCCCGCAAGCGTTACTTCTTTATTGATATGAGTGGCGTTTAATTCACCATTATTATGACTTCTGTACATTAGAATAATTTTTTGCAAAAGTAAAAACAAAAATCAAATTAACGTTGAATTCTTCAATCCAAATTATCCGAGAAAAATTGTGTTAAAATTCTGATTTAGATGAAATAAAAAAGTATTTTTGAATTATTAATTTAAATTTTTATCTATCATGAAAAATATATTTTTGCTTTTACTTTCAATAGTTTACACAACCACTAGTTTCTCGCAACAGAAAGTTTTATTTCACGGAAAAATTTCAAACAAAAACAGTGATGTATTATTTATAAAAGACAATAACACTATTGTAAAAGAAATTAAATTAAACAAAGAAGGCGCTTTTAATGATTCGTTTGAAACAAAAGAAGGAATGTATCAAATGTTTGATGGAGTTGAATATGCCGACCTTTATTTAAAACCCGGATATGATTTAGATTTAAAAATGGATGCTGCGATGTTTGATGAATCCATTACTTTTTCGGGAAATGGAGCAACCGAAAACAATTATTTAGCGAAAAGCACTTTATTAGATAGTAAAATTAATTTTGAATCGTTACTAAAATCAAATCAAGAAGAATTTACGAAGCAAGTCAATGAAATTATAGCTTCTGATTTGATTCATTTAGAAAAAGCGAAATTAGATTCTAATTTTGTTGCACTTCAAAAGAAGAATAATGTGTCAAAAATTGCCGAATTACAGCAGTATTATTCTATGTCACAAGCAAAAAAGAAATTAAATAATATTGCGGCACCTAACTTTGATTTTGAAAATCATGCCGGAGGAAAAACAACTTTAGAAAGCTTAAAAGGAAAATATGTCTACATAGACATTTGGGCAACTTGGTGCGGACCTTGTCGTGCTGAAATTCCGTCATTAAAATTGGTTGAAGAAAAATATCACGCGAAAAACATAGAATTCGTGAGTGTCTCTGTTGATGCGGATAAAGATCACGAGAAATGGAAAACGTTTGTAACAGAAAAAGGATTGGGTGGAACTCAATTATATGCAGGAAAAACTCCAGTTTCTGATTTTATAAAAGCATTTGAGGTGAATACGATTCCAAGATTTTTATTAATTGATCCATACGGAAAAGTTGTAGATGCTGATGCCGCAAGACCTTCTGACCCAAGACTACAAAAACTATTAGATTCGTTACTGAATTAGCAGAGCAAAATTGCTCACCAGGAACTTTAAAAATCCAATTTCTTAGTAATTAAGAGGTTGGATTTTGTGTTTTAAAAAAATCCCAATGTTAAATTTTCACTCAATGTTACCAAATTGTTAAGTAAAAGTTTTTTTAATGTAAAATAATATATACATTTGTTATGTAATTATGAATACTTAAAACCTACAACTATGAAAAAGATAATGATCATTGGTGCTTTAGCAATATCAGCATTAACTTTTGCACAAACAGCGAAACCAGTTTTGGAACAAGAAGGTAACATGGTAAAAGCGACTTACTATTATGATAATGGTCAAATCCAGCAACAGGGTCATTTTAAGGATGGCAAATTAGAAGGAAGTTGGGTTGCTTATGATACTAATGGAAATAAAAAATCAATTGGAGAATATGCTAACGGAGAAAAAACCGGGAAATGGTTTTTCTGGAGCGATAAGTCACTAAGCGAAGTAGATTATTCTAATAGCAGAGTAGCTTCGGTTAAATCTTGGAAACAGGATGCATTAGTTAGAAATTAAAAAAAGTTATTATTATAATGTAAAAGGGAACTCAAATTGAGTTCCCTTTTATTTTTATAATCCATTTACACTGCTCTTCTGTCTCTAATCCAGTATTTTGTTCTTTTCACTAAGTAGAACATTACCGGAACCATTACTAAAGTTAATACTGTAGCATATGTCAATCCGAAAATGATGGTCCATGCCAATGGCGACCAGAAAATAACATTGTCACCACCCATATATAAGTGCGGATTCAAATCGGTTATCAATCCGAAGAAGTCAAAGTTTAATCCAATTGCTAACGGAATTAATCCCAAAACTGCTGTCAGTGCGGTTAATAACACCGGACGTAAACGCGATTTTCCACTTTCGATGATTACTTCTTTTATTTCGTCGAGCGATAAATCGTTGTGCGATTCAACACCTTTATCGGCCATTTTTTTATCCAAAAGCAAGACAAAGAAATCCATTAATACAATTCCGTTCTTCACCACAATTCCGGCCAGGGAAATAATTCCCATCATTGTCATCAGGATTACGAAATCCATATTGGCAATGATATAGCCATAGAAAACACCACTGAAACTCAATATTACCGTAAACAAAATCACAATAGTTTTGGACACCGAATTAAATTGAAGCACGATGATTAGGGTGATTCCGGCCATTGCCAGGAACAGCGCATAAAATAAGAAACTTTGATTTTTTCCTTGTTCTTCCTGCACGCCCGAAAACGAATAGGTTACCTCTTTTGGCATTTTGTAGCCGTTCAGTTCGCTGCCGATTTGTTTGGTAATTTCGTCCCCATTAAAACCTGTCAGTACATTTGAATAAATAGTCAGGATTCGTTTGTATTGTTTTCTTTTGATTTGGTTGTACGTATTCGTTTTCTCGGTTTGTGACACTGCCGAAATCGGAACCTGAACAATTTGTCCGTTACTCTGATTTCTGAACGTTATTGACTGATTGAAAAGGATGTTTTCACTTTTACGCTGATCTTCCTGCATACGAACCACGATGTTATAATCGTCATCGCCTTCTTTGTATGTCGAAATTTCCTGTCCGTAAACTGAACGACGCAAGTTAAAACCTAACTGACCTGTAGAAACACCAACGCTTCCGGCATTAACTCTGTCTACTTTTACTTCAAGTTCCGGACTTTCTTTATTAACGTCAACGTTCAATTTTTCAATTCCCGGAATGTTTTTAGAGTCAACAAAAGCAATCATTTTGTCAGCTTCTTTTAGCATCACATCATAATCGGTTCCGGTTAACTGAATACTGATTGGATAACCAGCTGGCGGGCCATTGGCATCTTTTTCAACCGTTACATTTGCACCGGCAATTCCTTTAACTTTTGCTCTGATTTCTTCTAAAACATCAGAAGTATTATAACCTCTTCTGAATTTAAACTCGGAGAAATTCACTGTTACTTTTCCTTTAAAAGGCGTTTCAGAAGAATTCCCGGCATCAACATTTGGATTTCCGGCACCAATACCAATTTGAGAAACGATACTTTCTGCTAAGAAATTTTCGTTTGTTTTTGGATCGATATATTTGCTCAAAATGCCAATCACTTGTTTTTCTACAAATGTGGTTGCTTTGTTTGTTTTTTCGATGTCTGTTCCTTGCGGATATTCGATATATACAATCGCCTGATTCGGAATATTATCAGGGAAGAACAATACTTTTCTCGGGAAAACTTTCAATAGTGCGAATGATAAAAATAACATTCCAATTATAGTTCCCAACGCAATCCAGGCATTTCTTCCGGTTAAGATTTTTGATAAGAAGCTTTGGTATTTCTTCTCCATTTTTGGAAAAAAGCTATGTTGGAAATCCTGTGTCCATTGGTATAATTTGATTTTATACAACCACATTAATCCAAGTGAAATTATCGCTAAATGTCCAATCGCTCTCGCGAATTTCGAATCGTAAATATTGCCAAGCAATACAAATATCACAGCAATAATTGTGAAGATTATAGAATAGGTTTTAGCTGATTTTTTAGTAACATTTTTATCTTCAATATCCATTGAACCACCAGTCATGGCAGCATTTACAACCATTGCAACGAATAGCGAAGCACTCAATGTTATGGTTAGCGTAATCGGGAAATATTTCATGAATTTACCCATCGTTCCAGGCCAGAGCGCGAATGGTAAAAACGCCATTAAAGTTGTTGCTGTAGAGGAAATAACCGGCCAGGCAATTTCGCCAATACCAACTTTAGACGCCTGAATTCTCGGCATTCCTTTTTTCATATTGGCAAAAACGTTATCAACAACTACAATTCCGTCGTCAACAAGCATTCCCAATCCCATCACCAATCCGAAGAGAACCATCGTATTCAAGGTCAAACCAAATGCAGAAAGAATGGTAAATGCCATCATCATCGACAATGGAATTGCTGCCCCAACGAATAACGAATTTCGTAATCCCATAGTAAACATCAGCACAATCATCACCAGGACAATTCCGAAAATAATGTGGTTCGACAACTCATCAACCTGATGCTCCACACGGGATGATTGGTCGTTGGTCAGTTTTAATTTCAAATCTTTTGGCAAGTAATTTTGCTGTGCCAATTTGATTTTTTCCTTTACTTGATCAATAGCAGAAATCATATTTTGATTCGAACGTTTTTTCACATTTAACATCACAACTTCTTCACCTTTTTCACGCGCATAGGTGGTTTTTTCTTTTTCCTTAAAGGATATTGTAGCGATGTCTTTTAGATAAACAGTTCCGTTATTGTGTTTTACAATGACATTTTCGAGTTCTTTTGGATCTTTAATTTCACCAACAATTCTGATGTTATTTCGTGAACCTTGCGATGTTAAATTTCCGCCCGAAAGCGTCATGTTTTCATACTTCACCGCATTTTGAATGTCGTCAAACGAAACTTGTGCCGCAGTCATTTTGAATATATCGACAGCGATTTCTACTTCTTTATCATCAACACCAAGAATGTCGACTTTCTTGACTTCCGAAATTTCTTCAATATCGTCCTGCAGTTTTTTACCGTAGTCTTTCAACTGTTGAGTGGTGTAATTTCCTTGCATGTTGATGTTTAAAATCGGCACTTCTTCCGAAATATTTAATTCAAAAACACTTGGTTCCACCTTACTTCCGTTGTCCAGATTGGGCCAATCAGTATCGGCTTTTACAATATCAACTTTGTCTTTTATTTTGACTTTGGCTTCTTCAATTCCTATTTTATCGCTAAACTCAACCACAATCATTCCGTAATCCTGAAACGAACTTGCGGTTACTTTATCAACGCCACTGATATTCTTAATTGCTTTTTCAAGCGGCTTGACAATCAATTTTTCTACATCTTCAGCTGAATTTCCCGGGAAAACGGATGAGATGTATACTTTGTTTTCAATGATTTCCGGAAAATCTTCACGCGGCATCGTAACATAGGCAATAACACCGGTGATTACGATTAATAAGGTCAGAATATAAACCGTGACACGATTGTCGACAGCCCAACTTGATATACTAAATTCTTTGCTTTTGTGTGACATGTTTTTAGAAATTAAGTTTCATTCCTTCTGAAATTGTATTCACACCTTCTGTAACAATAATGTCGTTTGTAGATAAACCGCTTAAAACTTCGGTTACATTATCCGACGATTTCCCAATGGTAACAACTACTTTTTTGGCTGTTCCGATTTTGCCGTTACTTCCTTCCAAAACATACACATAGTTGTCGCCTTTTCCATCTTCCTGAATTACATTGGTTGGAACTACAATTGCATCTTTACTTGTATAATCTGTGATTTTAAGCTTTGCAACCTGATTTGGGCGCAACAAGTTTTCCGGATTCGGAACGCTCACCTCAATACCAAAGCTTCTGTTGTTTGGGTTGATAAAATTTCCCACCTGACGTACTTTTCCTTTATAGGTTTTTCCTAACGAAGTCAAATAAACATCAACCTGATCACCGACTTTTATTTTTCCGATGTAGGTTTCAGGAACTGAAGTTGAAACATACATGTTTCCAAGGTTTACAATCCGCATTAAACCCGTTGTACTTGGTCCGACAACTTGACCTTTCTCTACAAAAACCTCGTCAATTGTTCCTGTAAATGGCGCACGGATAACTGTTTTTGATAGTTGAGCCCTAATCTGTGAAACCTGTTTTTGGGCAGAAACCATCTGCGTTTGTGCTTGTAAATACTGAATTTCGGAACCGATTTTTTTGTCCCAAAGATTTTTTTGTCTTTCAAATGTTGTTTTAGATAAATTGTATTGGTTTTCGGCACTTGCTAATTGTGAACTCATTCCCGCATCGTCAACTCGTCCAAGAACTTGGCCTTTTGAAACTCTGTCACCAGCTTTGACCGTAAGCGAAGTCAATATTCCGCTGAATTCAGGTTGGACAAGGATATTTTCTTTGGTGTCAACATTTCCCTGAATGTCTAGATAGTGATTAAAAATAGTGTCTTTTACAGTTAAAACCGAAACCAAAGCCTCTTCTTTTTTAACATCCAAAGTTGCTAAGCCAACTTCAATTTTGGCAATTTCTGCCTGAAGTGCGGTTTTCTTTTCATTTAACGCTTTCACGTTTTTGCTTTTGATTAAATCGTCAATACTTTCAGTTTTTGCTCCGTTGGAACAGGCAAAAAGTACTAGTGACAGTGCAGATAATATAATTATTTTTCTCATTTGTGAAAGGTTAGTTTTTGTTTAATATTTTTTCTAAAGCTGCTTTTTTATTAATGATATTCACCATCGACTGCAGGTAGTTTTGTTGTGCGGTATACAATTGTCTTTGTGCTTCGCTGAAGTCAAAGCTTGACGATAAGCCTTCGGTAAATTTGATTTGTTGTTTTCTTTCGATACGCTCAGCTAAGTTTAGATTACTTTTGTTTGTTGCATATTCTTCAACGCTGAATTCGTATTCACTTTTCGCTTTTTCATATTGTAGTTTCAACTGTTGCTCTGTCTGCGTAAGAAGCGTTTTGGCTTGCTCCAAAGCAATTTTAGCCTGTTGGGTTTTAGCCTGTCTTCCAAAGCTGCTGAATATTGGAACACTTAAACTTACACCAAGATTTGAAAATTTGTTCCATTTTTGGTCTTTATCGGCAAATGAAAAATCATTAGAAAATGAATTGTAACCAAAGTTAAGAGCGGCACCAAGCGAAGGCAAAGCTTTGCTTTTTTGCAACTTCAATTCTAACGAACGTTGCTGCGTAAAGTTCGTTGCAATTTGATAATTGATGTTGTTGGTTGCCAAGAATTCATCTTGACTAAACGCCAATTCCAAATTGGATAATGAAAGCGCGTCTAATTTATCTGTCAGCGTCAAATCGTCGTTGATTTCCATTCCTAAAGTGAACTTCAGCATTTTCATAGCTACATTTTGCAACCTTTGGGCGTTGCTTAGGTTACTATTGATAGAGGCCAACGTAATTTGCAACTGCTCCACATTTTCCTCTTCAATCAAACCGTTTTTAAAAGTTTCTTCTGTATCGCCTAAAGTTTTTGATAAAGTAGCTTTGTTTTTTTCTAGAATGGCTACACTTTCTTCGGCCAATAATACATTTCCATAAGCATTAACAACCATTTCACGAATTTCGGTGTTGGTTTTCTGCTTCGCGTTTTCAAAATATCTCAAATAAGTTTTTGCGGCCTGAAGTGCTACAATATAGGAACCATCAAAAAGCAACTGGCTCAATGTTAAACCCGAATTCATTGATTGTTTTGTACCAAAGGCTACCAAACTTATATCGTCAGGACTGCCGGAAGGATTAAAAGCATTTCCGGAGATTCCTTGTAACGTAAAATCGAAATTATTCAGATAGTTAGCACTTCCGCTAATTTGTGGCAAACCGGCAGCAGTTGTTTCCCATTTTTTCTGTTTGGCAGATGCGATATCTCTATTAGCATTGATTGCCGAATAATTATGCTCAAGCGCATGATCAATAGCTTGTTGCAGGCTAAAAGAATAACTCTCATTTTTGTCCTGTGCCTTTAAAATGCCCACAAAAATTAGAATGATTAGTATAAATTTGTTTTTCATAGATGATGATTAAGTATTGAGATTATTTAATTGGTTTTGTAATTCTAAAATTCCTTTTGGAGTTGCAATAGCTCTGGTGTGGTATTCGAGCGCTTTGGCTTCAAGTTCGTAAGCATCTTTTTCCATCATTGTATTTTCGTTTATCGAAAAAATCAAAGTATAGTAAAATTTCACCGAAGCTTCAATGTCTGTTTCCTTGCGGTACAAACCCTCAACAATTCCTTTTTCAATATTCTGACGAAACATCTGACTGCAGTCTTCAATTTCATTGCAAATCATTTTGTCATAAATCTCAGGATAATGCTTTTTAAGTTGGTACGCTGGCGAATGATCAAAAGACTGGAACATTTGTTTAAACATTTCGCGCATTTGAAAATTTTCGGCAATGGCGTTGTGATTTTGAGAAATCACTTCTTCCATTAATGCATGGATTTTTTGGTGTATGACTTCAGTTCCCTCTTCAATTAATCTTTCCTTGTTACTGAAATATTTGTAAATTGTTTTTTTGGAAATACACATCTCACACGCAATATCATCCATAGTAACACTCTTAAAGCCAAGTTTTAAGAACATGTCGGTCGCTTTTTTGATGATTTTATCTTTCATGATACGGTTTAAATTATGGCGCAAAAGTAAGTTGGAAACTTGTAACACTAAAATAGTTTCCAATGTATTAACGTAAATTTAACATTGGCGAAACACACTTTTGTAATGCGGTAAGAATAACCTAAATTAGCCGAAAATATATTTCATGTACGCGATAACCTATTATCAGGACATAGTCACAGCCCATTTTAATTCCTTAGCTTTACGAAAAGAGCCAAAAAATCTATACGAACCAATTCAATATATTCTTTCGCTTGGCGGAAAAAGATTGCGTCCGGTTTTGACGTTAATGAGTGCCGAAGTCTTTGATGTTGATTGCCAAAAAGCATTGGCAGCAGCTACTGCCGTAGAGGTCTTTCATAATTTTTCTCTTATTCATGACGATATTATGGATGATGCGCCATTGCGAAGAGGAAATGAAACGGTGCATGAAAAATGGAATCTCAACACCGGAATTCTTTCAGGCGATGCAATGCTTATTTTAGCGTATCAGTATTTTGAAGAATATGAACCAAAGATTTTTAGGGAATTAGCAAAATTATTCAGTAAAACAGCCTTGGAAGTTTGTGAAGGGCAACAATACGATGTCGATTTTGAAACGCGTGACGATGTTACAATTGCCGAATATCTGAAAATGATTGAGTGTAAAACCGCAGTTTTAGTTGGTGCTTCCATGAAAATGGGCGCTATAGTTGCAGAAACTTCTGTAGAAAATGCAAATGCGATTTATGATTTCGGATTGAATTTGGGAATTGCGTTTCAGCTACAGGATGATTATTTAGATGCTTTTGGCAATCCCGAAACTTTTGGAAAGCAAGTTGGCGGCGATATAATCGAAAATAAAAAAACCTATTTGTATCTTAAAGCAATGGAGTTTGCAACAGCTGATGAAAAAGAGCAATTGTTGCATTTATTTTCTATTCAGCCAAATGAAAATATGGATAAAATCAATTCGGTTAAGGAAATCTTTAATCAAACAGGAGCATCAAAAGCCACTCAGAAAGCCATTGAAAATTATACTTTAAAAGCGCTGGAAACATTGAATCAGATGAATATTGGGAATGATAAAAAAGTGATTCTCAAAACTTTTGGCGAAAATTTAATGAGCCGAAATGTCTAGTTTTGTTGCTCCAATATCCACTGATGATTTACTTTCGGAAGCCGAGAAAGAAAACCTATATTCCAAACTAATTGAACAAATCAACAAGGATTTCAACTTGGCAAACGAAGCAATTGATTTTCCGAAAAGTACTTCAGCGCAAGAGTTGAAAGTACAGTTACACGAAAAAATTTACCGCCTGATTCAATATAAATTTGCAGAATATTTAAATCTGCTTTATATCATTGATGTCCCCGAAGAAACGATAAAGCAGTTGGATGGTTCCGATTTGGTTGAACTTTCAGAACAAGTTTCTTTCCTGATTTTAAAACGGGAATGGATGAAAGTTTGGTTTAGAAATCGCTTTTAATTATAAAGTATTGTAAATCAATAATATAAAATCCAATTGTTTATTATGTGTCGTTTTTAGTGTCGTTTTAAAGATTTAATTTTGTAAATACATTTATATACAAAACCTATTTTTAGTCATTTAATCTCCAATAACCCATATTTTATTTTGAAAAACAGAAGTGGCATTTGCTGAATTACTTGCTGGCATATCCATCAAGTGAGACCAGGTATTATTTTGAATATCGTAACAATCAATTCCTGTCAAAGAGGAGCCATCAAAACCACCAATGACATATAATTTACCATTGATTATTTCTCCTTTACATTGTTTGGCTTGGGGCATATCTGCTAATTGTGTCCAAGTTTGCAATAGAGGATCGAAAACATATAATTTAGCTGAATTTCCAGAGCTACCAGTACCTCCAAATGAATATATTTTACCATCCCAAACCGATGAACCTGCGGAATAAACTGGTGATGGATTGTCAGTTGAATAAGTAACAACACCAGTAGTTAAATCTATTACTTCCATTTTATTATTGAAGGTTGTACTACTTGGAATACCATTGAAAACATAAAGTTTATTTCCAACTACTTCTGCCGAAGAATATCTTAATCCTGCATTGGTGTTTGAAAAGACAGACCACGTATTGGTTGCGATATTGTATTTTTCGATTTGAGTGGTATAATTTACTGCTGGGGAAAAGCCATTACAGACATAAATATTACTGCCGTCGGTAGTAGAAGATATAAGTCCCCTAGCTATATTCATATTATTCAAATCTGAAAAAGTAAATGCTTGACAAAATCCTGCTGTTGGCGTAGGGTCTAGTTCTAATTTTACCACCCATGCATCAAAATTACCATGGTTTCCTATTACATCTCCATCATTAGAATTTGTAAAACCTGCTATTATATAACCTCCGTCTGTGGTTTGTTGAATGCTATTGCCTATTTCAGCTCCACTTCCTTCTAATGTTTCTTGCCATTGTAAAGTTCCATTATTGTATAGTTTCACAATCCAAGTATTAGCACCTCCTACTCCTATATTATTTCCTGCTAAATCACCATCGCTAGAGTCTGTAGCACCAACTATTATATAACCTCCATCGGTCGTTTGTTGTACACTTTTAGCTTTTTCACCCCCAGTTCCTCCAAATGAATTTTGCCATTGTACATCACCATTGGAACTGAAAATTTTCACTACCCAAAAGTCATCACCTCCATGATTTCCAGTTACATCACCATTATTAGAATCACTAGAACCTGCTAATATATAATTACCATCGGTAGTTTGTTGAATACTATAAAAATAATCATCACTATTTCCTCCATAAGCTTTTTTCCAAATGATTGAACCACTATTGTTAATTTTCATTACCCACGCATCATAACCACCATTTCCAACTACAAAAGTATTGCTACTTAAATCAGTAGAACCTGCTAATAAATAACCATCAGAGGTTTGTTGAACACTATAAGCAATCTCATTACCTAACCCTCCTAATTTTTTTTGCATAGTTATATCTCCTACACTATTAAGTTTCACTACCCAAATATCTGTAGCATTACCTGAAACACCACCAATTACATCACCATCAACAGAGGTAGTAGAACCTACTACGATATAACCATCATCCGAGGTTTGTCGAACACTATAACCTTGGTCATTTGATAATCCCCCCAAAGCTTTTTGCCATTGTATAATACCCGCACTATTAAGTTTTACCACCCAAAAGTCATTACTGCCATGATTTCCAGATACATCACCATTATTGGAAGTTGTTGATCCTGCTAATATATAACCGCCATCAGTAGTTTGTTGAATGCTATTGGAGGTTTCATTTCCTGTTCCTCCTAATGTTTTTTGCCATTGGATAGTACCTACACTATTAAGTTTCATTACCCAGACATCTTGACCGCCATGGTTTCCTGTTAAATCACCATCATTAGATTGAGTATTGCCAGTTACTATATAACCTCCGTCTGCTGTTTGTTGAATGCTATTGGCATTATCATATCCAGTTCCACCTAATGTTTTTTGCCATTGGATAGAAGGAGCTTGCGCATTCATTGTAAGGGAAACAAACCCTATTAAAAGTAAAATTTTTTTCATTGTAAAATTTTTTATTAAAAATAAGAGGAAAACCCTCAACTAATATAAAACATTAATTGTTTCAACTACTTGATTATTTGCGATAAATATAAAGATTAATTTCAAACTAATCATACATGATTAGATAAATCATGTATGATTAAACCAATTTTACAGAGTAATACCCTGTAAGAATTGATATACACAAAGGACAAAGAGTATTTAGTATTGTTTGGGAAACATTTAAAAAAAATGCGAGAGGGAAAAGGTATATCCCAAGAGGAACTGGCTAATTTGGCAGAAGTTTCATTACCACAAATTACTCGAATTGAAAGAGGTGTAATAAATCCAACAATATGTACTATCAAATCATTATCAAAGGGTTTGTCCGTTGATATGTCTTTAATGTTTGAGTTTGATAAAGAGGTTTGATGTATTTTGGGGTTTTCTTTGTTAGGAAATTATCTTTTTTATCTTTTGAATAGTCCCGCTACTCTTATCCGTTAATTTCATTGTCTTTCTAACCGAATAACCTTGTTTCAATAATTTAACAACGTCTTTGTGTTCAGCTAAAAGGGTTTCATTATCTTTCTTAAATCCTTCCTTTCTTCCAACTTTCCCGCCATTTTTTCTAAAACTTTCATAACCCGATTTTATCCTTTGTCGAATTTGAGTTTTTTCCATTTCACTAACCGAAGTTAGGATTTGAATTAAGAACTGGGACATTGGGTTAATTTCACATTTATCGTTTAAGGTTTCGATGTTGTGATTTTTAATATAAAGGGATATACAATTTTCGTTTAACAACTCAATAGTTTTAAGAACCTCAATAGTGTTTCTTCCTAATCTACTTAACTCCCAGCAAAGAACTTTATCAATTTCATTGTACTTGATAAAGTTTATCATTTTCATAAGTTCTGGACGTTCCTCGTTTGTTTTGCCTCCGGAAATCTTTTCCTCAAAAATAGAAACAACCTCATAATTCATAGTTTTTGAAAACTCTAGCAATTCCTCTGTTTGTCTTTTGTAATCCTGACTATTTGTTGAAACCCTTGAATATATAACCACCTTCATAGTGTATCGTTTTAATATTTTATATTACAAAGATACGGAAAGTGTATCGTTAAACCATAACTTTATTGATTAAAATGATACACTTTGTGGTATGGTACAATTTAATCGAAAATGTTTGATAAGGTTTGTGTTATGTTTAGTCTTTCTGCTCCAAAATTTCGTTTGATGTATCTCTCTGTTATTCCGAGACTTGAATGCCCAAGTGCCTTACTTATCAAGTAAATGTTTGTATTTTTTTCCAACAGAAGATTTACAAAGGTATATCTAGCGGAATGAGAACTAATATTATCTCCAACGGATAATTTATACAACTTTGCCATAACTTTTAATCGTTGATTGAAACCTTTAATTGCATTTTGGGAACTTTTCCATGCGTCATAATCAATTTCAACCTTGTTTGAGTTCTTACAATAGTATTCATTTAATAATCCTTTGAAAATAAAGTCATTTGGTTTGTAGTTATCTCTTATGGTTTTCAATATATTTTCCTTGACATTAAATTCCTCATATTTGTTTTTCAGCAAATTATTTAAAATCTCTTTTTGAACTTGTTTTTTTTTCTTTGTGTCGCCGGAATATCTCTCTGTTAAGGTTTCTTCTGTTTGTTGTATTAAGTAAATCTTTGCGTTTTGTAATTTGAATTTTTTTATTGGATTTGGGGCATCTAAAACATCCATTAAAACATCCATAATTTTATCCGAATATTGGATATGAATGTTGTTTTTAGTTTTTGTCATTCCAATTTCTATGTGGGAATTTTTGAAATTTTCTGCTTTAATAAATAAACTATCGGAAATTCTTAAACCCTGTCCATACAAAGAGAATAGAAACAAGTTCTTTTCAACAAAATACTTTTGATCCTTACTAATATTGTTTACTATTTCGATGTCTTCTTTGGTTAAAACTTTATTGTTAATTCTTTCATCTTTACCAATCTTAAAATCAAAAGTACTCTCGTTTATTTTATACCCTTGTCGTTTTGCGTTATTGCAAATTGTTTTTATTACGGTAATGTATTTCTTTATAGTTGAATTTTTTAAAGGTTTTGAAGTTCTTTTATGAGTAAGGAAATTTTTATACGCTGACATAAAATCCAGATTTAAGTCTTCAAAGTACACGACCTTCCTAAATTCTTTTAATGAATTTAAAACATATTTATTTGTGGTTTTGGTTGATTGTTTAGTAGTGTTATTAATTTCCTTACTGAAATAGTCAGTTAAAGAAAGATTTGTTCCAGTATAAGTTTGTAAAAAAGGGTTATAGTTTTCGTATTCTTTGATTTTATTGTTGATTTCAGTATGATTGAAATTTTGGTTTCTGCTAAACAATAAAAATTCTTTGTTATATGATTTTTCAAAATCCTTTTTAAACATTTTGAATTTTAACGATATAAGTTTTTTGTTTCCGTGTCCGTCAAAAAAACGTATAAAAAGGGTTCCCTTGTTTTCTGTGTTTATTTGATGGAGGATTATTGATTTTGTCATTTGCTTAATTTCTTAATTCAAAAGTATGGAAATTTAAACTAAAACAAAATAATTGGTGTCGTTTTTGTGTCGTTTAAGCATGATAAAGTTGTAAAACAAAAAACATATATAATTGATTGTTAATTATATATGTTTTTATAAATGCTAATAGAAAGTTTGGTTTAGGAATAGGATGGAGCGTTAAAAAAATGCCTAGTGGGTATTTTTAGCGAAGAGGGCCAGGCGGCGCGTTGGGCTTCTTTTAAAAGAACACCCTTACAAACGGCATAAACGCATCGCCATAAACATTTTTGTTCTTGTCAAAAAGCACGTTGAAACGCGCGCCAAGCGTTACATTCCCTTCCTGATAACCGGCGCCAACAAACAAACCGGTGTTCCAAAAACTTTCTTTTAAATTGCCTCCCAAATCCATGTATTGGTTATTGACACTTACTTCTTCTAACTCTAATGAAAGCTGAATTTCCTCTATCGGATTATATAATCCAATCAAACTTCCGCCATAAACATTCGAAGAATAATAGTGTTTTTGTTTCAGATTACTATATTGTAAACCGGAACCAAGGGCAAAATGTTCATTAAAATTGTAGATGGCACTTGGTGCAACTGTTATGTCAGTGTAATCATTGCCAATCGCTAATCCAAAGCCTCCACCAACCTGAACTTTACTCCAAAAATCGCCGGTTTTAGCTTTGGGCAAAGGTTTCTCCTGCGCATAAAATGGGCAAGTGAATAGGAGAAGAACTAATAGAAAAACTGTTTTCGTGCAACCAATTAATATAGAGGATTTCATGGATCTTTTCGATTAAATTTTTAAAAGATAAAAGTATTTAAAATAATTAATAATTTTATGCATTTATCGTACTTTTGCCAAACTATTATACAAATCCGGACATTCAATTATATTTTATGGATAGGTTTTCCTTTTTAAACGCAGCACATACCGAATTTTTCGCCGATTTATACGAACAATACCTTCAAAATCCAGATAGCGTTGAGCCAAGTTGGAGAGCTTTTTTTCAAGGTTTCGACTTTGGAATGACGACTTTTAATGAAGAAAATGCTACCGAGGCTTCGGTGGTTGAATTGGCTACTTATGCCGCCAGTGTTCCTCAAAATGGACAAGTTTCAGACAAACTTCAAAAAGAATTTAATGTTCTGAAACTAATAGATGGTTACAGAACGCGCGGACACCTTTTTACGGAAACTAATCCCGTTCGGGAAAGAAGGACTTTTACGCCAACATTGGACTTAGAAAATTTTGATTTGTCGGCAGCCGATTTAAATACGGTTTTTGATGCCGCTAAAATTTTGGAACACAAACCTCAGACACTTCAGGAAATCCTAAATCATCTGAAAAATGTGTATTGCCAACACATTGGCATCGAATACATGTACATGAGAAATCCAATGATTATACAATGGATTCAGGATAGGATAAACATAAATGATAATCTTCCGAATTTCGATAACGAACAAAAAAAACATATTTTAGGAAAACTCAACGAAGCGGTTTCTTTTGAGAATTTTTTGCACACGAAATATGTGGGTCAAAAACGGTTCTCACTGGAAGGTGGGGAAAGCATTATTCCGGCATTAGACGCTTTGATTGATGCTGCAGCCGAGAAAGGTGTAGAGCAATTTGTAATGGGAATGGCACACAGGGGAAGATTGAACATACTTGCCAATATTTTTCACAAACCAACACAAGATATTTTTTCAGAGTTTGACGGGAAAGATTACGACCAGGAATACTTTGATGGCGATGTAAAATATCACTTAGGTCTGACATCGGAAAGAAAAACAAAAACAGGCAAAAAAATCAATATCAATCTGGCGCCGAATCCTTCGCATTTGGAAACTGTTGGAGCTGTTATTGAAGGAATTACCCGTGCCAAACAAGACAAATATTTCCCTAACGATTTTTCAAAAATATTGCCAATTGCCGTTCACGGTGATGCTGCCGTTGCCGGACAGGGAATTGTATACGAAATTGTTCAAATGGCGCAGCTTGACGGATACAAAACCGGAGGAACGATTCATATTATAATCAACAATCAAGTTGGATTTACGACCAATTATTTAGATGCCCGTTCGTCAACTTATTGCACTGATGTTGCTAAAGTTACTTTGTCGCCGGTACTTCACGTAAATTCAGATGATGCAGAAGCGGTTGTTCACGCGATACTTTTTGCTTTAGATTTCCGTATGGAATTTGGTCGGGACGTGTTTATTGATTTATTAGGCTATAGAAAATATGGTCACAATGAAGGCGATGAGCCACGTTTTACCCAACCTGTTTTATACAAATTGATAGCAAAACATCAAAATCCAAGAGAGATTTATGCAGAGAAATTAATTGCTGCCGGAATCGTTGATGCTGCCTATTTGACCAAAATAGAAAACGAATACAAAGAGAATCTGGATGAAAATCTGCAGGCTTCCCGCAAAAAACATTTAACTATTATCAAACCATTTTTGCAGGACGAATGGAAAGGATATGTTCAGGTTTCTGACGATGAGATGTTGAAAAAAGTTGATACAACTTTTGACAAAGTGAAATTAGATGAAATCATCGTTTCGGTTTCTACATTGCCATCTGATAAAAAATTCATCAGCAAAATTTCAAAAATTGTTACCGATAGAAAAACCATGTATGACAACGATGTCATCGATTGGGGAACCGCCGAAACATTAGCTTACGGTTCATTATTGACCGAAGGTTATGATGTTCGCGTATCAGGACAAGATGTAGAAAGAGGAACATTTTCACATCGTCACGCTGTTGTAAAAGTTGAAGACAGCGAAGAAGAAGTTGTTCTTTTGGATACAATAAAAGATAAAAAAGGGAAGTTCAATATTTTTAATTCCCTGCTTTCAGAATATGGTGTTTTAGGATTTGATTACGGTTATGCCTTGACCAATCCAAATGCATTGACAATTTGGGAAGCACAATTTGGGGATTTCTCCAATGGTGCCCAAATCATGATTGACCAATATATTTCGTGCGGTGAAGACAAATGGAACAACCAAAACGGTATCGTTCTTTTGTTGCCTCATGGTTATGAAGGCCAGGGAGCAGAGCACTCTTCGGCACGTATGGAACGTTATCTGCAACTTTGTGCGCGTCACAATATGTTCGTGGCTGATTGCACAACACCTGCGAATTTCTTCCACTTGTTGCGCCGTCAGATGAAAACAAAATTCCGTAAACCTCTTGTTGTGTTTACACCAAAAAGTTTGTTGCGCCATCCGCTATGTGTTTCAACGCGTGAGGAATTATACAAAGGACAATTCCAGGAAACGATTGATGACAAATCTGTAGATAAGAAAAAAGTAAAAACCGTAGTTTTCTGTACCGGAAAATTCTATTATGATATTCTTGCCGAAAGAGAAATTCAAGGCAGAAATGATGTAGCTTTGGTTCGTATCGAACAATTATTTCCGTTGCCAACCGAGCAGTTGAAAGCAATAATCAAAAATTATCCAAATGCCGACGATTTCGTTTGGGCACAGGAAGAACCAAAGAATATGGGAGCTTACAGCTATATGTTGATGAATTTCGATTTAGTAAAATGGAGATTGGCATCGCTTAAAGCCTATGCCGCACCGGCAGCAGGAAGTCACACACGAGACAGAAGACGTCATGCCGATGCCATCAGAATGGTATTTGATAAAAATTTATTTAGATAATAATTAGAAGCTAATCCTGCTGTCCGTTATATCTTTTACTGGCTGAAGAAGCCAGCAAAAGGATACCACTTCCATCAGGGCTAGAAAAAACATAAAATAGAACACAAACTAAAATATACAACTATGATTTTAGAAATGAAAGTCCCATCACCGGGAGAATCGATAAAAGAAGTTGAAATCGCTACCTGGTTAGTAAAAGATGGCGACTATGTAGAAAAAGACCAAGCCATAGCTGAGGTTGATTCAGACAAAGCAACTTTGGAATTACCAGCAGAAGCAAGTGGAATAATCACACTTAAAGCCGAAGAAGGCGATGCAGTTGCTGTTGGTTCAGTTGTTTGTTTAATTGATACTGATGCTGCTAAACCAACTGTTTCAGTTCCTGCAAAAGAAGAAGTTAAAACTGCGCCAGTAGTTGCAGAAACTCCAAAAAAAGAAGAGGTAAAAGCTGCTCCCGTAGCTACCAAAACATACGCTGCTCAGGCACCATCGCCGGCGGCTAAAAAAATATTAGACGAGAAAAGCATCCAGCCATCTGATGTTGTCGGAACCGGAAGAGACGGAAGAATTACCAAAGATGACGCCGTAAATGCAGTGCCTTCAATGGGAACACCAACTGGCGGAAATCGTGGTTCGGAAAGAACAAAATTATCAATGTTGCGGCGTAAAGTTGCAGAACGTTTGGTAGCTGCTAAAAATGAAACCGCGATGTTGACAACTTTCAACGAAGTGGATATGACCGCAATCTATGCTTTGCGAGAACAATACAAGGAAGAATTTAAGACCAAACATGGTTTAGGACTGGGCTTTATGTCCTTCTTTACTAAAGCAGTCACCAGAGCATTACAACTATATCCTGACGTTAACTCAATGATAGACGGTCAGGAAAAAATATCATACAATTTCTGTGATATTTCTGTAGCAGTTTCAGGCCCAAAAGGATTAATGGTTCCCGTAATGAGAAGCGCTGAAACTCTATCTTTTCGAGGTATTGAAGCTGAAATCAAACGATTGGCTATTCGTGCCCGTGACGGACAAATCACGGTTGATGAAATGACTGGTGGAACTTTTACCATTTCAAATGGTGGTGTTTTTGGAAGCATGTTGAGCACGCCAATCATCAATCCGCCACAATCAGGAATTCTTGGAATGCACAATGTTGTAGAAAGAGCAATTGTAAAAAAGGGTCAAATCGTTATTGCACCAGTAATGTTCGTAGCATTGTCTTATGACCACAGAATCATTGATGGGCGTGAGTCGGTTGGATTCTTAGTGGCTGTGAAGGAAGCGTTAGAAAAACCAGAAGAATTATTAATGGATAACAATGTCAAGAAAGCATTGGAACTTTAATAAATAACTATTAAATAAAAAAGCCGTTTAGAATTTCTAAACGGCTTTTTTTAAGTGTTTAAAATGATATTATGGAGCTGCAGTTACACTAGAAGAAAAAGTACCTTCAGTAATAACTACGTTAGTACCACCAGAGAACGGCTCTAAAGTTCCAGAAAAAGTTCCTTTAACCGAGCTTGCACTATTTTTTGTAACATTTGATGTAAAAGTTACTGGTGAGTAGCTATCTGTAGTGTTGTCATAATAAAATCCAGTGATTTTATCAGCACCAGTACCAGCTTCAACATTAAAATCTACTGATTCAGTTGGAGTGTCAATGTTACCGATATAACCATACACTGATGTTGTTCCAGCAGATGAATACGCTACTGTTTTAAAGCTTTTTTTAACTCCACCAACTTTCATGCTCATTGAGCTTCCGCCACCGCTATCACTTGAACATGAGTTTAATGACACAGTTAATGCAACTGCAGAAACGAATAAAAATAATTTTTTCATAATGTTTTGTTTTTATAATGTTATTGATTGTGAAAATAAAAATTAACTTTAATAAAGCAAGCATATTCTTAATTATTTGTTGAAGTGATAAACTGCAAAAATCTATTTGTTATTTGTTTTATGTTTTTTGTATTTTTATGCGCTATGAAGAAAAACCAAAAACAAGCAGCAATCGGATTTATTTTTATCACGATGCTTATCGATATTACAGGTTGGGGAATTATCATTCCCGTTATCCCCAAATTAATTGAAGAACTTATTCATGGCGATATCAGTGAAGCCGCAAAATATGGAGGATGGCTTACTTTTGCATATGCCATAACCCAGTTTGTCTGCGCTCCTTTAATTGGAAATTTGAGTGATAAATATGGACGGCGTCCGATTATTTTGATTTCACTTTTCGCTTTTGCACTGGATTATCTTTTGTTGGCTTTTTCACCAACTATAGTTTGGCTATTTGTCGGAAGAATTATTGCAGGTTTAACAGGTGCAAGCATTACAACTGCTTCTGCCTATATTGCTGATGTAAGCACACCTGAAAACAGAGCAAAGAACTTTGGAATGATTGGTGCTGCTTTTGGTTTGGGATTTATTATAGGACCTGTAATTGGCGGATTGCTTGGGCAATTTGGGTCAAGAGTTCCGTTTTATGCTGCGGCAATTTTGTGTATGTTGAATTTCCTTTATGGCTATTTTATTTTGCCTGAATCGTTGTCTAAAAAGAACAGACGAGAATTTGAATGGAAACGCGCCAATCCTATTACTGCATTCTTAAATCTAAAAAAGTATCCATCATTAATTGGTTTGATTTTGGCAATTTTTCTTTTGTATGTTGGTTCGCACGCTGTTCACAGCAACTGGAGTTTTTTCACGATGTATCGTTTTAAATGGGATGAAAAAATGGTCGGAATTTCGCTTGGCGTAGTTGGACTTTTAGTCGGAATTGTGCAGGGCGGATTAATTCGATGGACAAGCCCAAGACTGGGGAATGAAAAAAGTATCTATATCGGTTTGGCTTTATATACGATTGGAATGTTGCTTTTTGCTTTTGCTACACAAAGCTGGATGATGTTTGTATTTCTAGTTCCGTATTGCTTAGGAGGCATTGCGGGTCCGGCATTACAGGCTACCATTTCTGCAAAAGTTCCGGCTAATGAGCAAGGTGAAATTCAGGGAACGTTAGCAAGTTTGATGAGCGCCTCTGCTATTATTGGTCCGCCAATGATGACTAATACCTTTTATTTCTTTACCCATAAAGAAGCACCATTTCAATTTGCGGGCGCGCCGTTTTTATTGGGAAGTTTTTTGATGTTGCTGAGTACTATTATCGCTATTTACTCTTTGAAGAAACACGCTACTTCAAATACAAACAATGGCTCGAATAATCAATAATCGCTTTGCCTTCCAATAAAATATCCGCACCAATAATGCCGTGAACCGGTTTGGCTTTGTATTGTTGCAACGCCTCATTCACATGCGACAAATCAAAAATGACTAAGTGCAAATCGGCAGTTTTCCATCGACCAATCTGCATCGAATTATTTTTTGCCAATTGGGTAAACATTCCTGTTGCTCCTGCACCAGATGCTTTGGTTTTCGATTTGCCGGCTTTTAATTCAAACTTTTCAATGCCTTCAAAGCCAACACAACTATTGGAAGCACCAGTGTCTAAAATGAAATTTCCGGAAACGCCATTAATGCTTGCCTTAATCAATAAATGCTGTGTTTTTGAAACCTTGAAATTTATTTTCTTGTATTTTTCTTTTTTTAGAATCTCCTGAAGTTGTTTCATAAAATGCAAAATGATGTCAAATGTAATTCAAAAATCAACAGCAAACTTTGACCTGAGGCATTGCCGAACGGATTTTTTTAATAAACTTTGGCACTTTGAATTATATTATCTAATGATTTTTACCGATACACATACGCATCTTTATTCTGAAGAATTTGATCAGGACCGAAATGAAATGATTCAGCGCGCGATTGATGCCGGAGTTTCCCGTTTTTTTGTACCCTCCATAGATTCCAATTATACACAGAAAATGTATGCGTTGGAGAAACAGTTTCCTCAAAACATTTTCCTGATGATGGGTTTGCATCCCTGCTATGTAAAGCCTGAAAGCTATAAAGAAGAATTGACACATGTCGAAAACGAATTGGAGAAAAGAAAGTTTTACGCTATTGGCGAAATCGGTATTGATTTATTTTGGGACAAGACCTTTTTGAAACAGCAGCAACACGCTTTTCAGCACCAAATTCAGTTAGCCAAAAAATATAAATTAGCAATCAATATACACTGCCGTGATGCCTTTGATGAAGTTTTTGAAGTTTTGGATAGCGAAAAAGCAACTGATTTATTTGGAATTTTTCATTGTTTCGCTGGTGATTTCGGTCAGGCCAAAAAAGCAATCGATTTAAATATGAAACTCGGAATTGGCGGTGTTGCTACATTCAAAAACGGAAAGATTGACCAGTTTTTAAACAAAATCGATTTGAAACATATTGTTCTCGAAACCGATTCGCCTTATTTAGCGCCGGTTCCATTTCGTGGCAAACGAAACGAAAGCAGTTATACCAAATTGGTAGCCGAAAAATTAGCGTCTGTATACCAATTACCGATTGAAGAAATTGCCCGAATTACAACTGAAAATTCTAAACAGGTTTTTGGGATTTAACTCAAAAATCTAATAAAAATCGACTTTTTTTTTGTTCATTTGTTCCTGCTAAATTGTAAGCCAAGATGCAAAAATTTGACCCTATCCGACCGTTTTATGATACCGAAGTCAATGAAGCCATTCAATCTGCCGTAAATCATCCGATGATGAAGGCGTTGATGAGCTTTACTTTTCCTGACGTGGAAGAAGAAGTTTGGAAAAACCAACTCAAAAAAACGCATTCCATACGTGATTTTCAATGTAATTTCATCTATCAATCCGTTCAAAAAGTACTCGAAAAGAGTTCAGAAGGATTAACCACTTCAGGTTTTGACAAATTGGAACCAAATGTGTCCTACCTTTTTATTTCCAATCACAGAGACATTATTTTAGACACTTCGTTGTTAAACGTAGCATTGTTTGACCATGGATTAGTGATGACTGCATCGGCCATTGGGGATAATTTGGTTAAAAAATCTTTTTTAAAAACGCTGTCAAAACTCAACAGAAACTTTTTAGTACAACGTGGTTTGTCACCAAGGGAGTTGTTGGAAAGTTCTAAATTGCTGTCGGAATATATTGGACAATTATTATTGCGTGAAAATCGTTCCGTTTGGATTGCCCAACGTGAAGGCAGAACAAAAGATGGTAATGATGCGACACATTCCGGCGTATTGAAAATGTTGGCAATGGGCTCAGATGAAGCTAGTTTGATGGCGTATTTTAAGAAAATAAAAATTGTTCCGGTTTCGATTTCATATGAATACGACCCAACCGATGCCTTAAAAATGCCACAGCTGATTGCCGAAGCCAATGATGAAGTTTACATAAAGGAAAAAAATGAAGATTTCGTCACGCTCTTAAGCGGTATTATTGGACAAAAGAAGCACATTCACATTCATGTTGGGGATATATTAGACAAAGAACTTGATGGTATAGCTCAGGAGTTTGATAATAACAATAAGCAGGTTCAGGCTTTGGCGCAGGCTATTGACGACTCCATTTTGCAGAGTTATAAACTCTGGCCAACAAATTATATTGCTTACGATTTATTGAATAAATCAACTACCTACAGCCAGTGCTACACAGAAAACGAAAAGTCGCTGTTTGAACGAAGACTGGAAATGAAAATTGACGAAAATAATCCGCAAATGGTTGAAAGCTTTTTAGCAATGTATGCCAATCCTGTGGTGAATAAATCAAAATATTTGAATGCAGACTAAACCCAACATACTTTTAATTTATACTGGTGGAACTATTGGTATGATAAAAGATTTTGAAACTGGTGTTTTAAAAGCATTTAACTTTAAAAAACTGTTGCAAAAAATTCCTGAACTCAAACATTTGGAATGCAATATTGAAACAATTTCCTTTAAAAAACCTATTGATTCATCGAATATAAATCCGGAAAAATGGGTGGAAATCGCAGAAATTATCGAATGCAATTACGCCAGCTTTGACGGATTTGTTGTGCTACATGGTTCGGATACGATGTCGTATTCGGCTTCAGCATTGAGTTTTATGCTCGAAAATCTGAATAAACCTGTTGTGTTTACAGGTTCACAATTACCAATCGGGGATTTGAGAACAGATGCCAAAGAAAATCTGATAACGGCTATTCAAATTGCATCGTTACAGCAAAAAGGAAAGTCTGTAATTCACGAAGTTTGTTTGTATTTTGAGTACAAATTATACCGCGGAAACCGCACCACCAAAATAAATGCAGAACATTTTAATGCGTTTGCTTCACCCAATTTTCCACAGTTAGCAGAATCAGGTGTTCATTTGAATGTAAATTCCAATTTGGTTTTGTCAAAGCAATCCGCCAAAAAATTAGTGGTTCATAAAAAAATGGACAGCAATGTGGTGATTGTGAAAATGTTCCCAGGGATTAATGAATCTGTTTTGTCTGCCATAATCGCCATCCCTAATTTAAGAGGAATAATTCTTGAAACCTATGGTTCGGGAAATGCACCAACAGAAGAATGGTTCATACAAACCTTAAAAAAAGCTTTTAAAAGCGGCTTATATATAATAAATGTTACGCAATGTTCCGGCGGAAGCGTTAACATGGGGCAATATGAAACCAGTTCACAATTAAAAAAAATCGGAGTAATTTCCGGAAAGGATATCACTACAGAGGCCGGGATTACAAAATTGATGTACTTGTTAGGACAAAATGTGGCACCAGCCGTTTTCAAAACTATATTTGAAACATCGTTACGCGGTGAAATGCAGTAACTAATTATCGTTCGTGCTTTTTTTAGTCAAATTTTTTGCTGTTCTTTGCAACACAATTAGAGAGGTGGCCGAGTGGCTGAAGGCGCACGCTTGGAAAGCGTGTTTATGGTAACATAACGAGGGTTCGAATCCCTTCCTCTCTGCTTTTCTTCTCTAAAATGGTTATATGAGATTCTATCTTTTCATCCTCACATTTTTTACCACACTAAGCATTTTTGCCCAGGAAAATGGAGTTAAGAATGATGTTAAGGATGAAATAAATTTTGATGCTGTCGATTCTTTATATCGCGAAGATCAGTTTTATTTAAATATTACTTACAACGCTCTTCAGCATCGCCCGGATGGACTTACTCAGAACAAACTCTCTCCCGGAATTGCCTTTGGATTTTTAAGGGATATGCCAATTAATAAAAAGCGAACAGTTTCCATAGCGGCAGGTTTCGGCTATACGTTAGCTATCTACAGTCAGAATTTAGGAATCAGGGAAAGTAATGGAATTAACACTTACCAGATTTTTGATTCTGATGTTTCCTTTTCAAAAAACAAATTATCACTTCATTTTGTTGATTTACCGATAGAATTCAGATGGCGCGATTCTAAGCCGGAAAGCCATATATTCTGGCGAGTTTATACTGGTGTAAAATTGAGTTATTTGTTTTATGACCAATATAAATCAAAGGCATCTATTGGCGACTTTAAGCAATCCAACAATAAAGATTTGAATCAATTTCAATATGGAGTTTATGTAGCCGCAGGTTGGAATACGTGGAATTTTTATTTCTATTATGGACTAAATCCTATATTTAAATCTTCAGCCAAAGTGGAAGGTCAGTCGATTGATATGAAGACTACCAATTTTGGCCTCATGTTTTATATTCTATAGCCAAAAATAGAGCAATATACTTTGTGGAATTACGCCACACAAAAATCCAACTAACAATTCTTTATTCGTATGCGCTTTCATGGCTAAGCGTGACGAAGCAACAACACCATTCATTAGTACAAAAAAAGTAACCGTATTTATGGTGTTGATTTGATTATGAATACTCAAACCAATTATAAAAATGGTTAGCGAACTGATGCCAATCATGTGAATGCTTGCTTTCAATTTGACATATAGCAACAAAAATGTAAAAATGGCACTCAGTAATCCTCCGACAAAAAAGAAATATAGACTTGAAAACCGATCAATCGTTATACTTTTTTCAATTAAAACGGCAAATAATATTATCTGCAATAACAAAGGAATTTTGCGCTGCGAAATATCCGAAAGCATGACATTCTCTATTTTTCCAAAAGTTCTTAGCAGATAAAAAAAAGCAATTGGCAATAGGAAGGTAATGATAATTATCTGCAAAAAAAGAATAACATATTGAGGCAGAGTAAAATACTTGGCTTCGAGCAAAACATAAAAAATAGTTCCTAAAAGCGGAATGAAAATAGGGTGGAAGAGATACGAAAAAAAAGGGAGGAGTTTTTTCAAAGTTTTTTAAATCTTTTTCCTCATTCTTGCGACAGGAATATCAAGTAAATCCCTGTATTTTGCAATGGTTCTTCGCGCAATTGGATAGCCTTTCTCCTTTAGGATTTCGGTTAACCGATCATCAGGCAGAGGTTTGCTTTTGTCTTCTTCCTCGATAATCGTTTTCAGGATTTTTTTGATTTCAAGCGTAGAAACATCTTCGCCCTGGTCGTTTTTCATTGATTCCGAAAAATATTCTTTTATCAGTTTCGTACCATATGGCGTTTCAACATATTTACTGTTTGCGACACGGGAAACAGTAGAAATATCAAGCCCAACCATATCGGCGATGTCTTTCAAAATCATTGGTTTCAATTTAGTTTCTTCGCCATCAAGGAAATATTCCTGCTGGAAATGCATAATGGCATTCATAGTTACATAAAGCGTTTCCTGTCGTTGGCGAATAGCATCGATAAACCATTTAGCTGAATCCAGTTTTTGCTTAATAAATTGCACGGCATCCTTTTGCGAATGCGATTTGTCTTTGGAATCTTTATAGGTTTGAAGCATTTCCTGATAATCTTTTGAAATATGCAAAGTTGGCGCATTCCTGCCGTTCAAGGTAAGTTCCAGTTCGCCTTCCACTATACGGATAGCAAAATCGGGAACAATCTGTTCTACCGATCGGCTATTGACTTCAAAAGCGCCACCTGGTTTTGGATTCAGTTTTTCAATTTCTTCAATCGCTTTTTTAAGTTGGTCTTTCGAAATTTCATAAGTCACCATTAATTTTTCATAGTGCTTTTTGGTAAACGCATCAAATTCGTTTTCGATGATGTTGATAGCCAAATCAATGTATTCCGTTGGTGTTTTGTGTCGAAGTTGCAATAACAAACATTCGTGTAAATCTCTGGCGCCAACTCCGGAAGGCTCTAAATCATGAATGATATGCAGAATTTTTTCAACTGATTTTTCATCGGTGTACAGGCCTTGTGTAAAAGCCATATCGTCAACAATATCCTGAACATCCCTTCGCAAATAGCCATCATCGTCAATACTTCCAACGAGGAACTCGGCAATCTCGCGCTGTTGATCTGTTAATATAAAGGTATTTAACTGATTGATTAAATCCTGGTGAAAGCTCGTGGATGCTGCAAATGGCATTTGTCGTTCTTCATCGTCATCGCTATAGTTGTTGGCCTGCAGTTTGTAGTCGGGTGTTTCGTCGTTGCTTAAATATTCGTCAATATTGATTTCGTCGGTTTCGATGTTTTCGCTGCCTTCATAATCATCATATTCCTCATTGTTGTCAAACTCATCCTTTTCATATAATTCCTGCTCCTCATCCCTGCCCGTTTCCAAAGCCGGATTTTCTACCATTTCCTCTTTCAAACGTTGCTCAAATGCCTGCGTAGGCAGTTGTATCAACTTCATCAACTGGATTTGCTGAGGTGATAGTTTTTGTGATAATTTTAGATTTAGGAACTGCTTTAACATTCTATGTTTATTAGGGTATTTATAGATTTGGTTATCTGTAAAGTTAAAAACAAATAACCGAATAACCGAATCAACACATCAACTTTAAAACTCGGCGTTTTGTGGCGTTCTTGGAAATGGAATTACGTCGCGGATGTTTGTCATTCCGGTTACAAAAAGTACTAATCTTTCAAATCCCAGTCCGAATCCTGAATGCACCGCCGAACCAAATCTTCTTGTGTCTAAATACCACCAAAGTTCTTCTTCGTCAATTCCGAGTGCTTTCATTTTTTCAACTAAAACTTCGTAACGTTCTTCTCTTTGTGAACCGCCGACAATTTCTCCAATTCCCGGGAAAAGAATATCCATAGCGCGGACAGTCTTTCCATCTTCATTTAAACGCATGTAAAATGCCTTGATATTAGCCGGATAATCAAACAAAATCACGGGACATTTAAAGTGTTTTTCTACCAAATAACGTTCGTGTTCACTTTGTAAATCGGCGCCCCATTCGTTGATGATATAGCTAAATTTTTTCTTTTTATTTGGAGTTGAATCTCGTAAAATATTAATAGCTTCAGTGTAAGAAACACGCTTAAAATTATTTTCTAACACAAAGTTTAATTTCTCTAACAATGACATTTCGCTTCTTTCAGCTTGTGGCTTTGATTTTTCTTCTTCTGTCAAACGGCTTTCCAAAAACTTTAAATCGTCCTGGCATTTATCCATCGTATACTTAATTACGTATTGGATAAAATCTTCTGCCAAATCCATATTGTCATTCAAATCATTAAAGGCAACTTCGGGTTCTATCATCCAAAATTCCGCCAGATGACGTGAAGTATTTGAATTTTCAGCTCTAAATGTTGGTCCAAAGGTATAAATCTGACCCAAAGCCATGGCGAAAGTTTCACCTTCCAATTGACCGGAAACAGTTAGGTTGGTGTGTTTTCCGAAAAAATCTTTTTTGTAATCGATGTTTCCTTCTTCGTTTTTGGGAAGATTATCCAATGGCAACGATGTTACCTGAAACATTTCTCCCGCGCCTTCCGCATCGGCACCTGTAATTACAGGCGTGTTTACATAAACAAAACCTTTTTCCTGAAAATATTGATGAACCGCAAAAGCCAAAACCGAACGCACTCGCATTATCGCACCAAAAGCATTGGTTCGAACCCGTAAATGCGCATTTTCACGTAGAAATTCCAACGAATGTTTCTTTGGCTGCATTGGGAATTTCTCTGCGTCGGAATCACCTAAGATTTCTAATTTAGAAACCTGAATTTCATATTTCTGACCTGCACCTTTGCTTTCTACCAAAGCTCCGGTTACCGAAACAGCTGCTCCTGTTGTGATTCTTTTTAAGGTTTCTTCCGGCGTGTTTTCAAAATCGACAACACACTGAATATTATTAATTGTAGAACCATCGTTCAACGCAATAAATTGATTGTTTCTAAAAGTTCTTACCCAACCTTTTGCATTTACGGTTGAAAGTGTTGTTTCACTGTTTAGTAAGCTTTTAACTTTTGTATGTTTCATTTTTAATTCTTTTTCTGATGCAAATATAAATTATTCTTCTTCTGTAATTTCATCAATACCTTCTTCGTTATTATCACGATAAATATTAATGCTCAGCTCTTCTTCCTTAAGCTCTTTTTTGGTTAGTTTCGTTTTGCCACCCCATTTTTCAGTCGTTAAAACTAAAGCCGGAAGAACGACCAAATTAGCAAACATCGCAAAGGTTAGCGTTACCGAAATCAATCCACCAAGGGCAATCGTTCCCCCAAAACTTGACAACGTAAATATCGCAAAACCAAATATTAAAACCACCGAAGTATAGAATGTACTGACGCCGGTTTCATGTAATGCACTCACAACCGCTTTTTCTATTTTTCCTTTATTCTGAATTAAATCATGACGGTATTTTGCCATGAACTGAATCGCATTGTCAACAGAGATTCCAAAAGCGATGCTGAAAACCAAAATAGTTGACGGTTTCAACGGAATTCCGAAATAACCCATCAACCCGGAAGTAATGCAGAGCGGCAGAATATTGGTCACAACCGAAGCAAAAATCATCTTCCACGAACGGAACATATACGCCATTAAACCGGCGATAAGTAAGATGGCAAAAATTAACGACTCGACTAAATTTCCCACTAAATAGGTTGTTCCTTTTTGGAAGACCAAAGCTTTACCGGTTAAGGTTACTTCGTATCGGTCCTTTGGGAAAATAGTATTGATTTTGGTGTGTAATTTCTTTTCGATTTTTGCCATTTCTTCGGTGCCGATGTCTTTCATGAATGTTGTGATTCGGGCATATTGTCCCGTTTTATCCACATAACTTTTCATCAAATTGTCTTTGGAACCTTTGGTTGCATTTTTGGCATATGACAGAATAAAAGCCTGTTCCTGCGACGTTGGCAAATCGTAATATTCAGGATTACCATTGTAGAATGCCTGCTTCGAATATTTTACCAGGTTCACAATGGAAACCGGTTTCGAAAGTTCGGGAATACTGTCAATGGTTTTTTGTAATTCATCCATTTTTCGCAAAGTTGACGCTTTCATCACGCCTTTTTTGCGTTTGGTATCAATCATTATTTCTAAAGGCATTACACCGTTGAATTCCTTTTCGAAGAATAAAATATCTTTAAAAAACGAAGCGCTTTTTGGCATTTCGCCAATCAAACTTCCGGAAACTTTCATTTGCGAAACGCCAATTAAACTGAAAATAAACAACAGTCCGTAGATGCTGTAAATTAGTTTTCGTTTGTATTTCACGTGTCTTTCCACCCAATTTAAAATAGAAGAAAGATAGTTTTTGCTTAAGTGATTTAAGTGTTTTTCTTTTGGCAAAGGCATAAAACTGTACACAATTGGCACAACCATTAAAGTCAAAAGATATACTGTTATCACGTTGATTGAAGTTACCAATCCAAACTCATAAAGCAAATCATTACCGGTAATCATAAAAGTCGCAAAACCAATTGCGGTCGTCAAATTAGTCATCAGTGTTGAAACCCCAATTTTTGAAATCACACGTTGTAAGGCTTTTGCCTGATTACGATGTGTTTTGATTTCCTGCTGGTATTTATTGATAAGGAAAATACAATTGGTTATTCCGATTACGATGATTAATGGGGGAATAATTGCGGTTAAGATTGTGATTTTATAATGAAAAAGGCCCAGAGTTCCAAATGACCACATTACACCAACAATCAGTATACAAATTGAAATAAATGTCGCGCGATGCGAACGGAAAAACAAAAAGAAAATCAAAGAAGTGATGAACAAAGCCGCTCCAATAAACAAACCTATTTCACCTTTCATATTCTCGGTGTTAATAGTTCGGATGTATGGCATTCCCGAAACTTTCAAGTCAATTCCGGTCGTCTTTTCAAATTTTTCAACTTCAGGAACAAGGACATTTATAATGAATTCTTTTCGAACCGGAGAGTTAACAACTTTCTTATTGATGTAAATCGCAGAGCGAATACTTCCCGTTTTTTTATTAAAAAGCAAGCCTTCATAAAAAGGCAAATCGTTAAAAAGCTGTCTTTTTATTTCTTTTAGATAGACCGGATCAGTAGTTTTTGTTTGGTCCAATAACGGCACCAATTCAAATTTTTCGAGCGTATCGTTTTTTTGTAATTTCTTTAGATCATTCAACGAAACAACCAATTCTACCTCTTGGTGTGATTTTAAATTAGTCATCAATTCGTTCCAGGCTTTGTAGGCGCTAGGTGTAAAAAAAGTGTTATCCTTAATTCCGATAACGACCAGATTTCCTTCTTCGCCAAAAATATTCAGGAACTGCGTATAATCTTTGTTGGCTTTGTGATTTTTTGGCAATAGATTGGCTTCGTTGTAAGTCATGCCAACATTCTTCCATTGCATCGCGAGGAAAATTGTAAGCAGGACAATTCCAATACTTATAACTATCCTGTTTCTTAGAATAATTCCAGCTATAAATTCCCAAAATCCTACTTTTATTTTCTTTTTCATTCCTGCATAAAAACGGTTGCAAAGGTAATTAAAACCGCTAAAAAAGGAAGTGTTTTTAAAAAGATTTCTATTATTTATAACCGATTCAAGACCGAACTTTAAATAATTGTTAACTGCCAAAAAAAAAGGGAAAAAATAAATTGTTTTTTAGCATCTTTGTATGCATAACGTCACAATTTCTGAATGAGAAACTTAAAAAATACTTTATTCTATCTGATCATTATTGGTGGTTTTACTTGGTTAATGTATTGGATTGTCGAACAAGGAAAATTGCTGGAAGTTGGGAGAACAATTGTTTCTCCATCATCGGCGGACAGCCAATGGGCACAGTTCTTATCTTCGCTCTATCATAATTTACAGCATCCGCTAGCGTTATTACTTTTTCAGATCATTACCATTGTTTTGGTTGCCCGGATTTTTGGATGGATTTTCAGAAAGATTGGCCAGCCTTCCGTAATTGGTGAAATCATCGCCGGAATTGTACTCGGGCCATCGCTTTTTGGTTTGTATTTTCCCGACATGAAAGAAGCTTTGTTCCCTGTGGATTCGCTTGGAAATCTTCAATTGCTAAGCCAGATTGGATTAATACTTTTTATGTTCGTTATCGGAATGGAGCTTGACTTAAAAGTCTTAAAAAATAAAGCTAACGAAGCTGTAGTAATAAGTCATGCGAGCATTGTAATTCCCTTTGCGCTGGGAATAGGACTTGCCTATTATATCTACCACGAATTTGCTCCGCCGGGAATAGAATTTTTATCGTTTAGTTTGTTTTTGGGAATCGCCATGAGTATCACGGCGTTTCCGGTTTTGGCCCGAATTGTTCAGGAACGAGGTATCCACAAAACCAGATTAGGAACTATTGTAATTACGTGTGCTGCCGCTGACGATATTACTGCATGGTGTATTTTAGCAGTGGTTATTGCTATAGTGAAGGCGGGAAGCTTCATTAGTTCCTTATATGTTATTGGGTTAGCGCTGATTTACGTTTTGGCTATGCTTTTTATTGTTAAGCCATTCTTGAAGCGGGTGGGAGATCTATATGCCAAGAAAAATAACATCAAAAAGTCGGTTGTTGCTATTTTCCTTTTAACCTTAATCATTTCTTCTTATGTGAGTGAAATTATTGGCATTCATGCTCTATTTGGAGCGTTTATGATGGGAGCAATAATGCCCGACATAACTAAATTCAGAAATATATTTATTGAAAAAATAGAGGATGTTTCCGTGATTTTATTATTGCCACTCTTCTTTGTTTTCACGGGATTGCGAACGGAAATTGGCTTAATCAATGAGCCTTATTTGTGGAAAATAACGGGATATATTATCCTGGTTGCCGTAGTAGGGAAATTTTTCGGAAGCGCCTTGGCTGCTAAATTTGTGGGACAAAGTTGGCGCGACAGTTTGACTATTGGCGCCTTAATGAACACGCGCGGTTTAATGGAATTAGTAGTGCTAAACATCGGTTACGAATTAGGTGTGCTTTCGCCAAAAGTATTTACCATGATGGTAATCATGGCTTTGGTCACTACTTTTATGACTGGACCCGCATTGGATATCATTAATTTTATTTTTAAGACAAAAAATACCATTATTCCTGCTGAAGTTAAAAAAAGCTCCGACTTTAATATTCTTATTTCATTTGGTAACAACGAAAAAGGAAAATCATTACTTCGTTTAGCAAACAGTCTTACCAAGAAACAGCCCGATACCGCCAATGTAACAGCAATGCATTTAACGATAAGTGATGAGATGCATTCCTATAATCTGGAAGAATACGAACGACAAACTTTCAAACCTATCCTGGAGGAATCTAAAAAACTCAAACAGGAAATTACGACTATTTTTAAAGCGACCGGTGATATAGAAACCGATATTGCTAATATTGCCAAACAAGGAAAATATGATTTAGTATTGGTAGGTTTAGGAAAATCTATTTTTGAGGGAACTCTCTTGGGGAAAGTGCTCGGCTTTACTACACGAATTATCAACCCAGACAGATTACTGGATAAATTTAAAGGAAAAGAAGGGTTGTTTGAGAATTCACCTTTTGATGATAGGACACGTTTGATTATTTCCAAAACCAAGACACCATTGGGAGTTTTCATTGATAAGGACATACACGACATAAAAAAAGTATTTGTTGGGATTTTTAGCGTTGGCGATGTTTTTTTGATTGATTATGCACAAAAATTGATTTACAATAACGAATCTCATGTGACGCTTTTGGACAACAACGAACATACCAAAAACAATTTTATCGTAGAAAATGCTTTGTCAGCAGTGCAACAAAATTATCAGGATAATATCGAGGTAATTCATCCTGACCAACTCAACAAGCCTTTTTTACTACAGCAGGATTTGATAATTTTTAGCTTAGAAACCTGGAAAAAACTAATCGAAGATGAAGTTTCGTGGCTAACAGATATTCCTTCGGTCTTGATTATTAAGCCTTAATTAAAACCCTAAATCAAGTACAAAACTCAATTTTACAGCTAAATTATCTTCAAATCGAGGCAATTGGTTTGGGCCATATCTGTAAAATCCCGTCAATCCAAAACCTTTATATATTTGATTCAATTCAATACCTGATTCAAAAAAACCTTTTACTAAAGTTTTGTATTCAATACCAAGATGTCGCTCGGGATGTTGCAGATTTCCCCAAGCCATCCGCGTGACCAAAACAAGTGATGGCTTCACTTTTTTGAACAATTCTATTCTTTTAAAACCATGTTTGAATTGTAGCATGACAAATTCGCTCGAAAAGAACTCATTGAAATACATCGTTTCAAAACTGTTTTTCCCGGCAATAGTGATTCTTTGCAAAAGTTTGTCCTTAGTTAAATTATTGGGAGAAGTATTATACAAATGTGTCAATGGCAATGCACCAAAAGCATATCCGGCCTGAAGTAATACTGCCGATTTCTGCCCGTTTAGATATTTTTTTTCATACTCAATCCGGGCATCAACTTTTCCAAAATCAAAATCATTAGCAAGGAAATTCGGTAAGGATTTTGTAAACTGAAAAGTGAATTTTGGATACCGTTTTTCAAATTCTATTTTGCCATTTGGCGTTTGCATTAAATCGCTAAAAGGATTCCATTGTATTGAAAACATAGCGGTTGACATCGTAAAATCACGATACAAATGGCTGTCATAATTGAATGTGTAATTAAACAACGGACTTATTTCGCTATGCGAAAATTGCCAAATTGATTCTGTTTTTGGGATGATTTTGGTTTCAATATATCCGCGCCAGGTTTTGTGATTATAAAAAGTACTAATGTTGATTGGCCTTGGATCATAGAGTTTAAAGATTCTTTTATCCGTAGCAAAACTGGTACTCGCTATTTCCCGCACGTCATCAGTATACGAACCGCCAATCCACGTATTGGAGAAATTACCAATCCTAACTGCAGTTCCTAAATTATATTTGATAGTTTGGTCTTTCAAGCCATAGGCAGTATAGCCTTCAAAACGAAGCTTTTTGGAAAAAGAATCATTGGTAATTCCGCCAATCCCGATGCGAAATCCTTCAAAATTATTATAACTCAAAAGATAACGCAAATCCAAATCAATCGGGCCAAACGGCACATAACCATTAATTATTTTTCTTCCATATTTGATTTTTTTCTCGATATTTCTTTTTGTTACGATACTATCCAGAGTTATATAAGTGCGTTCGCTTCGCCTGTCTAGACTATCGGTTCGGTTTTGTTTCCAAAATGTATCATCTCGTTTGTTGGCATTGTTCTTAACTTCGATGGCAACGAAAGATTTTTTGATTTTCAGATTGGTGTTTAATGCTAAATCAAAAACATCCATTTCTGATGAAACATAAGTAAAATCAGAGGCAGCCTTTTTTGAATTAGTGTCATCATTTTCGGCAGCAAACTCAATTCGTCCGCCCAAAATTTTGGTAGGTTCCTTACTTTTTCCTTTAACTATTTTAAAGTTTTTCCGAATAGGGAACCAAATTTTCTCTTCAGTCAAATAAGTAAATTCGTGAATTCCTGTAATGTCCAAAACACCCCGAATCCGCATCACAGCTTTAGTAATAGCATGATTTTCTTTGTCAATATAAAGCAATCCCTCAAGCCCTTTTCTGCTGATTTTATTTTTGAAATAAATCACAATTACATCACGCTTTTCAATGGTAATAGTATCAAGTACCTTATAGCGATATTCTTTCAATGCATTGTTAGAAATCGGGCTTTTGTATTTGGTTTCAAAAAGTTCGTAGTTATTATCGTAAACCGAAAACGATTGCAGACTTAATCCCAGAAACTCATAAATAGGTTCCTTAAAACCTGCCATTTTAGTACCCAAAATAGTTTCTTTCAGAACTGGTTTTTCAAATTGAAATTGGGATACTTTTTCGGTCAGAAACAAATGTTGTTTGTCAACAATCTTCTTAAATTTATAATTAGCCGAATCTATTTTCTTGATTTGGACTTTGGTAACCGAATTCACAAACGTGGTGTCAATTTTTCCGGAAATAGAATCCGGATTGGCCGTTACGAGTAATTTGGTATACGATTTAAATTGGAAGCTATGCAGTTTTTTTTGTGGATTGTTGTTTTGCTTTTCTTGAATTACTTTGGTAATAATGGCATTGGCCGGATTAACATTTGAAATGGTTACTTCCTTTAAAGCATCAACTTTGGCCAAAAGATACAATGTAAAAAAAGTTTTTATTTCAAATAGTGAGATTTTTTTTGATTCATAACCAACATAGGAAACCGTCAAAGACTCAGGTTGAGAAGTCAAAATAAAATTAAATTCCCCATCAACATCGGCAATAGTTGAAAGGCCATTTTCGGTAGTAATTGTCGCAAATGGCAGCGCTTTTTTGGTTTGTGAATCTTTTATAATCCCATTGACCTGAAATTGTGCCTGAAGCGTCAGCGTGAAGAATAAAAACAGTATAAATAATCGCTTCATTTGAAAGTAATTGGCACAAAATATTTAACAAAAATAGCAATAAAAAAATCCGCCTCGTCAAATTTTATTTTAACGTGACGGATTTAATGTTGAATTAACAGCCTTACACTTTCATGATTTCTGCTTCTTTGATTGCCAGATGTTCATCGACCTTCCGGATAAAACCATCTGTTATTTTTTGGATTTCGTCTTCCGCCGTTTTGCAAATATCTTCCGAGGTACCTTCTTTTTCTAATTTCTTGATTTCAGTATTGGCATCTTTTCGGGCATTTCTGATACTGATTTTCGCATCTTCCGACTCTGCTTTTGCCTGTTTTGCTAAATCACGTCTTCTTTCTTCTGTCAAGGCAGGTACATTGATGATAATCATATCCCCATTGTTCATAGGGTTAAAACCAATATTGGCTACCATAATTGCTTTTTCTATGGCTTGTAACAAGCTTTTTTCATAAGGTTGAATTGTAATCGTTCGCGCATCAGGAATATTCACATTTGACACTTGAGTTAGTGGCGTTTGAGAACCGTAATAATCTACAAATACACTTCCCAACATTTGTGGTGATGCTTTGCCTGCACGTATATTTAAAAATTCTTTTTCTAAATGTGCAATAGAACCAATCATCGATTCTTTTGTACTGTCTAAAATAAATTCAATTTCTTCCATTTTTAATTAGATTTTTACAACCGTTCCGACATTTTCTCCATTGCAGATTTTCAATAGATTTCCTTTTTTATTCATATCAAAAACTACAATTGGCAAAGCATTTTCCTGACTTAAAGTAAATGCTGTAGAATCCATTACGTTCAATCCTTTTTTAATAACATCATCAAAAGTAATAGTATCGAATTTTATGGCATTTGCATTTTTTTCAGGATCGGAATCATAAATTCCATCAACGCGAGTCCCTTTCAAAATTACGTCAGCATGCACTTCTACACCACGAAGAACCGCAGCCGTATCTGTAGTGAAATAAGGGTTTCCGGTTCCGGCACCAAAAATAACGATTCTTCCTTTTTCAAGGTGACGCACCGCTCTCCTTTTGATATAAGGTTCTGCAATAGCTTCAATTTTCAAAGCCGTTTGCAGCCTCGTCAACATTCCTTTATCTTCCAGTGCGCCTTGTAAAGCCATTCCGTTGATAACCGTTGCCAGCATTCCCATATAATCACCCTGAACTCTGTCCATACCATTACTTGCTCCGGCAATTCCCCTAAAAATATTTCCACCACCAATAACAATGGCAATTTCTACACCTTTACTATGAATTTCCTTAATTTCATCAGCATATTCCGCAAGACGTTTTGGGTCAATCCCATATTGTCTTTCGCCCATTAAAGCTTCACCGCTAAGTTTTAAAAGAATTCGTTTGTATTTCATTATGCTATTTTTAGTGATGCAAATATAAACATATTCTGTTTTTATTGATAAAAGATAAAAAAGGATTTACACATAAGGATTAATGTATCCTGAATGTCAGACCAACACAAAAGCTCCCTATTGTTTCAGCGGTGTTTTTGCTAAAACCGTATTGGCAAAGCTCCACATACAAACCTAAACCAGTATCAGTATCTTCTGCTCCGATGCTTATTTTTTTGAAATAACCTGAATCATTTTTACCAAAAGCAAACGCTCTTCCAAATCCGGGCTCGATAAAAATGCGCGTATCAGATTCAACTTTTGGACATATTTTAAGTGTTGCAAATACAGGCGCAACTACGAGGCATTTACTTCCCTTCCAATCAATTCCGAGATTCGCGCCAATATTGATCCAGTCAAGTGGCTTTACGCCAAAACCAATTCGTGCACTGATTCCGTCAGGTAAAAACCAATATTCTTTTTCACCCGTGTATGTATCAATTTCACCAGCATGTTGGTTGGCTTTTATGGGAAATGAAAGGTCACACTTTACATAAGTAAGACTTGTTTTTTCTATATCGCCATCTTTTGGCACTTCCTGAGAATAACCAAAACAACAAAACAACAAGACAGATAACGAAACATTAATTTTCATAATTTTGAAACTGTTTCTCAAATTCTTCCGGAGAAAAGCCATTTTCTACTAAATAATCTCCGATTTTTGTCCGGCGCAGCGCCGATAAATGCGCTCCCGAATTTAGTGCTTTTCCAAAGTCATATGCAAGTGAACGAATATAAGTTCCCTTGCTGCAAACGACTCTGAATTCAACTTCAGGCAAATCAAATTTAGTGATTTCGAATTCATGTATGGTAGTTTTTCTAAACGCAATCTCAACTTCTGAACCTTCGCGTGCATGCTCGTACAATCGTTTTCCATCTTTTTTTATGGCTGAAAAAACAGGTGGTTTTTGGTCAATTTCGCCAATGAATTGTTTTACAGTTTCCTGAATTAATTCTGCTGTAATGTGTTCCGTTGGAAAAGTGGCATCAACTTCTGTTTCTAAATCATACGAAGGCGTTGTAGCACCAACTGTAATTGTTCCGGTATATTCTTTGGCCTGACCTTGAATTTCTGTTATTCGTTTGGTGAATTTACCAGTGCATACAATCAACAAACCTGTAGCTAATGGATCTAAAGTGCCGGCGTGGCCAATTTTAAATTTTTTGGGAAGATTGTATTGGCGTTTTAAAATGTATTTCAGTTTATTCACTGCCTGAAATGAAGACCACTTCAAAGGTTTGTCAACCAAAAGGATTTGACCTTCTAAAAAGTCTTCCGCAGTCATTAGATTGTCGTTAATTTTAAGATGCAGAAATGGATAATCAGTATTGCTAATCCCGCGAAAATCCGGTAATAACCAAACATCTTAAAGCCGTGTTTTGATAAATAGCCAATAAACGATTTGATAGCTAACATCGCTACGATAAAAGCGATAACATTTCCAATAATCAAAAAGTTAATCTGGTCGTGCGATAATACAAATCCATCCTTATAATAATCGTAGCATTTCTTAACCGTAGCACCAAGCATTGTTGGCACTGCCAGGAAAAATGAAAATTCAGCGGCTGTTTTTCTCGATAATTTTTGAGACATTCCCCCAATGATGCTCGCGCCGCTTCGGGAAACTCCGGGAATCATAGCTAAACATTGGAACAAACCAATTTTTAAGGCGGTCAGATAACTTATTTCGTCTGTGGTTTGGGCTTCTTCTTTATTGGTAAACCAATCATCGACTTTAAGTAAAATGATTCCGCCTAATACTAATGAAACAGCAACCGTAATTGGATTTTCCAGCAATGCATCAATCTTTTTGCTGAAAAGCAGACCAAAAACTACCGCAGGAATAAAGGCAACAATCAATTTGAAGTAAAAATCAAGCGTTTGAAAAAAGCGTTTGAAATACAAAACAACCACCGAAAGTATAGCACCAAGCTGAATAACGACAGTAAATAATTTGGTAAAATCCTCATGGGCAATTCCAAAAAAAGACGAAGCAATTATCATGTGGCCTGTTGAAGAAATTGGGAGAAATTCGGTAATTCCTTCTATGATGGCAAGTACAATAGCCTGTAGATAATCCATTATTTAGCGTTAGTTTTTTTAAATATCGAATAAATCGTAATCCCAAAACCAATCAAAACAACCGTTGGTGCCAAACGGATTCTCCTAAAACTGAATAATGTTTCTTCGTTAAAAACCGTTGGGTCATCACTACCGCCGCCACTCATCAAAATAAACCCTAAAGCGATAACTGCAATTCCAATAAACAGAAATTTATAGTTTGCCTTTTCAAAAAGAAAATCAGGTTTTTGCTCGTTGTTTTTCATATGTCTATTGTCTATTTCTATTTTGTCACCCTGAGCGCAGTCGAAGGGCTCTTACTAATACAAATCATCCGTTCTCAAATTCAAAAAGCGCTGTGTAGCGAAGAAAGTACTTATCCAGGTAATCACAACGCCCAATACCAAAACTCCTAAAAGCACTACCCCTATGGCCAATTTATCTTCTAAAATACCAAGATTTGGAAACGTGTTCTGGATATAAGCCAATACGATAATCAAAGCAATTATTGCCAATGCTGAACCAATCAACCCCAAAAAAACACTTCGCTGAATAAACGGTTTTCGGATGAATGACTTAGTGGCACCAACCATTTGCATGGTTTTGATAATAAATCGGTTGGCAAAAATTGATAAACGCAACGAACTATTAATCAACAATACTGAAACAAAGGCAAAAGCACAGCTGATAATCAAAATCCACATACTAATATTTTTGATATTATCATTGACCAAAGTTACTAACTGCTTGTCATAAACAATGTCGGCAATCATTTCGTTTTTACGCAGGCGGTTTTCTATTTTTGCAATTCCCTGATTGGTTACATATTCTGCTTTCAGGTGAATATCAAAAGAATTTTGCAACGGATTAACGCCCAAAAACTGCATAAAATCCTCGCCAATTACTTTCATGTGTTTCTTAGCTGCTGCTTCTTTTGAAACATATTCAAAGGATTTCGCAAATTTTGCCGTTTTCAATTCGCTTGTAAAAGCTGCAATAGTTGAATCGGCCGCTTCGGTTTTAAAGAAAACGGTCATGGCAATCTCTTCTTTGAAATTATCTGATAATCGTTTTGAATTAATTACAAAAAGTCCCAAAATCCCTAATAAAAACAACACTAAAAAGATACTCAACACAACCGAAAAATAGGAGGTAATAACTCTGCGTTTCTGAAATTTTTCAAATGATGATAACATAAATTGGATTTTGATGTGGTAAAAATAATAAAGAAAATTGTTTTTCTTCTTTATAACGTACAAACTTTTAACTTTATTATAATAAACGTAAATTTGCCGCTTAAATTTTGTAGCAGCGAATGGTTTGTTGTAGTTTCAGCAAACCATTTTCCCGCTGTCCGTTGCAATCTGTCATTGCGAGGAACGAAGCAAATCTAATCATGATTGTCTTCGCAATGACAGGATTTCCACTACCATCGGGGCTAAAAAAGTAAACGAATTGACTATTTATAAACACCAGCAACTTTGCGACTTTGCGACTTTGTGTAACTCAAATGACTCGAGCTCGAAGAGCGACAGCATTCGACCGATAAAAAACAATATTAACGACGAATGAAATACTTCCACGAAAAAATCGAAGAAAAATGGCAACAGTATTGGGCTGAAAATCAAACTTTTGCTGCCTCTAATGATTCCGATAAACCAAAATATTATGTGCTCGACATGTTTCCATATCCATCAGGTGCCGGCTTACATGTTGGCCATCCATTAGGATATATAGCATCTGATATCGTCGCGCGTTTCAAACGTCATAAAGGTTTTAATGTGCTGCATCCGCAAGGCTACGACTCTTTTGGGCTTCCCGCAGAGCAATACGCAATTCAAACCGGGCAACATCCGGAAAAAACAACTCGTGAAAATATTGCGCGTTACCGGGAGCAATTGGACAAAATTGGTCTTTCATTCGATTGGAGTCGTGAAGTGCGTACATCCAATCCCGATTACTACAAACATACACAGTGGATTTTCATCCAATTGTTCAATTCTTGGTATAATAAGGAAACCGATAAAGCAGAAGACATTTCAACTTTGATTTCAAATTTTGAAATGGGAGGCAATACTAATGTTAATGCGGTTTGTGATGATAATGTTGCAATATTTTTTCCAAACGAATGGAATGCTTTTTCAGAAGAAGAAAAACAAAAAATACTACTTCAATACCGATTAACCTACTTGGCCGAAACCGAAGTAAACTGGTGCCCAGCATTGGGAACTGTTTTGGCAAATGACGAGATCATAAACGGCGTTTCCGAGCGTGGCGGTCACACTGTTATTCGTAAAAAAATGACACAATGGTCGATGCGGATTTCAGCTTATGCCGAAAGATTATTGCAAGGATTGGAGACCATCGATTGGAGTGAATCTATAAAAGAATCACAACGCAACTGGATTGGAAAATCTGTTGGCGCAACTGTGAAGTTCACTGTGCCGTCAAAGGATAACCATCCGCAAGCCACAATCGAAGTTTTCACAACCCGTCCTGATACCATTTTCGGAGTTACGTTTATGACCTTAGCTCCCGAGCACGAATTAGTTTCTCAAATCACAACTGACGAACAAAATGCCGCAGTTGAAAGCTATGTAGAAGCTACGACCAAGCGCTCCGAACGCGAAAGAATGGCGGATGTAAAAACCATTTCCGGAGTTTTCACCGGAGCGTACGCCGAACATCCTTTTACTAAGGCACTAATCCCCATCTGGATTGGCGATTATGTTTTAGCAGGTTACGGAACCGGTGCTGTAATGGCTGTTCCTGCCGGGGATGAAAGGGATTATGCATTTGCAAACTTCTTCAACGGACAAAACGGAATGCCCGAAATCAAAAACATTTTCAATAAAGATATTTCTGAAGCTGCTTTTGGGAATAAGGAAGGATTCGAACTTTTAAATTCGGATTTCCTTAACGGGTTAGGCTACAAAGCAGCAACTAAAAAAATCATCGAAGAACTAGAGAATATCCATCACGGAAAAGGCAAAACCAATTACCGTTTGCGCGATGCTGTTTTCTCCCGACAAAGATATTGGGGCGAACCATTCCCGGTGTATTATGTAAACGGAATGCCGCAAATGATTGACTCCAAATATTTACCAATCATCTTACCCGAAGTAGAAAAATACCTTCCAACCGAAGACGGACAACCACCATTAGGAAACGCGACGGATTGGGCTTGGGATTCTATCAACAACAAAATTGTCTCCAATGAACTTGTCACCCTGAGCGCAGCAGAAGGGCTATCTTCAAACGGAGTTTACCCATTAGAGTTAAACACAATGCCGGGATGGGCAGGAAGCTCCTGGTACTGGATGCGTTATATGGACGCGCACAACGATGCCGAATTTTCAAGCCAAGAAGCATTACAATACTGGGAAAGCGTAGATTTATACATTGGCGGAAGCGAGCATGCAACGGGACATTTACTATATTCCCGTTTCTGGAACAAGTTCCTAAAGGATATGGGTTACGCACCAACCGAAGAACCATTCAAAAAACTGATCAATCAGGGAATGATTTTGGGGATGAGTGCGTTTGTATATCGAAGTGAAGATTCAAAGAAATTATATTCTAAAGGATTAATTGGCACCGAAAAAGTTCACCCAATTCACGTAGATCTTGCGGTTATAAACGACATCACTAACGAATTAGACATCGAAGCTTTCAAAAATCATCCATTGTATACTGATTATAAAAATGCCGAATTCATATTAGAAAATGGCAAATACATCGTCGGCCGCGAAGTCGAAAAAATGTCCAAATCTAAATACAATGTTGTCAATCCTGACGACATCTGTAACAATTACGGTGCCGATACTTTGCGTTTATACGAAATGTTCCTTGGTCCGTTAGAGCAGGCAAAACCGTGGAATACTGCAGGAATCACAGGAGTTTCAGGCTTCCTGAAAAAACTATGGCGCCTGTATTTTGATGACAACACAGGTCTGAATGTGTCTGACGATGAACCAACAGCCGAAATGTACAAATCACTACACAAAACCATCAAAAAAGTTACCGAAGACATCGAGAATTTCTCCTTCAACACTTCAGTATCACAATTCATGATTTGTGTAAACGAATTGGCAGCACTAAAATGCAACCACAGAAAAATATTGGAACCATTGTCAATCGTTATTTCTCCTTATGCACCACACATTGCCGAAGAACTTTGGTCGCAATTAAGCCACGAATCCCGAAGCTTCGGGACGATTTCTACAGTTCCTTTTCCAATTGTAAATGAGAAATATTTAATGGAAAGCGAAAAAGAATATCCGGTTTCCTTCAACGGGAAAATGCGTTTTACCATCAAACTGCCATTGGATTTATCTCCAAAGCAAATAGAGGAAATCGTAATGGCAGATGAACGAACCATCAAACAATTAGACGGCAAAACACCGAATAAAGTGATTATCGTTCCCGGAAAAGTAATTAATCTGGTAGGATAAATAAAAAGCCACACTCATTGTACTGGCTTGCGAAGTATTGAAGCCCAAATTCCAAAAGAGTTTGGGTTTTTTGTTGGCTATCCTAAATAACCCCAAGCATAGTCGAAATTTTATGCTCTCCAATTAGGGTGGCAGACTAATCAGTTAGGGTGACAGAATAACGAACCGGGGTTTTTCTCCATTCAATAGGGGTGAATGAAGATTTAATAGGGGTTTCTTTCAATTAGTAGGGGTGATTGAGAATATAATAGGGGTGATTTAGGAGATAGGAGGGGTTTTTCCTTATTAGTTGGGGTTTTTGTCCATCTAATAGGGGTGAAAAAGTATTTAACAGGGGTTTTTTGCGAATGATAAGGGGTTTTTTATTATTTGTTGGGGTTATTTGCGGTTAATTGGGGTTTTTATCCAATATGTTGCGTTTTTTGTAATTGATAGGGCATTATAATGATAAGAAATAACCAATACAATCCAGAAAATACGAATTTCATCGAATGCTTTTAACAATCTATTTCCCGCAGGCCTCATTATTCGCGAGTTTATTCAAGATATTTAACCCTAAAAGAATAATTTTTTCGTAAGTTTGAATATCTAAATACCACAAATAGATGATTATACTTTATACAAACGAAGAATTTCGGGAAATCGAAACTGATTTTCCATTAAAATTTAGGTACGCTGTTTCCAACAGAGGACGGCTCATAAGTTTTTCTGAGAACTTAAAAGATGCAAACGAATTAAAAGGATCTTATTCAGATGGCTATAAGACCTTTCGTTACGGAAAGTCGGTGAATGGAAAAAGAAGTTACAAGACAGTATTTATATACAAACTGGTAGCACAACTTTTTATACCAAAAACTTCTGAAGAGCAACAATATGTATTGCATTTAGATTATGTTCGGGATAATGACTTGATAAAAAATCTAAAATGGGCAACATACGAAGAGAAGCTTGCACACTATAAGAAAAGCCCTCATGTAATTAATTCAATGAGAAATCTAATTGAGCATAACATAAAAGCAGATGGGAGAAAATTAACTACTACAAAAGTTATTTATCTAAAAAAGCTGCTGAATAAACCCAATCAAAATACGAGGATGAAGATGTTAGCGAAACAATTTGGAATAAGTGAAATGCAGATTAGCCGAATTAAACGCGGCGAAAACTGGGGGCACATTAAAGTTTAATTACAATTGTATCTGTCTTTCAATTTGTTGCTCAAGTGAAATAAAGGTTTCAGTTCTCGAAACGCCATTAATAGGTTGGATTTTTTTGTTAAGGAGCTGCATCAAATGTTCGTTATCGCGGCAAATCATTTTGATTAAGATGCTCCAGTTTCCTGTTGTATAGTGGCATTCCAAAACTTCCGGTATTTTCTTAAGTTCTTTCACCGCCTCCGAATTACTCGATGCTTTTTCGAGATAAATTCCAATAAATGCCATGGTTTTATAACCTAAAACTTTATTATCTACAATTAGTTTCGAACTGGCAATTACGCCTGCATCTTCAAGCTTTCGCAAACGTTGGTGAATAGCCGCGCCGGAAATACCAATCTTATTGGCAATCTGCAATATCGGCTTTCGGGCGTCTTCCATTAAATCGCGAAGGATTTCTTTATCGATGCCGTCAATTTCTATTTGTAGTTGATTTATTTTCATTAGATTACATTTGAAAATCAAAAGTAGCATATTACTTCAAATGTTTAACTTAATATCATTATAAAGTAAATAATCGCAAATTCGCAAATTATTGATTTGTTTAAATTTGGGAATTTGTGGTCAATTTTTTTACGGCCTGTTAATTACCTAGCAATTTATCAGGATTATAACCCACATAAGGCATCTCCGTTTCGTGGAAAACGATGCCATGTGATGCCAACTCTTTCAAGATAGGTTCGTAGACTTCTTTTCTGATTGGTAATTGTACGCCGGGCGTTTTAATGTTGCCATTCAGAATCTGCAAGGTTGCTATCGCAACTGGTAAACCCACGGTTTTTGCCATTGCTGTATAAATTTGGTCATCGCCTATGCAAACCATTTTGCTATCTATTTGTTTGCGTTCGCCATCAAGTTCGTAACCAAATTTATGACACATCACAATCATGTCTTTGTCTTCAGTTTGTAATGTCCAACTGTCGTTTAAGATGCGTTCTAAAATTTGTGCCGGAGTAGCGTTTCTGAGTCCAACTATCTTCTTTTTGTTAAAGATATCGAGTTCCATCAATTTGTCCCACATGATGTCGTCTTGTTCAATACCAAGTGACATTCGCGTTTTTAATTCAACCGAATCGGATGCGTGAAACGGTAAAAAGGAATTGATAAAATCACGGTAACTCATCGTCTCCGAATTTTCCATCACATAAGAATCGTCAGTCATGCCTAATTGCACAAACATATTCCACGCTTTAGAAAAACCAACCCTACGGATTGTTCCCCGATACAGAGTCAGAATATCATCAAGGCCATAAATACTTCTGTATTTTAATGAATCCCGATTGGCATATCCTTCAAATTTACCATAACCTTCCACATGGAAAAATTCTGTTCTGCGGAACAATTTGTGATACGGAATATATTTGTATTTTCCTTCCTGAATAAATTTGGCAGCACCACCCTGACCTGCTAACACCACGTTTCGAGGCGCCCACGTAAATTTGTAATTCCATAGATTATCATCTGATTCAGGAGCTACCAAACCGCCACAAAATGATTCAAATAAAATCATTTTACCACCTTTGGCTTCAATTTCATGGATCACTTTCATGGCACTCATGTGGTCAACACCAGGATCGAGCCCAACTTCATTCATAAAAATTAGGTTGTTGGCTTTTACTGCTTCATCCAGACTTTGCATTTCGTCCGAAACATACGAGGCAGTTACCATATTTTTCTTGAAAGTAACGCAATCTTTTGCCACTTCAATATGCATGTGAGCGGGCAGCATTGAAATAACGATATCTGCTTTCTGAATTTCGGCCTGGCGTTGTTCGACACTATTAATGTCTAATGCAATTGGGTTGGCATTTGGATGATTATATGTTTTCCTTCTGGCTAATTCAATTGATAAATCTGCTATGGTTACATTTAAGTCTTCCTGGGTAGATTTTCTTAAAAGATATTTTATTAGAGAAGACGCTGAACGCCCGGCACCAATGATTAAAATGTTTCTCATCTTGTTGTTTTTTATTCCAAATCCTTTTCTAAATCTTCGAGTTCTTTTTTTGCTTCTTTCTTGGTTTCAATTTTTTCTTTTTCGAATTTGATATCTTTCACCACTTCGTCTTTCACCAAAAGTGTTTTCCCTAATACAAATAAGGATGCAAGTACACATAAAAGTAATAAAATATTCGGTAGTTTTTTTTGATTTGTCGGCGATTTTTTAAGCAGTATCAAGCAAAAAATCATAGCCAATCCAATTGGTAAAAAAGCAATAGTATCAAGCGGAAATACCGAAAAAATGATTGCTAGTATAGTCAAAACAATTCCTAAAACAACAAGTATCTTTCTCATGATTAAATTCCGCTTGCTGAGGTTAAGGTTAATTGCCCAGTTCCAACCGGAATGCTAAACTTTAGCAAAGCCGGAACTTTTTTTGAGTCGGCGGTAAGCCAGATTAAATTTTTGTCTTTTCCTTTCAAGGCATCGGTTTTAGCGCCAATTGATAGTTTGTAACATTCTTTGCTGCCTAAATTTCCCGCATTTATGGTTTCTTTTCCCATATATTTTAATGTAACAGGGATTTGCTTTTCGTCAAAAACAATCATTAAGGCTTGGGTTTGCCCGACTTTGAACTTGTTCAAATCCATGGTTCTGACTTTATAAAGTAAAGAAATTACATCTTGTGTTGATGCTCCAATGGTAAATGTTTTTTGAGTTTCTGGCCTGTTTCTTTTCTTCGATGTGCTGTTAACCGTGTTGCCTTTGAATACATATTTTTCTTTTTTGGTCCAACCACCTTCGTCAATGTTTCGTTTGTATAAACTTGGTTTTAAAGTCGCCGGATTTACATAAGTTTCATATAAATCCCTGATTTTGAAAAACGAATCCCATTTGCTATACGTTGATAATTCGCAACTCAGGTGTAAATAAGTATTTTTGGCAGTCGTAACATTTTCGGTAGACATTGTAACTTGCGCCAATTGCGTCATCAAACCACTCATGTTATAAGAACCTGCAAAAACCAGTTTTTCGCCTGATTTTATAGTTTGGCTATACATGGTTGCTAAAGAACAGAAAACAAAAAAGTAACAAAATATAAAAGATATTTTCTTCATGATTGAAAATTGATTGGTGCAAATATAAAATTTTTAAAATGTTAGTATGGAAATTTCGAGACAAAAGAAACGTGAAATTTTCTTCAATGGTATTGAGATAACGAATAAATTAGCGCTTTAGTAATAGACTTATAGGAATGGAAAGAAAAATAACAAGTGTTGGAGCCTTTATGGGAATTTTAGCAATAATTCTAGGCGCTTTTGGAGCTCATGAATTAAAGAAACAGTTATCGGTTGACCAGCTTAACGCTTTCGAAACCGGAGTAAAATATCAAATGTATCACGCACTGTTTCTATTGTTTTTAGGTCTAAATATTTTGCTTGATGAAAAAGCAAAAAAAATCGTTTTTCAATTGGTAATTTTTGGGGTAATTTTCTTCTCTGGTTCCATTTATTTATTGACTACAAAAGCAATAACAGGAGTTGATTTTAAGGTTATTGGATTGGTTACACCCATTGGCGGCGCCTTATTAATACTGGCTTGGAGCATTCTGTTTTGGAATATTATAAAAGCAAAAAAATAATATTTTAATAAAAAAAATAGTTTCTAAATTTTAATTTTTACATTTGTTACCTAATTGATTATGCAACGCAAACTAATTTCTATGGAGAACTACGCTCAAATAACGAAATCGATTTCGTTAGAGAAATATGGGATTAAAAATGTCCAAGAAATAATTCACAACCCGTCATTCGAACAGTTATACAATGATGAATTAAATCCAAATTTACAAGGTTTTGAAAAAGGTCAATTAACAGAACTTGGAGCTGTAAATGTTATGACTGGTGTTTTTACCGGCCGTTCACCAAAGGATAAATATATTGTCAAGGACAGCATTACTGAAAACACTATTTGGTGGAATTCAGATAAAGCAGCTAACGATAATAAGCCTATAACCCAAACTACCTGGGAAGCATTAAAGGAAAACACGACCAATCAATTATCGGGCAAGAAATTATATGTGGTTGATGCCTTTTGTGGCGCCAATGAGAATACGCGATTAAAAGTGCGTTTTATTATGGAAGTAGCCTGGCAGGCGCATTTTGTTATCAATATGTTTATTCGTCCAACAGAAGCTGAACTTGAAAATTTTGGTGAGCCTGATTTTATTGTGATGAATGGTTCTAAAACTTCTTTTAAAGATTACGCAGCTCATGGATTAAATTCCGAAGTATATGTTGCCTTTAATTTAACTGAAAAAATTCAGATTATTGGTGGTACTTGGTATGGCGGCGAAATGAAAAAAGGAATGTTTGCCATGATGAATTATTATTTACCATTACAAGGAATTGCTTCGATGCATTGTTCGGCTAATAAAGGTAAAGATGGCGATGTAGCAGTTTTCTTTGGCCTTTCGGGAACAGGAAAAACAACCTTGTCTACCGACCCAAAACGTGAATTAATTGGTGACGATGAACACGGTTGGGATAGCGAAGGCGTTTTCAATTTTGAAGGCGGTTGTTATGCTAAAACCATAGATTTGAGCAAGGAGAACGAACCAGATATTTATGGTGCAATCAAAAGAGATGCATTATTAGAAAATGTTACCGTTAATACAGATGGAACAATTGATTTCAAAGACACTTCAGTAACTCAAAACACGAGGGTTTCCTATCCAATTTATCACATACACAATATAGTAAAACCAGTTTCAAAAGCGGGTCATGCCAATAAGGTTATTTTCCTTACGGCAGATGCTTTTGGTGTAATGCCTCCGGTTTCAAAATTAACACCGGAACAAACTAAATATTATTTTCTTTCCGGATTTACAGCTAAATTAGCCGGAACAGAACGTGGAATTACAGAACCAACACCAACATTCTCTGCTTGTTTTGGAAAAGCATTTTTGACATTGCATCCAACAAAATATGGAGAAGAATTGGTTAAGAAAATGGAGAAAAACCAAGCTAAAGCTTATATGGTTAATACAGGCTGGAACGGAACAGGAAAACGGATTTCTATAAAGGATACACGCGCTATCATTGATGCTATCTTAGATGGTTCGATTGAAAATGCTGAAACCAAAACAGTTCCGGTTTTCAATTTAGAAGTCCCAACTTCTTTGCATGATGTGAATTCTTCAATTTTAGATCCTAGAGATACTTACGAAAATGTTACAGATTGGAATAAGAAAGCAAGCAACTTAGCATCCTTATTTGTTAAAAACTTTGAACAGTATATTGATAATGAAGAAGGCCAAAGTTTAATAAAGGCCGGACCGCAATTATAGATCAACAAGCCTAACCAACGAAAAAGCCATTCAATTACGTGAATGGCTTTTTTTATACTGTAAATTTATGTTTATTTTCCTTTGTTGGCGTCAGCGATATATCTTTCTAAAGCCATTGTCATTGATGGAGTTTCCGGTGTTGGTGCTAAAATATCAATCCGCAATCCGTGTTCCAAAGCTTCCTTTTGGGTAGTGCTTCCAAAAACAGCAATACGGGTATCGTTTTGTTTAAAATCTGGAAAATTTTTGAATAATGATTTAATTCCTGTTGGACTAAAAAATGCCAACACATCATAATACACATCTGCTAAATCAGACAAGTCACTCATTACGGTTTTATAGAAAGTTGCCTGCGTCCAATCTACTTTTAATGCGTCTAAAGTTTGGGGCACATCATAATTTAATTGATCAGAAGCGGGTAAAAGAAATTTTTCTTCTTTATATTTTTTGATTAATGGAGATAAGTCCACGAAGTCTTTTTGTCCAACGTAAATTTTACGTTTTCTGTAAACCACATACTTTTGCAAATAAAAGGCAATTGCTTCTGATTGGCAGAAATATTTTAAATCTTCGGGAACTTTATAACGCATTTCTTCCGCCACTCTAAAAAAATGATCCACAGAATTTCGGCTGTTTAAAATGATTGCCGTAAAGTTATTAAGGTCTATTTTCTGAGCTCTGATATCTTTTGCACTTACACCTTCTACGTGTATGAATTCGCGGAAATCAATTTTTACCTTATGCTTTTGTTGTAATTCAAAATAAGGAGAATTCTCTACTTTTGGCTCTGGCTGTGACACCAAAATTGTTTTCACTTTCAAATTGGACATTCTAATGTGCTAAGTTTTTTGTAATCAAATAATATATAAAATAGTAGGGCGCTATTTCGAGTGCGCAAAGATACAAAATAAAATAAAACAAGTTGCCTATGAGTAAATTTTGATAAATCTTCAATGAAACTAAATAAGAAAACAAATTAATTATTAAAATCCCAATGATAATACAGTAAATCAAAATATTTGATGAAGTATTGTTGTAAAATAGGTAGATGTTTATTGGCAGTAAAATCATTCCAACAAAAGTTCGGTAACTCACTTTCTGCAAATTAAATTGCTCCGCAAATTCTTCAATGTTGAAAATGGCGGCAACAATCTTTTCAATCAAAAACTTAGAAAGCACAAATATTCCGAAAAAAGTAAAAATCCGCAGAAAAATGACCCAATCGGTTTTTTCCATTTTCGACACATAACCAAAATGATAAAGTGCAAGTTGAATAAAAAAAGAAAACGAAATTATTTGAACCAGGAAAAGTAATATTGTAAAGCCACTCATCAGGTGGGAAGTGTCTTTATATACTTTGACATATTTATCAGAAACTAAAATCCTCAAAAACTCGCTAAACCGTGTTTCAAAAGCAGTTTTAGTAATTGCAATTAAAATAAACGAAAAAACAAACAGACATGTTGCCCAATCTTTGGGTTCCAAAATTCTGGGCTGTAAAACAATTTCTATCATAATCATGGCAAAATTACTAATTTTTAGTTGTTAAATTATTATAAAATTATTAAGATACAACACTAATAAAAAGTTTATTTTTGCAACCAAGTTTGACTACTGTTAATATGAACGACGGCATTGTAATTATTCCAACGTATAACGAAATTGAAAACATTGAAAGTATTATTCGTGCTGTGTTTTCGGTACAAAAACAGTTTCATGTTTTGATTGTCGATGATAATTCTCCAGATAAAACGGCTGAAAAAGTAAACGAATTGCAAAATGAATTTCAAGGCAAATTATTTTTATCAGTCAGAAAGAAAAAATCAGGTCTGGGAACAGCTTATGTTCATGGATTTAAATGGGCATTGAAGCATCATTACGAATACATTTTCGAGATGGATGCTGATTTTTCACATAACCCAAATGATTTAGAAAAACTATATGATGCTTGTCATTCTAATGGTGCAGATTTAGCTATTGGTTCGCGTTATGTTACGGGTGTAAATGTGGTAAATTGGCCTTTGAGCAGAGTATTACTTTCTTATTTTGCTTCCGTGTATGTTCGAATGATTACCGGAATGAAAATTATGGATGCTACAGCCGGATTCATTTGTTATCACAGGGAAGTATTGGAAAAAATAAATTTAGATAAAATAAAATTCATTGGCTACGCTTTTCAAATTGAAATGAAATACAGGGCTTTTGCCAAAAATTTTAATATACAGGAAGTTCCGGTTATCTTTACTGACAGAACAAAAGGACAATCCAAAATGAGCGGCTCTATTATTAAAGAAGCTATTTTTGGAGTTATTTCATTACGGTTTAAGAAGTTTTTAAATCAATTATAATATGAATACGGTTTTAATTAAAAATGCCAAAATTGTTAACGAAGGAATTATTTTTGAAGGCGATGTTTTGATTGAAAACGAATTTATTGTTGAAATTGCCGAAAGTATTAGCCCAAAAAAATCCAACTGTAAAATAATTGATGCCGAAGGAAGTTATCTTATTCCCGGAGCAATTGATGATCAGGTTCATTTTCGCGAACCGGGTTTAACTCACAAAGGCGATATCGTTTCTGAAAGTCGTGCTGCTGTTGCCGGTGGAATTACCTCTTTTATAGAACAACCCAATACTATTCCGAATGCGGTTACTCAGGAAATTTTAGAAGAAAAATATCAAATTGCCGCTAAAACATCTTATGCCAATTATTCGTTTATGATGGGCGGAACCAACGACAATTTAGGGGAAATCCTAAAAACAAATCCAAAGAATGTTGCCGGAATTAAGCTTTTTCTGGGTTCGTCAACAGGAAATATGTTGGTTGATAATCAGGAAGCATTAGAAAAAATATTTTCTTCAACTAAGATGCTGATTGCGGTGCATTGTGAAGATGAAGCAACTATAAAAAGCAATTTAGAACGATACAAACTACAGTTTGGTGAAGACATTCCGATTGAATTTCATCATTTGATAAGAAGCGCCGAAGCGTGTTATATTTCATCTTCCAAAGCGATTGCCTTAGCCAAAAAAACGGGTGCTAGATTGCATGTTTTTCACCTTTCTACAGCAAAAGAAATGGAATTGTTTACCAATAAAATTCCGTTAGAAGAAAAGCAAATTACTGCCGAAGTTTGCGTGCATCATCTTTGGTTTTCAGACGAAGATTATAAAACAAAAGGCAATTTCATCAAATGGAATCCAGCCATAAAAACTGCTGAAGACAGAACCGCTTTATGGGAAGCGTTACTTGATGACCGAATTGATGTTATTGCGACTGATCATGCGCCACATACATTGGAAGAAAAACAGCAAAACTATTTAAAAGCACCTTCTGGCGGACCATTGGTTCAGCATGCTGTGGTTGCTATGTTTGAAGCCAATCATCAAGGAAAGATTTCTGTAGAAAAAATTGTAGAAAAAATGTGCCACAATCCGGCAAAAATTTTTAAAATTGAAAAACGCGGTTTTATAAAAGAAGGATTTTATGCTGATTTAACCATTGTAAATCCAAGTTTGCCATGGAATGTTAAGAAAGAAAATATACTGGCTAAATGTGGCTGGTCGCCATTTGAGGGATATAATTTTAAATCAAGAATTACGCATACCTTTGTGAACGGCGAGTTGGTTTATCAAAATTTTAAAGTAAAAGATATTCCATTTGGAAAGCGTTTGCTTTTTGACAGATAAAAAATTTAGTATGAAAAAAATTCTTCTTTTAGGTTTATCAGCGCTGTTTTTTGGCTGCAATAGTAATTCAGTTGAAAAGCCCAAAAACCTTATTGCTAAAGATAAAATGGTTGATATTTTATATGATATATCTTTATTGGAAGCTATCAAAACGCAAAATATCAATGGTGGCATAACTGTGAAAATGGGGAACGATTATATTTATAAAAAATATAAAATTGACAGTATTCAATTTGCCAAAAGCAATAAATATTATGCTTCCGATATTGAAGGATACAAAAAAATGTTTGAGAAAGTTAAAGAAAAACTGAATGCAGAAACCTTGAAAAATGATGGCAAATTGAAGAAAAATGGTCAAGCTGTTCCGCCAAATCCAAACAGCACTTCAAATTCAGATACGCCACAAGTGCAATAATTATTGTTGTAAAGAAATAACTTCTTTAATTAATTTATCAATGCTTTGGAATTCAAAACTCAAAGCATTTTTTATTTTTTCATTGGAGATAAATTCAGAAGAATGCATTGAATTTGCACTGTATTTTGATAGCTTTCTTTTGGTTCTGAAAATTTTAGAAACAACCCAGTCCAATCGCCAAGCTACAGTTGTCATCCAAGGTTTCGCTTCAATTTTAGGTTTTTTAGCATTTAGATTTTCAGCAATTTGGGAAATAACGTCTTTGAAAGTCAGGTTTTCAGCAACAACCGTAAACCGTTCACCTGCAATATTGCTTTTCATTAATTGAATCATGATTTTTACTACATCAGTAACGCCAACATAAGCTGTAGAACCGTTAGTATAAAACGGAAATCCTTTTTTTACAGCACTGAAAAATAATCCACTTCCCTGATTCCAGAAACCGCCTCCGAAAATTATTCCCGGGTTTACAATTACCACATCCAAGCCTTCCTGTTGACCACGCCAAATCTCCATTTCGGCGCCATATTTTGAGATTGCGTAATCGCTGTGAGGGGCTTCGGGATTCCATTCGGTTTCTTCGGTGATTTGATTTTCATGTGAAGCTGGATTTCCTAATGCTGCTATCGAACTGACGTGGCAGAGTTTTTTGATTTTGTATTCGATGCAGAAATTCACGATGTTGGCTGTGCCTTCTATATTTACTTTTCGGAGCGAATCTTCATCATTTGGATCATACGATATTAAACCGGCGCAATGGTAAACGTAATCTACATTTTGGAATGTGATTTCGAGAGAAGGAACATCAATGATATCTGCATGAACCCAATCGATTTTGGTGAATAAGTGTTCTTTTTGATAAAGTTTGAATAAGGCTTTTGTCTTTTCGATTGATTTTTGTTCTCTGTAAATTGCCCGAACAATAGTTTCATTTTGTGCTAAATGCAGCAGCAAATGTGCCCCAACCAAACCTGTTCCGCCTGTGACTAATATCATGGTGCTAAATTACGAATTACGAATTATCAATTACGATTTTTTTTTAGATTACAAATGAGCTAAAAGTTTTTCCTTTAGCCCTGATTGCAGTGGCACGAAGTAGAACGGAAAGCAGGAAAATGGCTCACCGATAAATCACGTGCCAATCGCTTCTAAAATTCCTAAATCTGCTTATATTTGCGCCAAATCTGATTATACTATGAACAATTTAGTTGAAGAATTAAAATGGCGTGGATTGTACCACGACAGTATGCCGGGAACCGAAGAACAGTTGCTCAAGGAAACCACGACAGCATATATTGGTTTTGATCCGACGGCGGATTCGTTGCATATTGGGAGCATGGTGCAGATTATTTTATTACTTCATTTAAAAAACTTTGGACACAAACCGATTGCTTTGGTTGGTGGTGCTACGGGAATGATTGGTGATCCTTCGGGAAAATCGGATGAGCGTAATTTGCTTACTGAAGAGCAGTTAGCTAAGAATGTGGCGGGAATTAAAAGTGTGCTTTCGAGATTTTTGGATTTTAATGAGACAGCTGCAAACGCGCCGATTATGGTGAATAATTATGATTGGATGAAGTCATATTCGTTTATCGATTTTGCGCGTGAAGTTGGAAAAAGAATCACTGTTAATTATATGATGGCGAAAGATTCGGTTAAGAAACGTTTATCTGGAGAAGCCGGTGATGGGATGTCATTTACGGAGTTTACGTATCAATTGATTCAGGGTTACGATTTTTATCATTTGCACAAGCATTACAATTGTGTGTTGCAGATGGGAGGTTCTGACCAATGGGGAAATATTACGACGGGAACAGAATTGGTTCGTAGAATGAATCCGAATACCGAAGCAAAAGCTTTTGCTTTGACTACGCCATTGATTACGAAAGCGGATGGTTCAAAATTTGGTAAATCAGAAGGCGGCAATATTTGGTTGGATGCTGATAAGACTTCGGTTTATAAATTCTACCAGTTTTGGTTAAATACTTCGGATGAAGATTCGGAGAAATACATTAAGATTTTTACATTTTTGGATAAAGATGTTATTGATGCTTTAATTGCGGAACATAAAGAAGCTGCGCATTTACGAGTGTTGCAGAGAAAATTGGCAGAAGAAGTGACTATTTTAGTTCACGGTCAAGCCGAATTGGATAAAGCGATTCAGGCTTCGAATATTTTGTTTGGGAATGCTACTGCCGATGATTTGAAACAATTGGATGAAGCTACTTTTTTAGAAGTTTTTGATGGCGTTCCGCAGGCTGAAATTTCGAGAACAGATATTTCAAACGGAATCAATATTGTTGATGTGCTGAATGAAAAATCAGGATTTTTAAAATCAAACGGTGAAGCCAGACGTGCTTTGACAGAGAATTCGATTTCGGTAAACAAAGAAAAAATCACCGAAGAATTTCAGTTGACTGCAAAAGATTTGATTAACAATCAGTTTGTGTTATTGCAACGCGGAAAGAAAAATTATTTTGTAATGAGGGTTAAATAACCATCAAATTACAACCTCGAATATCAGAATTATCAAAACGTCCCAATACTTCGAAGGAATTGTTGGGATATTTTTTGCCCAAATCCTGTGTAGCTATGAAGGAGCATGAATTGATGTTTGCTAAATCAATTACATTAATGCCACCTGTTTTGCCATAATCAATGTAAGTCATAGCGTCTTCGGTGTCGCGGGTTAGAATTTGCATCCAGGCCGGGCACTCAAAAATACCATTACCAGGAGAATAAGCTTGTGATAAGAGTTCGGTCATGCCATATTCAGAATGAATATTTTGGACACCAAAACCATTGCACAGGATTTCGTGTAATTCTTCGCGTATCATTTCCTTGCGCTTACCTTTCATTCCGCCAGTTTCCATAATAATGGTATTCTTTAGATGGAATTTTTGCTTCTCTACTAAATCTAATAAAGCGTAAGTTACGCCAATCAGAATTACATTTTGCCCTGAATTATCTAATTCAACAAGCTTTGTAATTAGTTTGTCATAATTGTGCAAATAAAAACCGCTGTCTTCATTATTGGAAAGCTTAATCAAATCCTCCACCATATAAATCAAAGACGAACCAGAGCGTTCTAAATAGGATGGAAGCAATGCTAAAACAGCATAATCTTCAATGTTTCCATAAAATTCTGAAAAGGCATTTCGATAGCTTTGCCCGTATAGGGAAATATCTGTCACCAAGTGTTTACTGGTAATCATTCCGGTTGTTCCGCTGCTGGTAAATGTTTCCTGAATTACATCAGTATTAGAAACGATATCATGGCTTTTAAAAAACTGAATAGGTAGAAACGGAATTTGTTGTAATGATTTTATTTTTTGAACATCAGTATTCATAAAATCACAAAACTCCTTATATACCAAGTTGTTTTCATATTGAAAACGAAAAACTTTCAGTGCTATTTTTTCAAATTGCTTTTGAGAAGAAATGGTAAATATGTCTTGCGGATTTATCAAGGAGTAATTTTTGGCAAAAGTAATGAAAATAAAAAAGCCCTAACTTTCGTTAGAGCTTTTTGATATATTGGATAGTAATTATCTAATAACCAATTTTCTTGAAGCTGTTTTTCCTTCTTCAGTAATTTGAACGATGTAAACACCAGCATTAAGTGCTGCTACATTAACTGCATTGTCATTTGTTGAAGTGCTTAAAACTTTTTTACCTAATACATCAAAAACAACAACTGTTTTTTGAGCATTTGCAGAAGTTTCGATGAACAATGTTCCGTTAGAAACTGGGTTTGGATACATTCTCAAACCTGCAATAGCGTTGTTTTGGCTAACACCTAATAGACCGGCAATAGAAGTTGTGATTTTTAATTCATCAACAGTAATTGCTGGAGTTGATGATGCAGCATCCTGTCTTAATAAAAATCCTCCTAATGTAGCAATTGCTGCTGCTGGAGTATCTGTTAAGTCAGGTGTAGTTGCATTTGTTAATGTAGCAAGAGTTGGATTAAACCAAGCTTTCAAAGTGTTTGACGCAAAGTCATATCCTAAAACTACACATACAACATCACCAACATTAAATAAAGTAGCTGCATAATTTGTAGTGCTAGTTCCGGATGTTAATCCAAGTTGATATTGAGTTCCAGATTTTTTAAGGAATAATCTAGCCTTAAAGTTAGAAGCTACACCATCAGTCAAAGCTACAAAATAAGTTTGAGTTCCATCTACAGTTACGGTTGAGTAATCAGTAATATTCATTAAGAATCTAGCGTATAATCCTCCATCTGCAGATGTTGTAGCAGTAAATGGAGTTTGACATTCAGCGCCAGTACCAACAAAAGAAACTGAGTTTCCTGTTGAAGTAACTCCAGTGTAACTTAAATTTCCTGCAACAGCAAGAACACTGTCTCCAGTATTAGCATTTGACCAAGTTTGATTTGCTCCCAAAGCAGTTCCAGGAGTATATGGAAATTTTTCTTCATAAGGCAATGCATTGGCTGGTTTACAATCTACAGTAGCAACAGCATTAGCATCATATGTACAAGTTCCTTTAGCTATGTGCAAAGTAAATCCTGTTCCTTCAGTAACACCACTAACCACTATGTTTCCTGCTGCAAGGGTAGCTGGATTATCTCCTCCAACTGTTCCTGACGAAGGCGTGAAAGTGTATGCTCCTGATGTTCCACCAGTATAAGGGATTGTAACAGTATAGGTATCAGTTCCAAATGTAACTGCATCACAGGCAGTAGTTGGGGTTGCAAGTGATAAAGTACATGAAGCATTAAAATTGTATACTTTAACATCATCAATTCTCATTTGAGCCATAACCGTAGGCTGAGAAAAACGCAACGATAATGTTGTAGATGATGGAATTACACCAGTAGGTATAGTAATTAATTGCCATCCAGCTACATTTGTATAGGTAATTGCAGTCCATGTTGGTGTTGCTGCTGATGCATTCGTGCTGAATTCAACAATTGGTTGCACAGTTGCTGTGGCATTTAACCCAAATGACAATTGCAAATTGGTTGCAGGAAAAGCAGATGTATTAATACCATCTATTTGAAAATATTTTCCAGCAGTATTTGTTATAAATATATTCCCACCACCCGAAGCTCCACTATAACCACTAGATGCACTAGAGATTCTTACATCAGCCGTTCCAGAATAAGCAATAGGTGTTGAATTTTGGAAAGTAGCAGGAGCAGTACCAGTTGCGTACGTTGCAATTACGGTAGTTCCAGTTGGAGTTCCAAAGTTTTCAGTGTAGATAGTTTGCCCAAAAGAGGCATAACTAACTACCAGTAATAGTAAAGAGTAGATTTTTTTCATTTTTTTTTAAATTTAATTAGCCTACAAATATAAGGACAAATTTGATTTATAAAAAAAAAGAATGTAAAAAAATGATTAAAAAATGATTAATTTTCAGAAAGTACAACTATCTGACAATTAGTTTTCTAGTAGCGGTAGTATCGCCTTCAGTAATTTTAATGATATAAACACCTGGTGGAATAGAAGTAATATTTAACTCGCGGGATGAAATAGTGGTTTGTAATACTTTTTTCCCCAAAACATCAAATATCAATATTTCTTTATCTAAAGAAGTTTTTGAAGTAATGTATATTTTACCATTACTAACTGGATTTGGATAAAAACCTAAGCCTTCAGTAGGCTGCTTTCCTTCTTGTGAAAAACTCACTAGAGAAAACAAAAGAAACGCGATTATTATAAAGTATTTTTTTTTCATGACTTCAATTTGGTTAAAACAAATATACAAAAAATATATTTCAAATAACGTACCAAAAAAAAACATCCCTATATTTAGGGATGTTTTAACACTTATTGGATTTACTTTTTATTGAATAAGATTTACACTACCCACAGTTGCCCATGCTCCTGTAGTTAACATAGCTCCTGTGGCTGATGTACCTGTAGTAAATTGTCCACTTGGGAAACTAATGGTGAAGGTAGCGTTCAATGGAGCTCCGATTTGATTGTCGGTATTGGTGTAGGTTACGTTTGTTAATTTTATTTTAGAACCGTTAACTTGATTATTGTTGGTGGTTGCATCTTGAATTTTTACAACATTGGCTGGATAAGTTATACTTCCTTCGGTATAATTTTTATAACCGTCAATAATAATGTTGCTAAAATCACCATTGCCTTCTTTTTTAAATTGAAAGGCATCCACTTGCACATCACCTACCACTTCGGGAGTGCAACCTGTAGCTCTTTTTAGTGTTATATTCGTAACTTTTGGCCAATAATTATTATTTTGCCCTGATGATTCTATTTCCATACCATAATTTCCTTTTGTTACTTGATATCCATACCAATTGGAATTATTTTGTCCTTGCCATCCATCTTGCCAATCAAAAGCATCATCGTAATTTCCGTACGAAATAGCATTGGTCATACTCACTGTTCCACCAAAAAACTCATATCCATCATCGGCACCCTTGTAAGAAACCAAGTGATCTAATATGGTTCCTGAACCACAAGAATAAAAAGTAAAACCATTATTTTCTTTTTGCCCGTCAGCTAATTTTGCACCCGCATACTCCACTCTTACATAATTTAAAGAACCGCCATTATGAGCAGGATTTGTTCCGCCATAATATAATGAGTTTCCATCTTCAGAAAGTATAGAGGTTAAACCACCTGCGCCATGAATAGGAGCATCACCATACATAATGATTCCACCCCAAGAACCCGGTACGCCTGATAATTCTGTAAAAATTACGGGTTGTGATGAATTTCCATTAATAATTAATTTTCCACCATTTAATACCACAAGAGCATTGTCTCCTGTTGCTTTATTACAGGTAATGGTTGAGCCTGCATCAAATGTTAAGGTTGTTCCTGCCGCAATTTTCACGATACCTCTTAAGGTGTAGTTTCCAAAAGAGAACGTTTGGTCAGCGGTATATGTTCCGGTAATTTCACCTGTAACAGGTTGAACACTAGTTACAGTTTCATTATCATTTATGGTGCAACTTGTAAAAAAAGCACTTATAAAAAATAGACTTAATACAATTTTTTTCATTTTCATTTTTTATTAATGTTATTATTTTATTTATAATTTAAGTTTTAAAAAGTGTAGGTAAAATTTAGAGAGAAACCCACTCCTTTTTTATATTCCTGAATGGTTCTTGAATTGGCAATAAAGTTTACTAAAGAAGAGTCATTATCTTTTCCGATTTCATATTTCCTAACCGGATTTAAAAGGTTATTTACACCAAACTTTAAAGCATATTTCTCTGAGATTTTGCTATTCCAAACAAAATCTAATTGTTGAAATGGTAATTCATAAATATGATCTAAACCTAATGAACCCACACTATAAATTCGTTTTCCAAAAACACCATAAACTAATGAAACGGTGTTACTCCACTTGCTATTTAAATCAAATTGGTATTTTACATCAGAATTAATTAACCATTTTGATGCCCCTTGTAATTCTCTGTTTTGATGTGTTTCAGCTGATGGAATAGTGTTTCCGGTTGGAATGTCAATAGTTGTTGGGCTTACGACTACTTTACTATGCATTAAAGAAGTATTAAATCCAAGAGAAAAATTAGTTAAGCTTTTGGATAAACGTGCTAAATCTAAAATCCCCTCTATTTCTACACCATATAAATCTGCTTTGTCAGAATTCAAAAAGGTAGTAATATTTCCCCCTGCTTCACCTCTAAAAGTTCTTTCAATAGGATTGTCAATATGTTTTGCAAAAGCACCAATTACAAAAAGTTCTTTGTTGGTTGGGAATAATTCATACTTTAAATCTATGTTGATATTGTCACTATTTTCAAGATAAGGATTTCCTTGAATACTTGTCCCGTCACCATTGATATAGGAAATAGGGATTATTTCCATCGTTACAGGTTTAGTATAATTTTTTGAAGCAGCAAAACGGATGTTAGCTTTTTCAGTCACTGCATACTTAACGTTTAGAGACGGCATTAGGTAATTTTTATCAAAAGCTTTCTTTTTATAAGGGTCTGTAAACGAACCATTAAATCTGTAACGGATGTCACGGTTGAATTTTTCAAATCGTAATCCACCGGTAACTTCCCACTTCTCACCAAATTTCAGCAATAATGAACTATAAGTAGCATTAGTATTTTCTACCATTTTCACTTTATAACTTGAATTTGAATTTTCCTGATAATTGAAAACACCATTAACTAAATCTTCATTTAACTGAGCATCCAATTCGTTAAGAGGTTGCGTAAAGTTTTCACTGCCATTTGTTTTGACAAATCGGTAGGATGTTTTGGTATAACCACCGTTTCCGTTATAACCAATAGATAATTTGTTTTCTTTTCCCCCAAATTTCAAATTATATTCTAAAAAACCTGATGCAAATACATCTCCGGCAACATCAAGATACTGCCTGATAAAATTGTTTCCGCCATAACTTACTGTTACATCTTCATTTTGCAATGAACCTCTGAAAAACTTTCTGTCCGGCTGCTCATACGAAGTTTTTGCCATAGAAATACCTCCTTTAAGAGTTTGCGATTTGTCTTCTTTGATATTGTATTCCCCCAAAAGTTGAGAATCTATATAATTTGATTGATCAAGTTGATTGGTTCTTACAATCACATTTTTATTATCTAGATTGTTATCAAAAGCTCCAACCTGATCCTGAATCAAATTATCAGTAGAACGCAAGTAGAATGTGTTTGAAGTAAAATTAAATCGCTTAGCTTTATAATACAAGCTTAAAAGTGAAGCTGCCGAAGTTTTATAATGACTTTCCGTTTTAGAAGTTTTGTTATTAAAATCACCATTAATACTAAAAGTGTTCTCGGCACCCTTAGTTTGGGTGTAGCTATTGTCGGCATTCAAAGACAATAAGTACGAAAATGTGTCGTCATTTTTTAATTTGAACTTTTCTGAATGTAAAAATCCAATACTAGTATTTAATGGGCTTTTGGTTTCATCAACATCCCATCCTGATTTAAACGACTTTTGTGCCTCAGCCGTCGTAAGTTGATGATTGGTTGGGACACCACCTAAAACGCTTGGCAACTCTCTATCGCTTCCGGTTAAACCAAAAAAACCTTTTGTCGTATTGGCATCTTTAGCAATCGAAAAAGAATGTATATTATTGTCGGTTGTATAGCCTACTCCAAGACTTAACTTAGTTTGGCTATTGGAATTTTTGGTCGTCGCAATATTAAAGGTTGCCCCTGCGAAATCACCTGAAATGTTAGCATTAAACGTTTTGTAAACATCAATAGCACTAACAATATCAGTAGAAAACATATCTAAAGGAATAATTTTTCTATAAGGATTGTTAGAAGGAACAGCCAATTCATTCACTAATAAATTATTGTATCGGTCTTCTAAACCTCTGACAAATAATCCTCTTGACCCAACCTTGCTGATTCCGGTTATTTTTGTTAAACCCTGTTCAACGTTACTTACACCTTTTCTGGCCATTTCCTGTGCGCCGATACTTTGTTTGATTTCGACAGCTTTTTTCTGTTCCATTAACAAAGTGGTTTCTTTTTCCCGGCTTCCGGTATTTTGAATAACCACATCTTTCAACTGATAGCTCCCGGAGCCAAGAGCTTTGTTAAGCGTTACGGTTTCCCCGGTCTTTACTTCAACTTTTTCTTCTAAAGTTTCATAACCTAAAAAACTAAATTGAATCGTATAACTTCCGGGATCAACACTAATAGAATATTTCCCCGTTTCGTCTGTAGTTACTCCAATGCTTGTTCCTTTTATTACTACATTGGCAAAAGGAAGTGTCTCATTATTTAAATCTTTATCTGTTAAGGTTCCGGTAATAATTCCTTTGTTTTGGGCAAAACCAAGAACAGTTATAAGCAAAAATGTAACAATTAATTTAAATTTCATTTCGTGGTGTTTAAATCTGATGCAAAGAAACTACCGCAATGTAAAGGTCGTGTTACTCCAGCATTACCATTTTGTTCTTTAACCATTACCAAATTGTTAAGAGATTAAATTACCGTTAACTCCGGTTTCAAATATCAATTCATTTTGTATTATCTTTACATTTACATCCACAAAACAATTGTGTCCACTTATGAAAAAAAAAGACATTAAGATTTTATTGGTAGATGATGAGCAGGATATCCTTGAGATTGTTGGATATAATTTATCCCAGGAAGGTTACCAAATTGTAACCGCTACTAATGGGAAAGAGGCAATAACCAAAGCCAAAAAAGAATTGCCCCAACTTATCATTATGGATGTGATGATGCCAGAAATGGATGGGATGGAAGCTTGTGAAAACATTCGGAAAATTCCGGAATTAAGCAACGTAATCATTACTTTTTTAACAGCACGAAGCGAAGACTATTCACAAGTTGCCGGATTTGATGCCGGTGCAGATGATTATATTACAAAACCAATTAAACCAAAATTACTGGTGAGCAAAGTCAAAGCACTGCTTCGTCGTTTGAAAAGCGACGAACACGCTTCAGAAACTCTCAATGTTGGTGGCATCGAAATCAATAGAGAAGAATATAAAATCATCAAAGAAGGAAGAGAAATTGTGTTGCCACGAAAAGAGTTTGAATTATTTTATCTCTTGGCATCCAAACCAGGGAAAGTATTCAAACGCGAAGAAATACTGGATAAAGTTTGGGGAAATGAAGTCATCGTTGGCGGAAGAACTATTGACGTTCATATTAGAAAACTTCGCGAAAAAATTGGTGAAGATTTATTTAAAACCATTAAAGGTGTTGGCTATAAATTAGAAGTGTAAATGAAAATTAAATTCAAGAAAACCTATACGTTTGCTTTAGTTTCAACGTCTTATATTACCACTTTTTCTACAGGTTTTCTTGCGGTTTTATTATGGTTTTTCCATGAATTTTCACTTCCAATCCTCTTATTTTTTGCCGTTTCAATTAGCACATTTTCCTTTTTTGTTATCCAATATCGTGTCGAGCGGTTTATCTACCGAAGAGTTAAGAAAATCTATGACGACGTTTCGCTTTTAGAGTCTACGTCATTTCGCAGTCAGCCTATCACAACCGATATGGAAACCCTGACCAAACAGGTTAAAAAATTCGCTACCGATAAAAAACTAGAAATCGAAATGTTGAAAGTGCGTGAGGAATACCGAAGAGAATTTCTGGGAAATGTTTCTCATGAGCTTAAAACGCCATTGTTTACTGTGCAGGGCTATTTGTCTACTTTGATTGACGGCGCAATAGATGATAAAAAAGTGCGAAAAAAATATCTGGAACGTGCCGAAAAAGGAGTAGAGAGATTGGTCTATATCGTTGAAGATTTAGATATGATATCCAAACTTGAAATGGGCGATGTAAATCTGGAATTGTCAAAGTTTAATATTGTTGATTTAGTGCAGAGTGTTTTTGATTTACTCGAAATGACCGCGGATAAAAAGAACATCATTCTTATGTTTGACAGAAAATATAACAAGGCAATAAATGTTTTCGCGGATCAGGAAAAAATCCAACAAGTGCTTTCAAATCTGATAATGAATTCGATAAAATACGGAAAAGACAATGGTACTACAGAAGTTACCATTGAAGATCTGGTAAACGAAAAAATAATTGTTCGTGTTCGCGATAACGGCGAAGGAATTGAAAAACAATATATTCCAAGATTGTTTGAACGTTTTTTCAGAGTAGATAAAAGTGGCGCGAGAAGCGAAGGCGGTTCAGGTCTTGGACTTTCAATCGTAAAACATATTATTGAAGCCCAAGGCGAAAAAATTTATGTAGAAAGCGAGTTTGGCAAAGGTTCTGAATTTTCATTCACGCTCGAAAAGCACCAGTAACTGTTTCCAGTCAACTTCCTTTTTAAGTTGCGGCAAACCTGCATATAGCGAGATTTTTAATAAATTTTCTATCTTAAAATCATCTTGTTTGGCATAAGGAATGAAGCCATTTCTTTTCAATCTTTTTGCTAAATATTCTTGCTCAAATTGCCCTGGAGTTGGTATAAAAAAAGCTTTTTTCTGGAGTTTTGCCAAATCCATAACGGTGGTATAACCAGATCGACAAAGTACTATTTCACTTTGGTTAAAAGCAGCTTCAATTGCTGACGAAGTCATGAAATTATAGTAGGTCACGTTTTCTTCTTGCTCTATTTTTTGTTCGGATTCAATTATTCCTTTGATGAAAAGTACGTTTCCGGAAAAAAGACGGACTTCATTTTTTAATTTCTGTTCCAAAAAAGTACGCTGCGGTTCAGGTCCGGAAAGTACAACCATCAAATCATATTTAATCGGTAATTCTTGTATCTCTAATCGGCTTAACGGACCAAGGTATTTCAGATTTAGCGTGTTATTCATCAAGTGACCAAGTTTCCCGGACAGATTAGGTCTTTCCTGTATATCCGGAATCCAACATTCTGTAAATTTTTTAATAAAATGTTGGTGCAGTTTACTCGAAATCCAAGTGGTTTTTCCGGACAAAACATTCAGTTGATGTGTCATGAAAACGCTTGGTATTTTTTTGCTGTAAACGCCCAACCGATTGTCCGAAATAATGCCTTGCAGATTAAATTCAGCTATCCATTTTTTGACGATTTTCTTTTCAGCAAAGATGGCCTCAATCATTTTTGGACTATTAGTAATAAATTTCCATTTGAAATCGGCGCCGTTTTTGGCATATTCAATTCCATAAGAAGGCAATTCCAAGGATTGTAAATACGGGAATTCTTTTTGAAGCAGTTGCAAAGCCGCACCATCCGAAGCCAGAATAGGAGTAAATCCATTTTTTTCCAACTCTCGAATTATTGGAATACAGCGCGCAGCGTGACCTAAACCCCAATTTAAGGGAGCAACCAAAATATTTTTTTTTGAATTTTCCACGTAGTGAAATTACGGTTTTACCATTGCAAAGTAAAAAAGATTTCGGATAGTTTATATTTCCTTAATTTTACCAAAAAATTAAGTTTGTGGGAAGTAAGAATAAATTAAAGCGGTTTAAGGAAAACGAAACTTTTGAAAACGTTTTTCAACCAACAAGGGAAGAGGTTGTGAGCGAAGAATTTCTGCTAAAAGGAAAGTGGAATTCGGTTTTTTTCAAAAATGACAATCCAATAATTATTGAACTAGGTTGTGGCAAAGGCGAATATTCTGTAGGCCTGGCGGAGCGTTATCCGGATAAAAATTTTGTTGGTATTGATATAAAAGGCGCACGATTTTGGCGTGGCGCGAAAACAGCTGTTGATAGCGGAATGTTCAATGTGGCTTTTGTCCGAACGCAAATTGAGTTAATCGATTTTATTTTTGCCGAAAATGAAGTAGACGAAATCTGGATTACTTTCCCGGATCCGCAAATCAAATACAAACGCACCAAACACCGAATGACCAACTCGGAATTTTTGCAGTTGTATAAAAAAATCCTGAAACCAAACGGCGTGGTAAATCTTAAAACCGACAGCGAATTCATGCACGGTTATACACTTGGATTATTACATGGTGAAGGTCACGAAGTCTTGTATGCCAACCACAATGTGTATAAAAATGAAGGCGCACCGGAAGTGGTAACGGCTATTCAGACTTTTTACGAAAATCAATATTTGGAAATCAACAAAGCAATTACGTATATTCGTTTCAAAATCAAATAAATGCTATTTTTTTTGCCACTTGTTTTAGGTTTTTGCATTGCTTTTTTGGCGGTTATTCTTCCGGGTTTAATCAATATGACAGCAGCAAAAATCAGTTTGCAGGAAGGAAAAAATGAAGCATTAAGTTTTGCGCTTGGCGCTTCTGTCATTATTTTTTTTCAAACCTTTATTGCCGTACTATTCGCCCGATTTATAAGCAATCATCGGGAAATTGTTTCCACGCTTCAGGAAATTGGCATTTTAGTTTTCTCATTACTAAGCATCTATTTTTTCTGGATTGCCAAAAAACCAAAGAAAATCAAAGCACATAGCAAAGTCAAAGGAAAATCCAACCGTTTCTTTTTAGGCATGTTGCTGTCAACACTAAATTTATTACCCGTTCCATTCTATGTTTTTGCGAGCATGAGTTTGGTAGCTTCGGGTTACTTCAGTTTTGATAAAATACCAGTTTCTTCTTTTGTAATTGGTGTAGTCTGCGGTTCGTTTACCGTTTTTTACATCTACATCGTAGCGTTTAAAAAAATTGAAAAGAAAACCGAATTCCTAATGAGAAACATAAATACCATTATTGGTTCGGTAACCACTTTTATGGCGGTTGTAACACTTTTCAAATTGCTTTATAAATAATGGAAGCTAACTTTTTTGAACGGGTTTATGCCATCGCGCGTCAAATTCCGGAAGGAAAAGTGACATCTTATGGCGCCATTGCCAAAGCTTTAGGCACCGCACGCTCCGCCCGAATGGTAGGTTGGGCAATGAATGCCTGTCATAATATGGATGATGTTCCGGCACACAGAGTCGTAAACAGAGTAGGATTGCTTTCCGGAAAACACCATTTTGACGGGACCAATTTAATGCAGCAATTACTCGAAAACGAAGGCATTACAGTCGTAAATAATCAGGTTGTCGATTTTGAAAAGCATTTTTGGCAACCTGCAATCCAGAAATAATTTTACAGGAACTTCTTTATATTCCGATAAACATTTTCAATTCTTTGACGATAGTTTCAACACAATTCGTATTATCTTTGCAATCTGTATTCAGTCTTAATAAAAGGCTGTAAACCATTAATTAAAGAAATGAAATTAGATAGAAAAGAAATCCTTTCAGCATTGGAAACCATTACCATTGCCGGCGAAGGGAAGAATATGGTTGAAAGCGGTGCAGTAAAGAACGTACTGATTTTTGGCAACGAAGTAACTATAGATTTACTGATTGCAACACCGGCAATGCATATTAAAAAACGTGCTGAAGATGATATCAAAAAATTAATCCATGAAAAATTTTCAACGGAAGCTATTGTGAAGGTGAACATCAAAGTGGAAACGCCGACCCAAAATCCTAATGAAATAAAAGGAAAAGCAATTCCGGGAATCAGCAATATTATTGCGGTAGCTTCAGGAAAAGGCGGCGTTGGAAAATCTACAGTAACAGCAAATTTAGCCGTGACTTTAGCAAAAATGGGTTTCAAAGTGGGTGTTTTGGATGCTGATATTTACGGGCCAAGCATGCCAATCATGTTTGATGTTGAAAATGAAAAACCGATTTCGGTTGAGGTTGATGGCAAATCCAAAATGAAACCTGTAGAAAGCTATGAGATAAAAATCCTTTCCATCGGATTCTTTACAGCGCCAAGTCAGGCTGTTATCTGGCGAGGACCAATGGCTTCGAAAGCATTGAACCAGATGATTTTTGACGCTGATTGGGGACCATTGGATTTCATGCTAATCGATTTACCGCCAGGAACCGGCGATATCCATTTGTCAATCATGCAATCATTGCCAATCACGGGTGCAGTTATTGTGAGTACACCACAAGCTGTAGCTTTGGCTGATGCCAAAAAAGGAGTTTCGATGTTTTTATCAGACAGCATCAATGTTCCTGTTTTGGGAATTATAGAAAACATGGCGTACTTCACTCCGGAAGAATTACCAAATAACAAATATTACATCTTCGGAAAAGAAGGTGCCAAAAACCTTGCGGAAGATTTGCAGGTTCCATTTTTAGGCGAAGTTCCACTAGTGCAAAGCATCCGCGAAGCCGGAGATTACGGTCGTCCTGCAGCATTGCAAACAGCATCAGTAATCGAAAAAGTTTTTGAGAAAATCACCAGAAATGTAGTTCAGGAAACGGTAAACAGGAACCAAAGTTTACCGCCAACAGAAGCAATCAAAATAACAACTATGGCTGGTTGCTCAGCCGTTAAAGGAAAATAAGATGAACACAGAAGAATTAACGTTAAACATTGAAAAAGCCTTAAACGAAATCCGCCCTTTTCTGAATTCAGATGGTGGTGATATCAAACTGGTTTCCATTGAAGATGAAAAACATGTTAAAGTGCGTCTTGAGGGCGCGTGCACATGCTGTAGTTTGAGCATGAGTACGATGAGAGCCGGTGTGGAAACTACGATTAAAAAGTATGCGCCACAAATAGAAACAGTTATAAATATTGCATAATGGGCGTTTCCCGCCGCGGCGGGTCGGGCTTTCCGTTACAATCTTTTTTTCGTTCCTCAAAAAAGGATTTCCACTGCAATCCCTAACGCGGTCAAATGATTTATAGAAATAAATTTTAAACTCATTAACTAAGCTACATAGTAACTCAGCCACTCAGAAAATGATTGAAACAGATATACTGATAATCGGAGCCGGACCCACCGGACTTTTTGCTGTTTTTGAAGCAGGATTATTAAAACTTAAATGCCACATTATTGATGCCTTGCCACAAATTGGCGGACAGCTATCTGAACTATACCCAAAGAAACCCATTTATGATATTCCGGGTTTCCCGGAAGTTCTGGCGGGCGATTTGGTTCAGAACTTAATGGAGCAAATCAAACAATTCCAACCGGGTTTTACTTTAAACGAAAATGCTGAAACCATTGATAAATTAGACGACGGAACTTTTATTGTAACTACCAATAAAGGCACAAAGCATCATGCCAAAGCGGTTGCCATTGCCGGTGGTTTGGGAAGTTTCGAGCCCAGAAAACCAATCATTGATGATATTTCCTTTTACGAAGATAAAGGCATAGAATATTTTGTAAAAGATCCTGAATTATTCCGTGATAAGAAAATAGTTATTGCCGGTGGCGGTGATTCTGCTTTGGATTGGAGTATTTTCCTCGCTGATGTCGCATCAGAAGTTACGCTAATTCACAGAAGGAATGAATTTCGTGGTGCGTTGGATTCGGTTGAAAAACTACAGGAATACAAAAAAGCAGGAAAGGTTCATCTAATAACTCCCGCAGAAGTTATAGGACTTAATGGTGCAGAACATTTAGAGTCTATTGATATTGATGAAAATGGCGCCCATAGGAACATCAAAACCGATTATTTTATTCCGCTTTTCGGATTGACACCTAAACTTGGGGCAATTGCTAACTGGGGATTGGAAATAGAAAAAAATGCCATCAAAGTCAACAACGCTTTAGATTATCAAACCAACATTGACGGTATTTATGCCATTGGTGATGTAAATACCTATCCCGGAAAATTAAAACTGATTTTATGTGGTTTTCACGAAGCGACTTTAATGTGCCAAAGCGTCTATCAGCGATTAAATCCGGGTAAAAAATATGTACTGAAATACACCACGGTTTCAGGAATTGACGGTTTTGATGGAACGAGAAAAGAAGCTGAAAAAGCGGTAGTAAAATCAATTGAATAAATGCAACTTAACCATCCTGAATTAGTAGATCTTTTAAAGAAAGCCTATTCCGCCGAGAAGGCTGCTTCTTTTGCTTATCAGGGACACGCGGGCTCTGTTAAAGATGCAATTCAGAAAGCAGCCATCAGACAAATCGAACTCGACGAATGGAATCATCGTGCTGGCGTTTTACAAATCATGAACGACTTTGATATTCCAATTTCCAAATGGTATGAAATCAAGTTTCATATTATCGGTAAAGTAATCTCAGGAAGCTGCTATGTTATAGGTTGGTTTATGCCATTCTATTTTGCAGGAAGATTAGAAAGCGGAAATGTGTGCGAATATTTCAGAATGAAACACTTTTTTAATTCACTTGGAATTTCAAAATATGATGAGGTGCTATATGAAATGGGAATAAAGGAAAAAGAACATGAAGTGTATTTTTTGGAGCGGATAAAAGACAATAAAATGCTTCCTTTCTTCGAGAAGCTGTTTTCCTGGGGAACCAGTCAGGGATTCAATAATATAGATTTGGATAAAAAATATCCTGTAGAAAATTCCAGCCATTATTGTAAAAAATAAACAATGTCAAAAGACGTTACCATCAAAATAACCGACCGCGAAGGTGTTACTCACGAAGTACAGGCTCCAACCGACATGAATATGAACATAATGGAGGTAATCCGCGCCTATGAACTTGCCGAAGAAGGAACTATCGGAATTTGTGGCGGAATGGCAATGTGTGCTTCGTGTCAGTGTTATGTTTTAAATGATGTTATTTCATTAGAACGGAATCCGGATGAAGAAGCGATGCTTTGGGAAGCTTATCATGTAAAGGAGAACAGCCGTCTGGGTTGTCAGATTCCAATCACTTCCGAAATAGATGGTTTGGCATTGGAAATTGCACCGGAGCAATAATGTATCAATAAAATTTATTTTCACTTTATCAGTTAATCTGCGATTTTGCTTTTAGCTTTCGGCAGAATCCTTTCGACAAATTTTGTATAAGCTGTCGCTGAAGGATGCAGTCCGTCAGAGGCGACAAATTCGGGTTGGGCTAATCCCAATCTTGTTATATCAGTAATATTGACGAAGGTTATATTATTCGCATTGCAATAGTTTTCAGCGAAATTATTGTATTGGTCAATCTCTGCAGAAACCACTGCGTTTCCGTTTCCAAAAGGCGTGAAGGCATAGTCAGGTATGGAAACTACAATAACATTGTTTTTATCGCCTTTGGCTTTTTGGATGGCAGAAATTACAAGTTCCGGAAATTCCTGTTCATACAAACTAAAAGGTTTGTGCTGGTATTGATTGTTGACGCCAATTAAAAGTGTAACCAAATCGTAATCATTACCTGTAACATCAGCCACAAGCGCACTTTTTAAGTTGGTAGTCGTCCATCCGGTAACGGCGATTATTTTAACCTGAAACGTATCATTCGGATTCAGATATTTGGAGATGCTGTCTTTCAATTGAAATGGAAACCGACAAGTGGCACAAACACTTTCGCCAATGGTATAGCTATCGCCGAGCGCTAAATATTTGTAGTTTTTGGGTGTCGTCGTCACTGCACGATCTGTGCTGCAGCTATTGAGAAATAACATCACAGCCAGAAGAACGATTATGTTGTTTTTTAATTTCATTTGTTTAACTTTTTAGTATTAAAAGTTACGAAAGTAATGAAGTGTTGGTTTGGCAGAAGTAAAAATACAAAATGCCCCCATTTACAGGAAGCATTTTATGTTAACCTTATGTTTTTAGGCTTATTTAAAAGCGGGAATTCCCGTAATATCAGCTCCGGTAATTAACAAATGAATATCATGCGTACCTTCATAAGTAATTACGGATTCCAAATTCATACTATGACGCATAATTGAATATTCTCCTGTAATCCCCATTCCGCCTAATATTTGACGGGCTTCACGGGCAATGTGAATTGCCATGTCTACGTTATTTCTTTTTGCCATCGAAATTTGCGCAGTCGTCGCTTTACCTTCATTTCTCAAAACACCCAATCTCCATGTCAATAATTGCGCTTTGGTGATTTCGGTAATCATCTCGGCTAGTTTCTTTTGTTGTAATTGAAAGGAAGCAATTGGTTTGCCAAACTGAATTCTTTCTTTGGCATAACGCAAAGCCGTATCATAACAGTCCATTGCTGCTCCGATTGCACCCCAAGCAATTCCGTAACGGGCAGAATCCAAACACTGCATTGGTGCGCCAAGTCCTGATTTTCCAGGCATGAGGTTTTCTTTTGGCACTTTTACATTATCAAAAATTAATTCACCTGTTGCCGACGCACGAAGTGACCATTTATTATGTGTTTCCGGCGTTGTAAATCCTTCCATACCGCGTTCTACAATCAAACCGTGAATTCTTCCTTCTTCATTTTTGGCCCAAACTACAGCAACATCTGCAAACGGTGAGTTCGAAATCCACATTTTAGCGCCATTCAATAAGTAATGGTCGCCCATGTCTTTGAAGTTGGTAGTCATGCCACTCGGATTCGAACCGTGATCGGGTTCGGTCAAGCCAAAACAACCCATGAATTCTCCTGTCGCTAATTTTGGCAAGTATTTTTGACGTTGCTCTTCTGTTCCAAACTTCCAAATAGGATACATCACCAACGATGATTGTACCGATGAAGTGGAACGAACACCTGAGTCGCCTCTTTCAATTTCCTGCATAATCAAGCCATACGAAATTTGGTCTAAACCGGCACCGCCGTATTCTTCCGGAATATATGGACCAAAACCACCAATTTCGCCCAAACCTTTAATGATTTGCTTTGGAAATTCTGCTTTTTGGGCATACTCTTCAATGATGGGAGAAACTTCACGTTTTACCCACGCGCGAGCTGAATCACGAACTAATTTGTGTTCTTCAGTTAGCAAATCATCTAAATTGTAATAATCCGGAGCTTGAAATAAATCTGGTTTCATGTGTCTTGTGTCTTGTTTTTCATTGGTCACATGCAATAGCCTATAGCTATGTCATTTGAATATCTTTTACGAAAACGTTTGCAAAGCTAAAGAATCTTAACCGAAATTCCCAAGAATTAATATAATTTTGGGAGCTATTTCCCGCTGTTCACTATATCTTTTCCTTTTAGATTGCTTCGTCCCTCGCAATGACAAAAAGAAAAAGGATGCCGTTCCCATCCGGGCTAGGGTTACATCTTTAAATAGAAATCCTTCGTCAAAGCAATGTAATCTGCTGTATATTGATGACGGGAAGTTTCAATAATAAGTTCGTTTTGCTCGATTTCTTCTTTTTTGCTAAACGAAAAAGCTAATAAACTTCTTTTGATTTGCTTCGCCTGTTCGCTAGCGCTCGGGTCAATGATTGGTGTTCCTTTTACACGCGTAATTTTAAAAGGGAATAAGTTGCATTCTTTGGCTAAGCCAATAAATTTTGCCTCTTCTTTATAAGGAATAATCACAGAGAAAATGCCTTTTTCGGATAAAAGCGTCGAAGCAGCTTCTAATAATTCTTCAAAAGGCAACGCATCCTGAAAACGTGCCAAATCTCTTTGCTCATTTTTGGTTTTATAATCTTCACTATAAAATGGTGGATTGCAAATAATAATGTCATACTCGTCTTCGGGTTCATCCATAAATTCATCCAAACCGGCGTGAAAACAAAACAATCTGTTGCTCCAGGGCGAAGTTTCAAAGTTCTCGACGCATTGTTCAAATGCATTTTCGTCAATTTCGATGGCGTCAATCTGTTCAGCGTTGCTTCTTTGGGCGAGCATTAAGGATAGAATTCCAGTTCCAGAACCAATGTCCAAAACGGAGAAAGGATTGTTTTCTATTGGGCACCATGCACCAAGTAAAACAGCATCAGTGCCAATTTTCATGGCACATCGGTCTTGGTTAACTGTAAATTTTTTGAATTTGAAAGTTGACAAAACAATAGTTTTAAAATATAAGCCAATAAGACATTAAGTAAATAAGACTTAATGAATCTTAATTTCTTAATGGTTCAAAAAAAAGATTAAAGGTACATTTCAACTAAACCTTCTGGCAAATCCATGATAACCTTTTTATTTTCCCGGTCAATTTTTATCAGGAATTGGTCAATCATTGGAACCAGAATTTCGACATTTCCGTTTATAACTTCAAATAAAGGTTGGGCAGAAGAATCATTTATGGATACAATTTTGCCGAAAATACCTAAGCGTTTGTCTTCAATTTCAAAACCAATCACTTCATGAAAATAAAATTTATTGCCCGAAAGTTTTGGCAACATGCTAAGCGGAAGATAAACTTCACAGTTGAGGATACTATCGGCTTCTTCTTCTGAATCGACATCTTCAAATTGCACACGAAGAAAATCATTTTTGTGCAGTGAACTGTTTTGAATAAAAAATGGAACCAGATTTTTGTTGAATTCAACAAATACTGATTCCATATTCTCATATAATTCGGGTTCATCTGTATCCAAATAGATTAAAACTTCCCCTTTGAAACTAAATTTTTTAGCGATTTTGCCTAGATAGAAACAATCTTCTTTACGCATTATCGCAAGGAATTAAGCTTCTGTCTCTTCGCTTGCTTCTTCAGCAGCAGGAGTTTCCTCAACAGCAGGAGCTTCTTCTGTTTCAACTTCAGCAACTTCAGCAACAACATCTTCGGCAGCAGGAGTTTCCTCAACAGCAACTTCAGCAGCAGTTTCTTCAACAACAGCAGTTTCTTCAACAGCAACTTCAGTTACAGCTTCAGGAGCATCATCAGCGATAGCTTCAGTTTGCTGCGCCACTTCGCTTTCGCTCGGGTCCTCAACAGCAACTTCTTCCACTACTTTTGCAGCTTCAACAGCGGCAGCAGCACGTTTGTCATTAGCAATTTTTTCAGCTTTCAATGCTTTCGCTTTAGCAGCTTCTTGTGCTTTTGATAAACCTTCTTTTTTAGTGTCAACTTTTCCAGCTTTTTCTTCCAACCATGTAGCTAATTTAGCATCAGCTTGCTCTTGTGTTAAAGCTCCTTTACGAACGCCACCATCAAGGTGATGTTTCATTAAGGCACCTTTGTAAGAAAGGATAGCTCTTGCAGTATCAGTCGGTTGTGCGCCATTGTGTAACCATTGAACCGCTTGGTCAAGGTTTAAATCAATTGTTGCAGGATTGGTGTTTGGATTGTAAGTTCCTAATTTTTCAAGGTATCTACCATCTCTTTTTGATCTAGCATCAGCTGCTACGATCCAGTAAAAAGGTCTTTGTTTTTTACCGTGTCTTTGTAATCTAATTTTTACTGACATAATCTTTTTGATTAATTTGAGGTACTCGACCTCGATTATTTTAAGGGTGCAAAGATAGTTTTTTTTTGAAAACAAACTAATTGAATCACTTCTTTTTAAATATAAGTAGCTTTCACCATTCACTTTAACATTAATTTTTTAAAATTTAGTTAGCACTTTTGCATTAAAAAGTTATTTTTGTGGAGAAATACATCGAAAAAATGAAAAGATTATTGCCCCTTTTGATAATTGCTTTAACTATTTCTTCCTGCCAGGAAGATGTGAAGTTTAATAATCCTGGTTTTCAGGGGTTAAAAGATGATGTTTTTTGGAGAGCTGATGATGCAAGAGCTTATGTTGATGCATCAGGTAAGTTAAGGATTGAAGCGCGTACACAATACGAAATCGTTACTTTAAATACTAGTAGTGCTAACGCCGGAACCTATGTTTTAGGTACTACAAATGTTAATAATTCGGCGACCTATTCCTCAAATTTTAATGGTACTGAATTAGAATATGCTACCATTGCAGTTCCTGGTCCGACAGAAAGTGTAGGTTTGGTTAATGGCGGAACAGGTTACAGCAGCGGCACGTCGGTTGCTACAACTGGCGGAACGGGAAGCGGGCTGACCGTTAATATTATTGCCAATTCTTCAGGAGTTGTAACCAGCGTAACGGTTTCTTCCCGTGGCAGCGGCTATTTAGCAGGAGATTTAGTTACAGTTGCCGGTGGAAATGTCAATTGCAAAGTTCGTGTTACAAATGTTCAAAACAGCAATGGCGAAATTATAATTAAAGAATATGACAACGTGAACCATACGATTTCAGGTAAATTTAAATTTAATGCTGCCAATTCAAACGGAAGTCCTTTTGGCGGACCGATTTTGAATTTTCAGTATGGAGAATTCTATAAAATCCTGATTTATCCATCGATATAATTCTGAATATAAAATAATTGAAACCATCCTCGCGATGGTTTTTTTGTTAATTAAATAATAAAGTACAAATTAATAACGGTTTACATTTTTTTTAAACATACATTTGTATTCAATTTTTAAATAAATTTTATGAATATTTTTGTTGGAAGTCTTCCGTTCAGTATTGACGAAGCAGATTTAAGAGAGTCTTTTGAGGCTTATGGAACAGTTGACTCTGTTAAAATTATTACCGATAAATTTACTGGAAGAAGTAAAGGATTTGGTTTTGTTGAAATGTCTAATGATGAAGAAGCTCAAAAAGCTATCGACGAATTAAACGGTGCAACAGTAGAAGGGCGTACGATTGTAGTTAACAAATCGGAGCCAAAACCAGAAGGAGAAAGAAAATCATTTAACAACAACCGTTCAGGCGGTGGTGGTGGTTATGGTGGTGGCGGAAACTCTCGTGGTGGTGGAGACAGAGGAAGATACTAGTTTACACTCTATAATAATACTTAAAGCCATCTCAATTGAGGTGGCTTTTTTATTTTTGTTGATAACTAAAATTGATTTCTTGGTCGCTAAAATGTATTTTTGAAACATTACTTTTCAAAATCCTAACCTCAATATGTATTTAATTTTCGATACCGAAACAACGGGATTGCCAAGAAATTGGTCAGCGCCAATTACAGATACTGGCAATTGGCCTAGATGCATTCAGATTGCCTGGCAATTGCATGACGAGTTGGGAAATCTTATTGAACATCAGGATTATTTAGTAAAACCTGAAGGCTTTAATATTCCTTTTGATGCTGAAAGAATACATGGAATTTCCACGGAATTAGCCGAAGCGAATGGAATAGGATTACAGGAAGTTCTCGAAAAATTCAATATAGCTTTATCGAAATCTAAATTTATTGTTGGACAAAATGTTGGCTTTGATGTAAATATTATTGGTTGCGAATTTCACAGAATGGGAATGCAATCAACAATGGGTTCAATGCCTATTCTGGATACTTGTACCGAAGTTACCGCGTCGCTTTTGAGATTGCCTGGTGGTCGTGGCGGAAAATTCAAATTACCAACCTTAACCGAATTACATCAGTATCTTTTTGGGGTTCCATTCTCGGATGCGCATAACGCTACTGCCGATGTGGAAGCAACGACACGTTGTTTTTTAGAATTGATAAAGCGACAGGTTTTCACCAAAGAAGAATTAGATGTTGCCGCTGATTATTTCGATCGATTTAATAAAAACAATCCTCAGGAAATTCAGCTTATCGGATTGAAACACATCAATCTTAAACAGGCTTCCGAAGAAATCCGCAAACAGTTTCAAAAGAAAGAAGAAGTTACTCCTGACCAGAAAGAGAAACAAGTTCATCACACCTTAGCGGATGTTGATTTTGTTCACTTGCACAATCACACACAATTTTCAGTATTACAATCCACAATTAGTGTAGCGGATTTGGTAAAAGCAGCGGTTGAAAATAAAATGCCTGCGGTTGCCATGACTGATCACGCGAATTTGATGGGAGCGTTCCATTTTGTACGTGATATTTTATACCATAATAAATCCGCTCAGGCCAAAAATAAGTTAGCCGCCGAAAACGGAGAAAATCCAACAGAAACTATTATCAAACCTATTGTAGGTTGTGAGTTTTACGTCTGTGATGATTTAAAAGACAAGTCCAGAAAAGACAATGGCTACCAAATCGTCTTCTTAGCCAAAACCAAAAAAGGCTATCATAATCTGGCGAAATTATCTTCCATTGCTTATACCGAAGGATTTTATTATGTCCCAAGGATTGACAGAAAAGCCATTCAGGAATACAAAGAAGATCTCATTGTGTTGTCAGGAAATTTATATGGCGAAATTCCGAGCAAAATTTTAAACATTGGTGAAAACCAAGCCGAAGAAGCCTTGCTCTGGTGGAAACAGGAATTTAAAGATGATTTCTACCTCGAATTAACGCGCCATAATCAGGAAGATGAAAACCGCGTGAACGATTCGTTAATAACTTTGGCAAAAAAGCATAAGGTGAAAACGGTTGCCACAAATAATGTTTTTTATATCAATAAAGAAGATTCAAATGCCCATGATATTCTATTGTGTGTTCGTGATGGTGAAAAACAATCTACTCCAATTGGCCGAGGCCGAGGCTTTCGATACGGTTTAGCCAATCAGGAATATTATTTCAAGTCGGCTGAAGAAATGAAAAAGGTCTTTCATGATTTACCTGAAGCGATTACCAATACGGAAGAAATCGTCAATAAAATTGAAATATACGATTTGTCCCGTGATGTTTTATTGCCCAAATTTGATATTCCCAGTGAATTTTTAATTGCCGAAGATGAAGCAGATAAAGGCAAACGTGGCGAAAATAAATACTTACATCATTTAACTTATGAAGGCGCTAAAAAAAGATACCCAGAAATCACTCTAGAAATTCAGCAGCGTATCGACTTTGAGTTATTAACGATTGAAAATTCAGGCTATCCGGGTTATTTCCTAATCGTTCAGGATTTCATTGCTGAAGCCAGAAGAATGGATGTTTCTGTTGGACCTGGCCGTGGTTCAGCTGCGGGTTCGGTTGTGGCTTATTGTCTCGGAATTACCAACATCGATCCGCTGATGTACAATCTGCTTTTTGAGCGATTCCTAAATCCGGACAGGGTTTCACTTCCCGATATTGATATCGATTTTGATGATGAAGGACGTAGCAAAGTAATGGATTATGTAATTCAGAAATACGGTTCCAAACAAGTGGCGCAAATCATTACTTACGGAACGATGGCAACCAAATCGAGTATTCGTGACACTGCGAGAGTTATGGATTTACCACTTTTTGAAGCTGATAAAGTTGCTAAATTAATTCCGGGATTAATGCCTTCAAAATGGAATTTGGCCCGACTCTTATCCGAAGATGAAGCAACAATTAAAAAGGTATTACGACCGGAAGAGTTTGACAGAGTAAAAGAATTAATTTCACTTTCCAAAGTAGGGAATTTATGTTCCGATACTATAAACCAGGCAAAATTTCTGGAAGGAAACCTAAGAAACACTGGAATTCACGCATGCGGAGTTATCATCACGCCAAGCGATATTACCAATTTTGTTCCTGTAGCAACTGCAAAAGATTCGGATTTGTATGTTACCCAATTTGATAACTCTGTCGTAGAAAGCGCCGGATTATTAAAGATGGATTTCTTGGGATTGAAGACTCTAACGTTAATAAAAGATACTGTAAAACTGGTAAAATATAGAACAGGAAAAGATTTAAATCCAGATGAATTTCCGATTGACGATGTTAAGACCTATGAGCTTTTTCAACGTGGTGAAACAGTTGGGATTTTCCAGTATGAAAGTGCCGGAATGCAAAAGTATATGAAGGAATTGAAGCCAACAGTTTTTGGAGATTTAATTGCCATGAATGCGTTGTATCGTCCCGGGCCAATTGCTTATATCCCAAGTTTTATCAAACGAAAAAATGGAGAAGAAGATATCACTTACGATATTGAAGCATGCGAGGAATTGCTGAAAGAAACTTACGGGATTACTGTTTACCAAGAACAGGTAATGCTTTTGTCTCAAAAGTTGGCCGATTTCTCAAAAGGAGATGCCGATGTTTTGCGTAAGGCAATGGGAAAAAAGCAGAAAGATGTTTTGGATAAAATGAAACCAAAATTTATCTCACAAGCAGAAGCCAAAGGACATTCAGCCGAAAAGTTGGAAAAAATATGGAAAGACTGGGAAGCATTTGCCGAATATGCCTTCAATAAATCACACTCGACTTGCTATGCTTGGATTGCGTATCAAACGGCCTATTTAAAAGCCAATTATCCGGCGGAATACATGGCGGCGGTTTTATCCAATAACATGAGTGACATCAAGCAGGTTTCGTTCTTTATGGAAGAATGCAAGCGAATGGGATTGGAAGTTCTTGGTCCTGATGTCAACGAATCGTTTTATAAATTTACGGTAAACGATAACTATGCCGTTCGTTTCGGAATGGGAGCAGTCAAAGGTGTTGGAGCCAATGCTGTGGATACGATTGTTCAAAGCAGAAAAGATGAACCTTATAAATCAATATTTGATTTAGCAAAGAAGATTGATTTGCGTGCTGCCAATAAAAAAGCATTCGAAAGTCTGGCACTTGCTGGTGGATTTGATTGTTTTCAAAATACACATCGTGCGCAATATTTCCACATTGAAGGCGAAGGGGTTACGTTTCTTGAAAAAGCAGTACGTTATGGTTCCAAATTTCAGGAGAATGAAAATTCGTCACAGGTAAGTTTATTTGGAGATGCCAGCGAAGTTCAGATTGCAGAACCTATTGTTCCACCATGCGATGAATGGAGTACGATGGAAAAATTAGCCAAAGAAAAAGAAGTAGTTGGAATTTATATTTCGGGTCATCCGTTAGACGATTACCGTTTTGAAATGAAATATTTCTGTAACAGTAAGCTCGAGAATTTGAAAAATCTTGGAAATTATATTGGAAAAACACTAACCTTTGCGGGGATTGTGACTAATGTTCAATACAGAACAGCGAAAAACGGAAAAGATTGGGCTATGTTCACTCTGGAAGGTTATGACGAAAACCACGAGTTTCGGATTTTTGATGAAGAGTATTTAAAATACCGGCATTTTTTGGTCAACAATCAATTCATCTATTTTAAAGTAGGCATAAAGGATGGTTGGGTAAATAGGGAAACAGGAAAAAAATCAGATCCAAGAATACAATTTGTCGATGTAAAACAATTGCAGGATGTGATTCCTCAGTTTGCCAAAAAATTGAGTATTCAAATGGATATTAACGAATTGCATAAAAGCGCTATCGAGCAATTAAATGCTGTTTTCCAATCAAACAAAGGCGATAATACTGTAACTTTTGAAATCGTTGAATTTGATAAGTCAAAAATAATTCCCGAAATAGTTCCGAAAATTATTGTCACGGACGAAGAAACTTTTGAAGCGGACGACCTTCAAGAAATCGAGATTGAAATCCCCGTTGTTGAAGAAGAAATTCAGGTTATGACCAAAGTTTCATTACCAAGCAGAAAACTGAAAATCAAGATTTCAAATGAACTGTTAATCGAACTGGAGAAAATGAAAATTAAATTCAGCCTTAACTAAAGTATCAATTCTGTTAATGAATTTATAGTCAAAACTGATTTTTTAACGCAACTAACTAAAATAAAATGGCTAATTTTGTCCATAGATAAATACATTAATTTAAAATTTAGAATATGGCTTTAGCAATAACTGATGCTACTTTTGATGAAGTAGTATTAAAATCAGATAAACCGGTAGTAGTAGATTTTTGGGCAGCGTGGTGCGGACCATGTAGAATGGTTGGGCCCGTTATAGACGAAATCGCAACAGAATATGAAGGAAAAGCAACAGTGGGGAAGGTTGATGTTGATGCCAATCAGGAATTTGCTGCAAAATATGGTGTTCGTAATATACCGACAGTTTTGGTTTTTCAAAATGGAGAAGTGGTTGGACGCCAGGTTGGAGTAGCTCCAAAGAAAACATACACAGATGCTATTGATGCACTTTTGTAATAACTGACATTTTTTATGATTTAGTTTAGAAATTTCCGTTTATATTTGACACGAGCCATGCACGAGCACGGCCAACTGACGAAGTAGTTATGAAGATTGAAGAACAAAAAGAACTCGTTTCCGGTTTTAAACACCTTGAATTGCTGGCCAATCAAGTTGTGGAAGGTTTTATTTCAGGAATGCATAAATCACCGTTTCATGGTTTCTCGGCTGAATTTGCTGAACATAAAACCTATAATGCGGGCGAAAGCACTAAGCACATTGATTGGAAATTATTTGCCAAGACTGACAGGTTATACACCAAAAAGTATGAAGAAGAAACCAACCTTCGTTGTCATTTAATTATTGACAACTCCTCATCTATGCACTATCCAAAGCTAAAAAATGACGAAGATTTTTACCATAACAAAATTGGTTTTTCGGTTTTAGCTTCGGCTGTTTTAATGAATTTATTGAAAAAACAGCGAGATGCTGTTGGGCTAAGTATATATTCTGACACTTTTGAATATTACGCTCCCGAAAAAGGAAGCGATCGTCATCATAGGATGATTTTGAATAAACTCGAGGAACTTTTAGAAAACCCCAAAAACGCAAAAGGCACTGACACTGTTACTTTTTTGCATCAGATTGCAGAAAAAGTGCATCGTCGTTCGATGATTATTTTGTTTACAGATATGTTTCAAACAGGCAATAGTGAAGCACTTTTCAATGCTTTGCAACATTTGAAACACAATAAACACAAAGTAGTTGTTTTTCATGTTATCGATAAAAAAACAGAAATCAATTTCAATTTTGATAATGCTCCACGAAAGTTCATCGACTTAGAAACAGGGGAAGCCATTAATATTTTTGCCGATACAGTCAAAGATGCCTATGAAGAAAAGGTTAATGATTACTTCAAAACATTAGCCATGACCTGTGCTCAAAATAGAATTAAGTATGTTCCCGTAGCTGTGGAAGAAAGTTTTGAGAAGATTTTGACTACCTATTTGGTTGAGAAGCAAATGTTTGGTTAGAATTGTTTTTACACATTTTATTTTTTAATAAAATAGTTGCAAATTTCAAAAACGATTGTATATTTGCAACCGCAATAACGCAGAGGTTTGGTAGTTCAGTTGGTTAGAATACATGCCTGTCACGCATGGGGTCGCGGGTTCGAGTCCCGTCCAGACCGCGAAATTGGGAAAAGGTTTTCAGAAATGAAAACCTTTTTTGCCCAAAAAAGCAAATGAAATGCATTCACAAAATTAAGTGAGTCATTCAAAATTAGTTGTGTTGTTTGCTACGACTTTGTAACTCGTAGCTATGGTTTAGTAGTTAGACCAATGAAAAGCTTTCCACTTTATTGTGGATGGCTTTTTTGCTTATAGGAACTTTCAATTTTTTTACTACTTTTGAGCTATATGAAGAAAATAATACAAATATCTCTTTTTGCCTTGTTGTTTTTTGTTGCAACAAACAACGTTCTGGCACAGAAGGTAATAACTAATGATCCAGATGCACAACTGAAAGAAACACTCTATAAAAAGTATAAAAAGGAAGTTCAATCCTATGATAAGAAGGATTTTGACGCTTTATTTTTTGAATTTTTTAAAAAGCAGAAGGACAAATCGCTGACACTTACTCAAGAGGAGTTTTACACCTATACTATTAAAATTGCTATATATTCAGAAAAACTTGGGCTTTTGTATAAAGATCAAAAAGAAGAAGCACAGCGTACCAAACAAGAATGGTTTAATAAAAGTTATTCCGATTATTTAAATTCCAAAAAGTAACAATTTGAAAAGACTTTTACCAATAGTAGTGTTGCTATTTCTTCAATCGTGCCAATACTTTGAAAAGGAAGTGCCGAATGAAAAAGAATTGTTAGACAAACAAATGAAGGAAATCAATTGGAATGAAGTGGATGAATATCCCTCAGTCGCCGATTGTGAAAAACTCACCGATGCAACCCAACGCAAGCAATGCTTCTTCGAATTTTTAACCGCAACCATTCAACAAAAACTAGCAGTTGATACGCTTTCAACGATGTTTCCTAAATTGGATACCATTGAAGTAAAAGTAACTGTTTTGCCTAATTCTGAGTTAGAATTTGAACCGCAATTTCCAAAAGATTCTGTAGCGTACGACACTATAAAAATTGACAGTATTCTTCGTGTTCGCTTGGTTGATTTCCCAAAAGTTAATCCGGCAATTAAAAGAGGAATTCCGGTAAAAACACAGTTTGTGCTTCCGGTTATTATTAAATCGGAATAAATTTTCAGGAGCTATTTCCCGCTTTCCGCGCTACATGGTAGCTAGCTTCAATCGGGGCTATTTGGAAAACTTTCTTCCTTTCCAACTAAAGTTTCCAAACAACGAATAAATTCCCACTAAACTTGAGAAGAAAGGATAAATAATACTGCTTGCTATTGGCACAAAAACCTTTCCTCTTCTTAGATAACTATTCGATTTATAAAGAAGAATATAATCTACTAAATATTTTACACCAAAGGCACTCAATAAGATTCTCCAATCGAATTTACCAACAACCAACAACCAACAACTAACAACCAAGCTAAGGTTCATCAACAAAACAATAACTGCCAAAAACTTAGCATACGTGCTTTTATAGCCAGTCGATTTACCTGCCCAGCGAACACGCTGCATAAAAAGTTTGAACAAATCGTTTTCGGGTTTGGTTTTTACAATGATGTTGTTGTTTTTTAAATAATGCACTTTGTCCTTATTGGCATTGACCGCTTTTTGCAGCAAGAATACATCATCGCCACCGGCTTTGTCATTAATTCCGCCAAAACCGCCAATTTCATTAAAGAATTTTTTGGTGTAGGCAAAATTGGCACCATTACACATAAATGGCTTTCCAATGCCAAAACTTCCAATAGTCACGCCTTGCAAACTCATCAAATCCAACTGTTGAAAATGATGGAACCAGTTATTTTTGGCTTTATACATTACAGCGCCAACAACCATTTGGGGATTGTGATTTTGGATGTAATTGTCTAATGTCAACAACCAATTTTTATTCACAATACAATCGGCATCGGTAGTAATAACCCAATCATGCTTTGCAATAGGCATAGCCCGACCGATAGCATCTTTTTTTGGCGAACCGGAAAGATGAAGGTTTTCCAGAAGCGTCGTATCCAAATGTTCATGTTTCATTCGCCATTGTATGCAAATACGTTCCGAATTATCTGTTGAAAAATCATCGACTAGGATAATTTCAATCATTTTATGAGGATAATCCAAATTGGAAATCGATTCTAAAAGGGTTGTTAGATTTGCAGCTTCATTTCGAAAAGGGACAACAATAGTAAACGCTGTTTTCGGAGCCAAATCAGTTACGTCAAAAGTCTTTACTTTGTTGAATCCGAAAATTAATTGAATAATTAAAGTGGCATAGACCACTAAAATAACAAGCACTGCAATTGAAATTATTCCCATTTAGGTTTGAATTTAAGTACATAATAACTTCCAATAACGACAGGTAAAACCACATTCAAAAACCACATAAGTGTCGAAATAAAAACCACAATCCATTCATTTACGCCAAATTTTCCAAAGAAAAAAACGGCGATGCTTCCTTTTACTGCAAAATCCAGAAACTGGAAACTTGGTAATGACGAGGCCAAAAAATAAACGGCTGCAATGGTTGCCATCATTGTTAGATAAGGTAAATCTACATCAAAAGCGAGAAATAAAAAATAGTATTGATGCGAAAAAACCAAATAGCGACCAAGTGCGAGAAGATTGTTCTTTTGATGGATTCGCTTCGGAATTTCATTGATTTTGTGAATGAGTTTTTCAATGGAATAGCCTTTAATTTTTATTTCTTTTGAGAGGAAAGAAGCAAGAAGCAAGAGAAAAGAAACTCCAATAATTGCTAATGCCCATTTCCAATAGCCAAGAATAAATAATCCGATAGTTCCAAAAACAATGGTCAGAATCATTTGAATTCCGTTGCAAACAAGATTTAGAAAAATGATTGCCTTGGTTTTCTTTTTGTCAAAAAACAATGCTTTTCCGGCATATTCTCCGAGTCCATTTGGTGTAAAAATTCCGGCAGTCAAAGCCCCGAGAACCTGCTTAGTTGATTCGCCAAGGGAAATAGTTTTAAAGAATGAAATCAAATTTTGCCATTTCAGGATTTCCAGAAACCGATTGACAAAACTGAATGCAAGTAAAAACAGAATTCCCCCAAAACTTGCTTTTTCTTTGACTAAACTTATGAATTTTTGCCAGTTGAGTTTGTCATTATTGGCTAATTGGTCGTAGATGAAATAAAAAGCCGCAGTTACAATCAAAACTTTGACTAGAAAAACGATGAATTGTTTAGCTTTGTGAGGAATTGTAATCATTGTTACAAATTAACAAAAATTAAACTTGGCAAACGAGCGCATCATATTAGGAATTGACCCGGGAACTACGATTATGGGTTTTGGTTTGATAAAAGTGGTGAACAAAAAAATGGAATTCATTCAATTGAACGAATTGATTTTGAGCAAATATGACGACCATTATACCAAACTAAAAATCATTTTTGAACGAACAATCGAACTAATCGAAACGCATCATCCGGACGAAATTGCGATTGAAGCGCCTTTCTTTGGAAAGAATGTTCAGTCGATGCTCAAACTCGGAAGAGCACAAGGTGTTGCAATGGCTGCGGGTTTGTCGCGTCAAATACCGATTACCGAGTACGAACCCAAGAAAATCAAAATGGCAATCACCGGAAACGGAAATGCAAGCAAAGAGCAAGTTGCCAAAATGCTGCAACAGCTTTTGGGTTTAAAAGAACTACCAAAAAACCTTGATTCCACGGATGGATTGGCAGCGGCAGTTTGTCATTTTTTTAATAGTGGAAAAGTAGTTGGTGAAAAAAGTTATACTGGTTGGGATGCTTTTGTCAAACAGAATGAGGAAAGGGTAAAAAAATAATGTCAGGCATCTACATCCACATCCCTTTCTGCAAGCAGGCTTGTCATTATTGTGACTTTCACTTTTCGACTTCGTTAAAGAAGAAAGATGAAATGGTTTTGGCCTTAGCCAAAGAATTAGCATTGCGTAAAAATGAATTTGAGGATGAGGTCGTTGAAACGATTTATTTCGGTGGCGGAACACCTTCAATATTGGAGATTGCAGATTTAAATTTTTTGATTGATGCAGTTTATTCAAACTACAATGTTATTGACAACCCAGAAATCACTATAGAAGCAAATCCCGATGATTTAACAGGAACACGAATAACCGAATTATCAAATAGCCCAATTAACCGCTTAAGCATCGGCATCCAGTCTTTTTTTGAAGATGATTTGAAACTGATGAACCGCGCACACAATTCGGAGGAAGCCAGAAAATGTCTTGAAATTGCCACGCAATATTTTGATAATATTTCCATTGATTTGATATATGGAGTTCCCGGAATGTCAAATGATAAATGGCTGCAAAATGTCGAAACTGCCTTATCTTTCAATGTGCCGCATATTTCAAGTTACGCTTTGACGGTTGAACCAAAAACGGCTTTGCATACATTTATTCAAAAAGGAATTATTGCTCAGCCTGATGATGAAGTGGCACAGGAGCATTTCCATTTGTTGGTTGACAAGCTTGAAGAAAAGGGATTTATTCATTATGAGCTGTCTAATTTTGGAAAGGAAAATTATTTCTCCAAAAACAATTCGAGCTATTGGCTTGATAAAAAATATATCGGCATTGGACCGTCGGCTCACAGTTATAACGGAATATCCAGAAGCTGGAATATATCGAATAATACGCTTTATCTAAAATCATTTGGTGAAAATCAATTACCTTCTGAAACCGAAACATTAACCCTGACAGACCGTTACAACGAATATGTGATGACGGGCTTGCGAACCATTTGGGGAATTTCTTTGGAGAGAATTGAACAGGAATTTGGCAAAAGCTTTTTGGATTATTTGAACCAACAAGCTGCTAAGTATATCGAAGACCATTTGCTATTTGTTGACGATAACATTTTACGAACAACCAAAAGCGGGAAGTTTTTAAGTGACGGAATTGCGTCCGACTTATTTTTGCTAAATTTGGGATGATAATCTAACCACTAAGAACACTAAGAAGGCAGAATGACCACAAAGCTTAGTGAACTTAGTGTAAAACTTAGTGACCTTCGTGGTTAAATTTATGATAGCAAAAATTCAAAACTTCGAAATTGACTTATCAAAACCCATTGATATTTCTCTTCCGTTAACCAATACGGATGCCAATCCGATTGCCTGGTATATTGAAAAGCCAACAATAGAAGCGGTTCGCTTTGGTGATTGGATTGGAAAAGTTTCAGAAGGCAGTTCGACCAATTTCAATAATATTTTCTTTAATCCTCATGGTCACGGAACACATACCGAATGCCTCGGACATATTACACGAGAGTTTTACAGCATCAATCAATGTCTGAAACAGTTTTTCTTTACAGCCGAATTGATTTCGATTAAATCGGAAAGTATTGGGAACGATTTAGCAATTACCAAAACACAAATCGAAAGAGCGTTAAATTGTAAAACTCCTGAAGCTATCATCATTAGAACATTGCCAAACTTAGAATCCAAAAAACATAAAAACTATTCCAAAACGAATCCTCCTTACTTACTGCAGGAAGCTGCGATTTTCATTCGCGAAAGCGGTATCAAACATTTGCTGATTGATTTGCCAAGTGTTGACAGGGAAGAAGATGAAGGACGGTTATTGGCGCACAAAGCCTTTTGGAACGTTAAAGATGTCAACAATCTTAACGCCGACGCACGATTGGATTGCACGATTACCGAAATGATTTTTGTGGATCAAAACATTCAAGATGGAAGTTATATTTTGAATATACAAATTGCTTCTTTTGAAAATGATGCTTCACCAAGCAAACCTGTTTTGTATAAAATATGATAACCATTTCCACAGATAAAAACAAACTAAATGTTCCGTTTATTCAAAACTTTTTGAAAGATATTTATTGGGCAGCGGGACGAACAATTGATGAAGTTCAAACAACCATTGATGCTTCGATTTGCTTCGGAATTTATTTGAATGATGAGCAAATTGGTTTTGCCAGAGTTGTTACCGACTATATAGTTTTTGCTTATTTGATGGATGTTTTTATTGATGAAGTTCATCGTGGCAAAGGTTATTCTAGTATTTTGATTGAAGCCATGATGAATGAACCCCAATTACAGCAGGTGAAAATCTGGCGATTAGCTACGTCTGACGCACATTTTTTGTATGAAAAATTCGGATTTACTGCATTGGCACATCCAGAAAAAATGATGGAGAAAGTTATAAAATAAGATTATGAATATTCAACAATTATACGAATTCTGTCTTTTCAAAAAAGCGGTAACCGAACACTTTCCTTTTGATGAAGATACATTGGTTTTTAAAGTTGGCGGTAAAATGTTTTGCCTTACATCTTTAAAAGAGTGGGAAAACGGAACTCCGGCTTTAAACTTAAAATGTGATCCAGAAAGGGCAGAAGAACTCCGTGCCAGATATGAAGCAATTAATCCGGGATATCATATGAGTAAAATTCATTGGAATACAGTTGATTTTCATTCTGATGTTAACGATAAAATGATGTGCGAATTAATCAATCATTCTTATGATTTGGTTTATAAAAGTTTGACTAAAAAAATTCGTGATGAAATTGAAAAGGAAGCTGATTAGCTTCCTTTATTTTTTACATTGATTTCTTCTGTTTTTCTACAAAACCATCGGCCTGAAGTTTGAGTAATTCGGTTGCGCCTTTCTTTTTGTAGTTGTACAATTCCTTGTCGTCCCGAATGTCAGCATAAACTTTGTCATAAATATCGGCATCGGTTTTCTTCTGTAACTCGCTTTGATAACGATTTTGGGAAATGACGTTTTTGATTCCCATTTCTAAATCTTCCTGCTTGAAATCAAATTCACCTTTTGGCGATAATAATTTGGCAATAATTGGCGATGTTTCTATGGCTAAAAATAACAGCATAATGAACAATGATGGCAGTGATGGTAACTTTCCTAAAGCATTGATTCGTGCCATCAAGCCATCAAAACCATCAATTATGGGTTGGGTTTCAGTTACTTTTTTATCTAAATCGGTTTGCAATGTTTTAGCTCTGGCTTCTTTATCGGCAATGATTTTAGCATTATTTATTTTCAATGAATCCAATTGTTTGGAAGCCAAATCATGTGCGATTCTTTTTTCTTTATAAATTGGACCTTTCCCTATTTTTTTGGTTCCCGCCGAGCCTTCTGCTTCCGTAATATAGGATTGATACAAACCAGCTACTTCTTTTTCTTTTTTGGCAATGCCCGATTTTAAACTATCCATTTCGGCTTTGTTTTTATCGACATCGGATTTGAAATAATTTGCAACCTGATTTTTATTGGCAATTGCCATTTCATTTTTCTGCTTTAGCAAAACGGTGTTGATTTCCTTTTCGAAGATTTTGATTTCCAATGGTTTTGAGATTACGATAGCAATAATAATCGCCAACAAAATCCGTGGTGAAGCCTGAATTAATTCATCAAGGAAACTATCTCTTTTCTTAATTGTAGAAACAATAAACCTGTCTAGATTGAAAATTAAAAATCCCCAAACTATTCCAAATGCAATAGCAATATAGGGATTGTCGAAAACGGTGTAAAGGGCATAACTACTGGCAATAAATGCCATAACTGCTGTAAAGAAAACGGTAGCGCCAATGCCGGCATATTTGTTTTGCTCGCCGTTTGAGCAGGAGTTCACGATGTCACTATCGACACCTGAACACAGGAGGAAAAAACGTTTTAACATGATAATTTATTTTTGATGATTGATGATTACACAAATATAACGCCAAAAGGTTTAGTTTATTATAAGGTGTTAATTTTAATCAAAAAACCCACCAAATTCGAGCGGGTTTTTCTTATGTAAAAATTCATCAGCATGAATTCAACAAATGATCAGCATGAATTGAAACGTTTGTCAAGACGAATTAAATCCTGCGAATTCCTATTTACTCAATTCCACAAAATACTTGTAAAACAGCGGAATCGTTTCAATGCCTTTTAGGTAATTAAAAATGCCGAAATGTTCATTTGGTGAATGGATCGCATCAGAATCCAATCCGAATCCCATTAAGATAGTTTTTGATTTCAATTCTTTTTCAAATAAGGCCACAATTGGAATACTTCCGCCGGAACGAACCGGAATTGCTGGAACACCAAAGGTTTCAGTATATGCTTTATTTGCGGCTTTATAGCCAATGCTGTCAATTGGCGTTACATAACCTTGACCGCCGTGATGTGGTGTTACTTTGACCTTAACCGATTTTGGCGCAATGCTCACAAAATGTTTTGAAAATAATTTCGTAATTTCATTCCAATCCTGATTTGGCACCAAACGCATCGATATTTTTGCATAAGCTTTGCTTGCTATCACAGTTTTTGCGCCTTCTCCAGTATATCCGCCCCAAATTCCGTTAACATCTAAAGTTGGACGAATGGAATTCCTTTCGTTAGTTACATAACCGGTTTCGCCATAAACTTCTTCAATGTCTAAAGCTTTTTTATAAGCGTCTAAACTGAATGGTGCTTTTGCCATTTCTGCTCTTTCGGCAGTAGTCAGTTCTTCTACATTATCATAAAACCCCGGAATGGTAATGTGATTGTTTTCATCGTGAAGCGAAGCAATCATTTTGGTTAATACATTAATCGGATTTGCAACAGCTCCGCCATATAATCCGGAATGTAAGTCGCGATTAGGGCCAGTAACTTCTACTTCTACATAGCTCAAACCACGTAAGCCGGTGGTTATACTTGGCTGTTGGTTAGAAATCATTCCCGTGTCGGAAATTAAAATCACGTCACAACTTAATTTCTCCTGATTTTTTTCTACAAACCAGCTCAGGCTTTTTGACCCAACTTCTTCTTCACCTTCAATCATGAATTTCACGTTGCAAGGCAGACTATTACTTTGAATCATATATTCAAATGCTTTGACATGCATATACATCTGACCTTTGTCATCGCAGGAACCACGCGCAAAAATGGCGCCCTCAGGATGAATGTCGGTGATTTTTATTATCGGTTCAAACGGTGGCGAAGTCCACAAATCCATTGGGTCCGGCGGTTGTACATCATAATGGCCATAAACTAAAATAGTAGGTAGATTTTTGTCGATAATATGTTCTCCAAAAACAATTGGATAACCAGGTGTTTCGCAAATTTCAACATGCTTGCAGCCGGCTTTTTCTAGCGACGCTTTCACCGCATCAGCTGTAGCAATCACATCGTGAGCATAAGCGCTATCTGCACTTACGGAAGGGATTTTTAATAACTCGATTAGTTCATTGATAAAACGTTCTTTGTTTTGTTGAACGTAGTTTTTTATGTTGTCCATGGGTTTCAGTTTGATAAGAATCAAAAGTACAAAAAAATGCTCCTGATTTTTTTTAAATATTTTCCTTTGAAAGTTTGAAGTTATGTTTATATTTGCACTCACATTTGCTGGCGCGAGTTCGCTAGCGCTCGTGCTGCGGGTATGGTGAAATTGGTAGACATGCCAGACTTAGGATCTGGTGCCGCAAGGCGTGTAGGTTCGAGTCCTATTACCCGCAC
>NZ_JANXTI010000104.1 GCF_025352425.1 Flavobacterium sp.
AAAGGATTTTCATTTCAATCCCTAACGCGGGCTAACACTTTAAATTAATATTTATATTTTACCTGAAGCCCACTAGGCTTCCTCCTTTTAATTTCAAATCTAACGCGGTAAGCAATTCAGCTTATTGTTAAATTACTTTTGCTTCGTTGTGTAATGCATTAATCAATCCGTCCAAATCATCTGAAGCGAATAATTTCACTGCGGATTTTGGTGCCGGTTTTTCAAATTTTACTGCTTTGGTATTATTATTAGCAACAACCGGCTCCAATACGGTTAACACTTTTGTTCTTGCAGTCATGATTCCACGCATGTTTGGGATTCTCAAATCTTTTTCTTCGACCAAACCTTTTTGTCCACCAATTACCAAAGGTAATGCGGCAGATATAGTTTCTTTTCCACCATCAATTTCTCTGGCAGCCTTAGCTGAACTTCCATCGATAGTAAGCTCGGTACAAGAATTTACAAAATTGTAATCCAATAAAGAAGCTAACATTCCCGGAACCATTCCTCCATTATAATCCAAAGATTCCTTTCCGCAAATTATTAAATCATAACTTCCTGACTTTGCAACTTCGGCTAATTGCTTTGCCACAAAATATCCGTCTGTTGGTGTTGCATTTACTCTAATGGCTTCATTAGCACCAATCGCGAGAGCTTTTCTCAAAGTGGCTTCAGCATCTGCTCCGCCAACATTGGCAACAGTAACATTAGCACCTTGTTGTTCCTGGAACCAAATGGCTCTTGTTAATCCAAATTCGTCATTCGGATTGATTACGTATTGAACTCCAGTGGTGTCAAATTCGGTATCGCCATTAATAAAATTGATTTTTGAAGTAGTATCAGGAACATGACTAATGCAAACTAATATTTTCATAAGTATTGGGTATTTGTTGAAAATTCGAAGCACAAAATTAGAATAATATTTCGAATTACTACCATGCATGCATAGTATTATCGTACGTATTTGCTAAATCTAAAATGTCAATTGTGTAACACACAAAGAAAATTCTATAAATAATAAAAGTTAGTCTAAAGTATCTTTATAAAATAAAAGGAGCATTTTCAAATTTCAATTTAGGAAATCATGGATAAGGGAACGAAAAAACATGAAGGTAGCATAAAAAGGAAAATAACTGAAATAGAGGAAGGCACAAAATCAGGACATGCAATGACTCGTCAACAAGCTGTCAGTTTCAGATTAAGCCAGGTTCAAATAAGAATTAAAAGTAAACATTAGACTTTGCTAATGGATTTATGGAAGCAATATCCAATTTGTTTATTCTGGCTATCCCAATTGCGTGTATTGCGTGGACCGTCACGCGGGAAGAAATTTTCAGGGAATCCAGGGAATTTTGCATTCAAAATGCCAAATTGTGCAAAACAATGATACAGCGTAAGTTTTTTTATTTATTTACCTGTGAATACTGCTTCAGCCATTATGTGACACTACTTTTTTTATTCATAACCAAATTCCATTTGCTATATCCGGACTGGCGTGGTTATGTAATTTCAGGATTTGCATTAGTGTGGATTGCTAATATTTATATGAGTCTTTTTGGCTTTATACGGGTAGGAATGAAAAAGGAAAAAATTGACGCTGATATGGAAGAAATCAAACTCAAAAAAGAAAAATTAAAATTAAAGAATAAAGATGATGCACGAGGAAAACAAAATATCAAAAAACAAAACAATGGAAAATCCAAATAAGGTTTATCCGTCAAACGTAAATTATCCGGAAAGTGAAGATATTTACAATATGGATAAAGAAGAGACCGAAATTGATCCGGAAGATATTTCTAAAAATAAAATTTCTAATTCAAGTGATGGAAATTACAATGAAAAGTCTTTTAATCAGGACAAATCAGGTTCCGATCTGGATATTCCGGGTTCTGAACTAGATGACGCTCAGGAAACAACTGGTAGTGAGGATGAAGAAAATAATGGCTATAGTATAGGTGGAGACAATCATAATGATTTAGAAGAAGATAATGGATAACGTGAACAAACTTATAAAACCCGTTTTCGGACACACCAAAGAAATTTGGATATCGTGCATCTGTCGTCTTTATGTCATTTACATACCCTATGTAAATCGAATATATGCTGCATTATTTTAGAATTATCCAAATTATCCTCACTAAAACCCAAATAAACAATGGAAACGCACAACGAATCGATATTAGCCATTATTGAAAGCCATAAAAAAGCTGCGGAAGAACATCAGGAAGCGGCAAAAGCACATATCGAAGCAGTAAAATATCATGCCGGCGGTAACAAACTCCAGGCTAATGAAAGTGCCAAAGCGGCACTTGAATTCAGCGAAAAAGCGGCAGTCTACGACAAGGAAATTGCGCAACATCACGGGTTGCAGTAACTAATCTCTATTTTCTTTTTCTATTCTCTTTATTCTATTTTCTTTTTTTTACTTTTGCTATCCAAAATTGATACAAAGTAATTTATGAGAACGATACAATTTAGAGAAGCAATTGCTGAAGCCATGAGTGAAGAAATGCGCCGCGATAAATCGGTGTATTTAATGGGTGAGGAAGTTGCCGAATACAACGGTGCCTACAAGGCTTCAAAAGGAATGCTTGATGAATTTGGAGCAAAAAGGGTAATTGATACTCCAATCGCTGAACTTGGTTTTGCAGGAATCGCTGTTGGTTCGGCCATGAACGGCTGTCGACCGATTGTAGAATACATGACTTTCAATTTCTCCTTGGTTGGAATTGATCAAATTATAAATAACGCAGCCAAAATGCGTCAAATGTCCGCCGGACAATTCCCTATGGCAATGGTTTTCCGCGGGCCCACAGCTTCTGCGGGACAATTAGGAGCTACACATTCACAAGCTTTTGAAAACTGGTTTGCCAACACGCCAGGTTTAAAAGTTGTAGTGCCATCAACAGTTTACGATGCCAAAGGTTTATTGAAATCGGCTATCCGTGATAATGACCCTGTCATTTTCATGGAATCGGAACAAATGTATGGTGACAAAGGCGAAGTGCCGGAAGAAGAATATACAATTCCGCTAGGCGTTGCCGAAATAAAAAGAGAAGGAACCGATGTAACGATTGTTTCTTTTGGGAAAATCATTAAAGAAGCTTTTATTGCTGCTGACGAGTTAGCCAAAGAAGGCATCTCCTGCGAAATTATCGATTTGAGAACCGTTCGTCCGATGGATTATGACGCGATTATCAATTCGGTTAAAAAAACAAACAGATTGGTTGTTTTGGAAGAAGCCTGGCCGTTTGCCAGTGTGGCTTCCGAAATTACCTATATGGTTCAGGAACGCGCTTTCGATTATCTGGATGCGCCGATACAAAGAATCACTACTGCCGATACGCCGGCGCCCTATTCGCCAACACTTTTAAAAGAGTGGTTACCTAACGCAGATGATGTTGTCAAAGCGGTGAAAAAAGTAACATACAAATAATATAAATTTAACCCGTTGGGTGTAATTAAATAATTTGATTTTTAATATTGTTTATTGGTCTATCAAATATGAATTTATTGATATATTGAACCAAAGTTAATGCTGTTATTTTAGCTAAAATTCTTGTTTTAAATCCTTCAAAAGA
>NZ_JANXTI010000043.1 GCF_025352425.1 Flavobacterium sp.
TCCATCTTAAGATTTCCTTCAGATGTAAATCTTGTGTTTTTAAATTTAATACTGTATGGAATCTTTCTTTGGTTCTTTTTATATATAAGTTCTAAATGTTTAATAATAGTTGGCACCCTTTCCTCAACAATTAAAGGATCAGATGTTAGATATTTAAATTTTACCCATTTTACCAATTTGAAGTTGGTTTCTAAAGAGGAGATACTAAAAGTATCACATTTAAGATTTAAATGCCAGGCTAGATGAAAAAATTTAAATTCTTCATTAAATTTAGTTATTATGCCTGTGTGATTACCCCCGTTATGGTTTTTCGCAATTAATATTGCAATAGAAAAAGTTGGTTCATCAATAAATTTGGTTAAATCAAGAAACATTTAGAAACCTTTTAGGATACTGTTTATCTGTGTGATTTTAAGACCCTTTTGTTCAGCCCTTTGTCTGGCAGCTTGAATTAATTTATGTCTATTGCGTATTCTATTTTTTTGTGAATGAGTTATGGTCAGAAAACCAACTAAAACACGTAATGAAAAGACCTTTTTAGTTACAGCTTCAATTAAACTAACAATTCTAGAATAGGAATTTGAATCAAAAAGGTTATCTACGTACTCGTAAAGTTCATCAATTGCTTTTAAATCATCTTTACTATCCGTCTCTTTCAATGCAGAAATAAACTCTAAATCTTCCTTTATGGTATCTTCTATATAATCAGTTACATCATTAGGACTAATGTTAGGTGACTTTATTTCAAAGCCAACAAATGAATTACCGTAAATTGACGAACTTATTAATACTTTAATACATTCATAATCATTCTCGAAAGTAGTGTCAACTAAATTATTCCCATAGTGCGTTTGGTTGTTTCCTGAAAATATAACATTGCATTTTAATAGGGACTCCGGTTTGTTAGAGTAATATTGACTGTATGACCTTAAACCTCTACTCCTTTCATAATGACTTTTATTGGTATTTGCATCTGGAATACTAAAAACAGAATCAGGCTTTAGAGTACTTCCAATATCGACAATTCTATCCTTATTTCTGTACTCAACATTATTACTTATCATTTCCACATTTTTAATATTGTTTCGGAAAATATATTTTCAAAAAAAGAAGTTTGAATTTTGTGTGCCTTTTCAAACCATACTTCTATTGAGTCATCGTTGTAACCCTTCAACTTATTATCTATTATTAACAATTGTCCAATAGGTAATGTTGGTGTATTAATACCAAAAATAGAATAACCATTTATTTCTTCACAAAAAACGGAATATCTACTATAAAAATTGTTGTAGGAATATTCTTTTTTGCTTATTGAAAATTTTGGAGTCTGAATAGTAATTATTTCAAAGATAGATAAGCCAGATTCTTCATATTCCTGCAAATTTACCCTGTCACTATAGGAAAGAGAATATGCTTTTATATGCGTATCAAGGTCATTTATTTTTGCTTTTATTAAATTAATTATACTCAAAAATTCAGAAAAAATATTAGAAAACCCTGGATAATTGCCAACATCCTCGGTATCTTTACGTACCCAATGCAAAGAGAAAGAGTTTTGATGAAATATTATTTGCCACTTATTGTCGTTACTAACAAGTCTATAAGCAGAGAACCCAGCATCTTCGTGTAATATTGTGACTTGAATCAAACCATTTACAACATCTTCTTCTCCTAATGAAGGGTGTGTAAACATATTTGGGAATCTATCCTTCAATTCGCTTAATAGTTCAAATAGGACACCATTTTGAAATAGAATGTTACTTTTGAAAACAACTCCGAATATGATTTCTGAAATCGGTGCTTTAGAATACTTAACTGACATGAGAATTAATTAGTTTATTATTTTAACCGTGTAAACGTAATTAAAAAAGCAATTAAAAAACGTTAATTCTTATTTTATTTTCACATTCAGCTATTGAGTTTCCCACTAGTCCACACCAACTTTGCTACTATAATACTCATTCCAACTACCAACCACCCACCAAAAGTATTTCCAACTGCCTCAACTATTCAAAAATATTTTTCAAATACCACCTATTTACAATCAATTCGGCATAAATCCCTTCTTATGCCTTCCATTACTTATTCTCCAATATTAAGCACCCTTGAATCTATTCAAATTGTAGTAACGGCTATGAACCATCCCTTTCCACACCTCTTTTTATATATACAAACACCCCATTGCCGCCTAAAAACCTATTTAGTAGCAATAATGTGTCGTTTAAAAGTTGTGGAAGTGACCTGTGCATGTAAATAGGTGGCTTTTTGCGCACAAAAAGTGACCTGTGCATGTAAATAGGTCGTTTAA
>NZ_JANXTI010000065.1 GCF_025352425.1 Flavobacterium sp.
ATGCAGGAATTACGGCTTCATTTAATGTAGTTGCGTATCCGAATCCATACAGTGAAACCTTCAATTTGAGTTTAACAACTGCAAGTGAGGCGAAAGTAGGTATCGTGGTTTATGATATGACCGGAAGACTTATTGAAAGAAGAGAAGTGAGAGCTACCGATATTGTTGAACAACATATCGGAGATCATTATCCTAGCGGAGTTTACAACGTTGTTGTAACACAAGGCGAAGAAGTTAAAACACTTCGCGTTATTAAACGATAAGTATCAAATTAATAAAGTAAAAAGACCTTCGAGAAATCGAGGGTCTTTTTTTTGTGGGTCGATGGTAAACCATTTTGAGTCGCTGTTTTATCCCTGAATTTAACGTAACTTTACTAATTGACCCCGACGCATACGTTAAAACCGCATTATGAAAACCAAATCTTTTTACTTAACCTTAATCCTACTTTTCTTTGCTATAAAGGGCAGCGCTCAAACCGATACACTGATCGTTAAAACAGTCCCTAAAAAAGGGCTGCTAAAACAAGCCATCTTACCTCTCGGACTACTAACCGCAGGCGTCCTAATAAGCAACAGTGCCTTTGAAAAATCACTGCAAAAAGACATTCGCAACGGAGTGGGAAACGATTTCAGTACCCATAGTGATGATTATATCCTGGGCATTCCTATTATACAGCTGTATGCTGCGGACGCGTTTGGCATAAAAGCAAAAAATCATTGGTTTGACCAAAGCAAGAACTTGATCTTAGCCCTACTGTTAACAAATGTTATAACCGTTACATTAAAAAAGAATATACATAAAACAAGGCCCAACGGGGATCCTGATGCCGAGTCCTTTCCTTCCGGACATACGTCAAATGCCTTTACGACTGCGACCGTACTCTATGAGGAATTTAAGGATACAAGCCCATTGCTTGCTTATAGCGGCTATGTCTTTGCAACTACAACAGGCGCACTGCGAATGGCAAACAACAAGCACTATCTTTCTGATGTGTTGGCAGGTGCGGGAATAGGTATTTTAGTAACAGAGGTAATCTATTCCTTTGATCCTATTATTAAATGGAATCCCTTTAAGAAAACGACTAGGGTTACACTGTTTCCGCAACTGGGGGATAATCAAAAAGGCGTCTATGCGTGCATACAGTTTTAAGGCGCCACTTTTGGTTAAGAAATCAAGTTTTTTTATTTGAACACGACCTCTCATTGTCTTTCCCGCGTAGGCGGGAATCCATATTAACCGAATTTCCACCGGACATTCTACTCTTAATCTCACACGAGCGAAGCGACTGGCGAAGTAATTAGCAGGGCGGCAGTTTATCCCGATTGAAAATGCGTGTTTTTTACTGTTTATCGAATTTATCTGTATTTCAACGATTAGAAGTGACGTTTTAACGATGGTTCGAAACCTATTTCTTAAATTCGGATATCGTTTTACGATGCAAATACCACACAAATTTTATTGGAAACGTTATGTACCATTGTGCTCTTTTGAGCTTAGAAGGTTGTGACTTTTATTCTTTAAAATTTTAGGTATGAAGCAAGATTATTCCACGAATGTAGTTTTTCTTGATTTATATCATTTTTACAAGTAACCTTTTAAAAATATATATAATGTCAAGACAAGACTTACTCAATATGGCTCAATCGCAGGAAGGTACTGCGGAGTCCCCTCCAAACAGTAACAAATCCATTTACGGCTTGTGGTATGAACCTTCACTAAACGGGCAAAAATGGTGCGCCATGTTTGTCAGTTGGGTATTTCATCATGCGGGACACCCATTAGGATTTATACAAACCAGAAACGGTGTCCATCATTGTCAGTCAACACACAACTACTATAAGGAAAAAGGAAAGCTAACTACCAATCCCGCACCCGGCGATATTGTAATCTATGATTGGGAGGGCAATGGCCATGCAGACCATATCGGAATTTTTATCCGTTGGACCAATGCCAACCAGACCGCTATCGAAGCGTGGGAGGGCAATACCTCCACAGCGAATGACAGCGATGGCGGCCGTGTAATGAAACGCACCCGTTCCCGCAACCTCATAAAGTCCTTTATAAATCCGGGAGTTTATGCCGATACAACCGTTACACCCGAAACGACTACACTTGTCAAAGGCTATCGGGGTTCAAAAGTAACTCAGCTACAAAAATACCTTTTCGAGCTGGGTTATGAAATTGAAATCGACGGTTGGTTTGGCACCCAGACCGAAACCCTGCTAAAGGACTATCAAACCAAAAATGCAATGACTATAACCGGCGCTGCAGATGTTATAACTGTTGGTGCCCTGCAGGAAGATGCCAATCAAATCGCCTTAGCGAAATCCAAATTTGTATCGGGAAGTTATCTCCGCCGGGGCAATGTGGGTTTTATGGTAACAGAAGTGCAACGGGCGCTAAACGCCAAAGACGCTTTATTAAAACTGCCGGTAACAGGAAGTTTTGATGTAGCCACCCTTCAGGCAGTTAAGACGTTTCAGACAAGGAATCCACCATCTGTTAGAATCAGATGGGATTGTGGGACCTAAGACGTTCGGGAAGTTGGGGATTACATAGCATAATACAAAAACAAACCAGGAAGCCGAAAAGGGTAAAGAGTAGGCAGATTCTAATATATAAAACTCATGAAAAAAACACTTTTTATTCTCTTTATGATTGCCCCAATCTTAAGTTTCAGTCAAGTAGCATCGCCCTCCAATGTGTTCTTTACGCTAACACAAATCAGTGGAAACGCCGATGCCAATACGGTTGTTAAAGTGGATAAGGGAGGCGGAACTGCAGTGATCTCCATACCGGTAAACAAAAATGGATATTTTGAATATACATTTGAAACCCCGCTGACCACTATTCCTGTAGAAGGAGGTGGAGTGAGTCAACCGTCGATCGCTATTTGGAACGAGGATTTTAATGGTACAAATGCTACAGCCCATGTAACGATAACAGCGGTTCCCGATGCTGAAGCAATACAGGGAATTCGAAGAGGTACAATAACACTCCCGGTTAAGAATGTACCTGTTTCTCCTCCTGCTGCTGTTAATCCTGAGATAGACGAATTCCAGCCGATAAGTTCAACTTATCATTATAAGGTAACAATTTTAAATACCAATTTTGTCGTACCGATTGCCCGCTTCAATTTCACCAAAGACGATGGTACTGACAGCCGAAAAGGAGAAGTATCCTTATTCAGTTCCGTAGGTGCCGGCGTGGGAATCAGCTGGGGCGAACTCGAAAAAACAACAGATGCCAATGGAGAAACCTTGAATACCGATTTTACCAACACTATAGGAATTCATTTAGGCATTCTCTTTTCATCAGGAAAAGACGGAACCGAACAAAAGAATATTTTCGCTCCAACCTTGTCAGTGAGCGTATTGGATTTTCAGTTAGGATTCGGAGTCGAACTGGGGACTACAACAGCACCCCAAAATAAAGGTTTTCTCACTTTGGCTTATGCCATTCCATTATCAAAACTAGTTAAGGGCAAATACTATATATTTAGGGCATCAAAAGGTTTCAATTCTAGAAATGTATTGACTACACCTACTAATGGTTCTTCAATTACCAAAACGTCAAAAAACAGATTTGTCTAACAATGACGTAATTTTCCACATGATACCTTTGCCAAAAAATTTATAATTATACCCTGGAATATTAAAAAAATTACCTGAGAAAGCACTATATGAGGATAGGTAGGATTTATGAATAGTTTAAAATAAAAAAGCGCGGAAAACTCCGCGCTTTTCCTTAAAGTAACTTTCTATCATCTTGTCAACAAAATATTGAAGTTTTAGCATTGCTTTTTTTAACCAAAATTAATTTTATTGAGAGCGATGTACACTTTTACTATACATTTTCATATTAAAAATTATTTTATATATTCGTCTATCGTAAACAATTTCAATACCACAGGTTTTACGAGTTGCAATACCCCAAACAACATTGGAAATTATTAAGAAAATATCATTGTTATAAATGGTAGAGTGGAAGAATTTAGCTATGTTTGATTAACCCTAACCCAACAACAAGAAAGTAACTCTATGGCTAAAACTACTGTAAAAGCCGATATCAATTTTGAACAGGAACTTTGGAAAGCTGCCAACGAATTACGTGGCGCTGTAGCTGAAAATCAATACAAAGACTACGTGTTGCCAATGATTTTCCTTAAGCACATGTCCGAGCGTTACGAAATACGCAAAGAAGAATTAATAGCATTAACACAAGATAAAACCTCTGCTTATTACACCAATAACCAGGACGAAATAAAATATGTTTTGGACGATGCCGATGAGTATCTGTCTAAAAACATTTATATAATACCCAAAGAAGCCACTTGGGAATACCTAAAAGCCAATGCAGAGCAGGACAATATAAAAGTAATTGTTGATGATGCCTTTGATACTTTAGATGGAACATTGGCTAAGTTCAGGCCCGATTTAAAAGGCATCTTACCCCGTATTTTTGTAAAAAGCCAGCTCACACCGAGACAAGTTGGAGGATTAATTAACTTGCTCTCCAACCCTAAACTCTCGCAAAAAGAAAACCCAGAAAGCGATATACTCGGTCGTGTTTACGAATATTACATTGGTAAATTTGCGCTGGCCGAAGGCTCTGGTGCCGGGCAGTTCTTTACTCCGGGTAGTATAGTGCGTCTAATGGTCGAAATGATAGAACCTTATGAAGGTAAAATCTTTGATGCGGCTTGTGGCTCAGGCGGAATGTTTGTACAATCACTCAAGTTTTTAGAAAGCCATGGCGGCGATAAAAAGAATATTGCCATATACGGACAGGAGCGATACGACGGTACATTGCGTTTATGCAAGATGAACCTCGCCCTACGTGATTTGTCCTTTGATGTACGCTTGGGCGATTCATTATTGCAGGACAAGTTTCCTGATTTGAAAGCCGACTTTATCATAGTAAACCCACCTTTTAACGTAAGCCAATGGCACCCGGAAGACTTGCCCGAAAATGACCCGCGCCTTTTTGGACCCAAAGAAGAATTCACTACCGATGGCAGCGCCAACTATATGTGGATGCAGACCTTCTGGAGTCATTTGAGTGCCAAAGGAACCGCATCGGTGGTTATGGCAAACGGAGCCATGACCTCAAACAACAAAGGCGAAAAGAATGTGCGCGAGTTTATGGTAAACAACAATATGATTGATTGTATTGTGCGACTACCCGATAAATTATTTCTAACCACCGGCATACCAGCCTGCATCTTCATATTAAGCCGAAACCGTGATGGTAAGGATGGCATACATCGCAAACGCACCGACGAAATCCTGTTTATAGATACCAGCAAAATGGGAACAATGGAAAGCCGAAAACTGCGTGTCTTTACCGATGCCGATGTTGATAAAGTAGCTGCAACCTACCACGCGTGGCGCAACCCACCGTCATTGCGAGCGGAGAGCAACGCAGCGAAGCAAACTGTTGAACCCTCACGTAAAACGACTACAAATGGCTTCGTACCTCGCCATGACTACACCAACATAGACGGCTACTGCTACGCTGCCTCCAAAACCGAAGTACAAAAGCAGGACTACAAACTAACTCCTGGTATTTATGTAGGTACCGAAGAAGTAGAAGACGACGGTATTGCCTTTGAAGATAAAATGGAAACACTAAAAACCCAATTGCAGGCACAGTTTGCTAAAGGGAATGAATTGCAACAAACGATATTGGAGAATTTTGATATGTTATAAAAATGAAAGAAGGAGAATACATAATTTTAAATAATAGCAATCAAGCTGCTATTGATAAGTTTTGCACGGATAATGAATATATTTATCGTTTCTTACCATTAGAGAGACTATTAGAAACAATGCAATCAGGTAAGATGGTTTTTGTATCCCCTAAAAAATGGAATGACCCCTTCGATAATTTTTTGTTTAGGCAAAATATCAAAAATACGAAGACATTCATGAATAAACTTTACGTTCTTTGTTTTACACACAATTCCCATAGCTGGGCTTACTGGAAAACGTATGCTCCTGAAGGATATTGTGTAAGACTTAGAATAAAAACTAGAGATTTTTTGTCATTAATGCTTAACGAAAGAAATAGGATTTGGTTAGGAAAGATGAAATATTTAAAAGAAACCAGGATTGTTGAAGAATTACAAAATACAATTGGTCTGAAAGAAGCTATAGAAAGCGACAAAATAAACGATATATTCATTAAAACCTTTTTACTAAAAAGATTACCTTTTAAATACGAGGAAGAATCTAGAATTATTGTACAATCTTACCACTTAGATAGTGGAATAAAAAGTAAGCATATTAATTTAAAAGATATTATCAAGGACATTTACCTTGACCCTAGAATGGGAAAACATGAAACAATAGCGTGGAAGGATTATCTAAGACAATTTGGAATACCGGTAATTAAGTCACAATTATTTGTAGATAAAACTATTAAAATTCATTAAATAATAAACTCAATAAGATGGCGATCGAAGACGGCAATATCGAATACAAAAGCATAAAGAAGGTTATTGGAAAATCAGCAAATCTCAAAAGTCTTGCTGAAACCTGTGTTTCTTTCGCCAATGCTCAAGGAGGCGAAATTGTAGTAGGTATTGAAAACGACGCTACTAAACCCGAGGCAAATCAGGTTATAAACATTGAGGACGTTAATAATGTCATCTCTCGATTACGAGATTTGACAGATGCCGTAGCGATTGTTAATCCAATAGTAATTGACGATCCTAATGGCGGTCAATATTTTAAGTTTAGAGTATTGCCTTCTTCCAGAACGATAGCAACAACATCATCTGGAAAAGTACTAATAAGAATTACGGATAACAGCGTCCCAATTTCAGGAGAGGAATTAACCAATTTAGCCGCCGAAAAGAATGCATTTCAATGGGAGTTAGTTTCAAATGGAAGAATAAATTGGTTGAATTCCGACATACAAGAGGTAACTAGTTTCGTTGAAGATATTCAAAAATCTAAATTAGTATCTGATTTTATAAAAGAAAAGTCAACAGAAGAAATTTTAGAACATTATCAGTTAATTACCTCTGAAAGATATTTAACTAATTTAGGAGTAATATGGTTTGGCACTCCATCCCAGCGAGCTAGATTAAGTTACCCCATCACTGTTCAGTATATAGTTTACAATGACCTTGAAGAGAAAATCAGAAAAAAGGATTGGCATTTTCACATTCATAATCCTAAAACTCTTTTATTAGAAATTGAAAAAGAAGCCATTGAACTAAGCTATACTACTGAAATTTCTAATGGTTTATATAGAAAACAGATACGGAATTATCCCAGAGAGGTTATTCGTGAATTGTTAATCAACGCTATAGCACACAAGCGGTTTACAATTTCTGGCGATATTTTTATTGAAGTTTATCCTGACAGACTTGTAATATCTAATCCTGGGGGATTACCAATGGGAATTACAAAAGATAATATTCTGCATGAAAGACACAGAAGAAATCCTCATCTCATAAATACCCTTCACGATTTAGGGTTGATGGAGGGAGAAGGTTCAGGTTATGATTTGATTTATGAAAAATTAGCTCGTGATATAAAACCACTCCCCTCGATTGAAAGTACCCTAAATAAAACTAGTGTGACTATTTATTCAGGAATTGTAAATAAAGAAGCACTTGAAATTATTGAGTACATCGGACAGCATTATAAGCTGTCACAAAAAGAATACACGGTACTTGGACTTGTGGCTTCTGAAAAAAAGATTTCTTCCACGCAGTTAACTCAAAAACTTCAATTAACTAACGAAGACCGTATGAGAAATTGGATAGGTTCTTTACTTGACAAATCCATACTGATTACGCGTGGGGTAAAGAAAGGAACTGAATACCTACTTAATCCGGCACTTTTTTCACAGTCTAAATTAAATATTACTCCTTCTTTAAAAACTATAGATGGAGAACAGTTGAAGCATTTGATTTTAGAATTTTTAAAATATAACGGTGAAAAATCCAAATCAGAAATAAACAGTAATATTCAGGATGTGGAAGAAAAAGATGTGCAAAAATGTATTTATGCTCTCGTAAAGGATGGTCATTTAATTCCATCGGGTAGTTTAAAAACAAGAAAATACGCTTTGGCTAAAAAAAAATAAATGAAAAATAAAAAAGAGAATAAAACAACGCAAGGCCTTGATATTAAAGGCTTGTCTTCTTTTTATGATTGTAAAATAAAACAAGCCTTGTAAAATAAAACAATTAAATGCCTAACAACTGGAAAACATATAAAATCTCGGAAGTAACAAAATTATCTACTGGTTTTGCCTTTAAAAGCAAAGACTATGAAAATAATGGTACCTTAAAAGTAATAAGAGGAATAAATGTTACGGAAGGCAAGCTTCGTTGGGCAGATGACTCAAGGTTTTGGAATCATTCTGAAAAAGAATATTCAAAATATCTAGTTGAATTAGATGATATTGTAATTGGAATGGATGGTTCTAAAATAGGAAAGAATCGCGCAATAGTGCGAGATAATGATTTACCATCTATTTTAGCTCAACGAGTTGCTAGAATTCAGTCAATTCCAAACCTATCTTGTCAAAAGTATATATGGCAATTAATAAATAATTCTCAATTTGAAAATTATATTTATAATATTCAAACAGGAACTTCAATACCACACATAAGTTTAGGACAAATTGGGAATTATGAAATAAAACTCCCATCGTATAAAGAACAACAATCCATATCCTCCATCCTCTCAACCATAGACGACAAAATAGAAAACAACCTAGCCATAAACAAAACCTTAGAAGAAATGGCAATGGCACTATACAAACATTGGTTTGTAGATTTTGGTCCGTTTCAAAATGGTGAATTTGTAGAGAGTGAGTTGGGGTTGATTCCTAAGGGGTGGGAGTTGAAAAGGTTGGACGAGATAGCATATAAAAGAGCTGAAAGTTATAAATTTAATGGCAAAGAAAGAGTTGTCTTCGTAAATACCGGTGATGTGCTTGAAGGTTCTTTCATGCACAATAATTATATGGATATTGATGAATTGCCCGGACAAGCAAAAAAAGCTATTTATCCAGGAGATATATTGTTTAGTGAAATTAGACCTGCCAATAAAAGATATGCTTATGTTGATTTTGATTCACAAGATTATGTGGTTTCAACTAAGTTTATGGTTATAAGAAATAGCAATTTAATCAATAACAAATTGTTATATCGTATATTAACAAGGGAGGAAACAACTGCTGAATTTCAGAATATTGCAGAATCAAGGTCAGGAACATTTCCACAAATTACTTTTGATGTCGTAGGACATATTCAGTTTGCACTACCAAGTATAGATTTGCAAAATGAATTTCAATCAATTGTTGGCTGTTGGGAAGAACAACAAAGTAACAACCTAAAAGAAAACAAATCCTTAACCCAACTCCGCGATACCTTATTGCCCAAATTAATCAACGGTGAGATACGGTTAAAGGAGTTTAAAGAAAAAGTAGTATAAAACAAAAGGGCTTTTAAGCCCTTTTTATAGTTCTAATTGTAAAAGATAGTCTGAAAATTTAATATTATCTGACTGGCATATCTTTTCGGTTTCCTGTTCTAAAGTATCAGGAGTAATAAAAGAGAATTCGTCTTTGTAGTTTTTATAACTTAAATCAAACAGGTTATATTGTTCTGTTCCAGCTTTAGGTTCTTCAAAGGCAATTTGTAGTGGCTTAACTTCGGTATTGTTTTTACTAGCAAAAGTTTTAAGCGCATCGTTTACAAACTTGGTTTCGTATAAATGCTTTAACACAGTTTGCTCGCCTAAATTAAAATCAATAGCCTGTATAATGCTAATGGCTCCGTTTTTGGTAATCAGGGAAACATTAGTTTCTTCTAACAAGCCAGAAAAGGTAAAGGGGTCAAGCCAATATTTCACGTCTGCTTTATCGGTTAAGCCTTCTTTCTCAAAAGCAGGTTTTATTTTTTGAGTAAATGAAAGCGCTTTCTTTTCAATCACTTCGGTAGGTTCACCTATAAAGTTAAGGTAATAACTCTCAAACTTTTCCTGAGTAAAATCAAAAGGCAGAGTAGCAGGTTCTGAAAAATTCAGAATTCCATTGTTGTATTTATTCAGATAGGAAAAATACTCTTTAGAAAAAATAGACTTTTCAAATACAATGGTAGCTTGGTTTTTCTCTACAGTCTTGTTGGTTTCGGTTACCGTATTGTTAATTTGTTGCAGACTCTTTTTAGCCAGAGAACCTATACCTATTTTAGAAGGAGCTAACTTATCCAACAAATTCAGTTTGCTTTTAGAATAATGAAAAAATACTTTGGTTTCGGTTACCGCCAATAGCGCCACCACCACTTTCTCTAACGAGACTGGATTGGTTTGAATACTGATGGTACTAAAGAATGTTTTCATTTTTTAAAAAATATCGTTTGTTGTCATTATGGTTTCTCTCACGCTAGCAATGCGGGCTTCGTTATGCAGATAGTGGTGAATGCTTTGTGCCAAATTAGGCATAATATTCCAAATTCCAGCCAGTTGCCCCACTACATCATCAATAACCGATTGATGGGAAACTTGCAACAAAGGTATAAAATTATCTACAGTTTCTACAAAAGTAGTATAGTCCATATAAGCCATGCAACTTCTGTAAAAGTCCGACAAATGCAATTTATCATAACGTTCTACTCCCATAGCCGGATTAAAAATCCCTATTTGGTTGACGCCTCCAAAAATAAAAGCATGGTCAAAAGCCATAATTTTCCTTCCGTTTGCATGCGCTACAGAAAGTAAATTATAATTAAAACCAGGATCAATAAATCGACCTCTGTCCACATTATTAATCCACAAATCAAACATTGCAATTTTAACGATGTCTTTGGGATTAACAATAGAAGTATAATCTCTTTTAGTGTTACACACTTCAAAATCTGAAACTTCATTGGAGGGTTCCACACTTTTAGAACCAAAGCAAATAGTACCTTCGTTTGCTCTTCGGTTTACCTTAATCTTTGTCTTGTCTAAAGTACCCTGTGCTATTTCAACCAAGGCAACATCAGGAGTCGGAATACTTAAAGCTTTTAATAAATAATGAGCGACTATTTCATAGGCCAAACAATTAATCTCGTTAGGGTTAAAATCAACTAAGTATTTACAATAGTAAGTTTGCCCATCGTCACAAATAAATTTAAGTGGCGAATGACCTGATGTTTTTATTTCTTCCACCAGAAACTCAGTACTTACTTTTGGGATAACAACCATAGGGTTATGATGTAATTTGTAGTAAATATATCTAATTTATTAAAAAAACAGTATTTTAGAGCATTATTTTCAACCCATGACCACAGAAGCAGTAATAGAACAAGCAACCATCGATTGGTTGACTGATTTAGGGTATATCCATATCAAAGGCCCTGATTTACCTGAGAATGCCAATGCGGTTATCCTAAAAGGGCAACTACTCGCGTTTATACAAAAACAATATCCACAGTTACCCGAAGAAATTCAACACTTGGCAGTCGCAGACTTTTGTAATAATGCAGGTGCGGATATAGACTATCGCAACCGCAGTTTTCATTTAAAGCTTACCAAAGGATTAGACTATGAGTACAAAGATGAAGATGGCAACGAAAAGGCAGTACACCTTTATCCTATAGATTTTCAAAATCCGGATAACAATACATTTTGGGCAGTCAATCAGTTTAGTATAGTAGGCAAAAACAAACGTCGCCCGGATATTATTATCTATATCAATGGCATTCCGTTAATCCTGTTTGAACTCAAAAATTGGTTTGATGAAAACACGACTATTGCCGAAGCGTTCAATCAGATACAACATTACAGAAAAGACATTCCGCTATTGTTTGAATACAATACGTTAACGATAGTTAGTGATGGCAACGAAGCCCAACACGGTATGTTCAACGGTTCAGCTGAATGGTATGCCGCTTGGAAAAGTATAGACGGGACTACCATAGTAGAAGATGATTTCCAGATGCACACACTAATTCATGGTTTGTTTCCTAAAGACAGAATTCTTAATTACATTAAAAACTTTGTGTTCTTTGAAGACCATAACGGTTCATTGATAAAAAAAGGAGCCAAATACCATCAGTTCTTTGGAGTGAACTTTGCCGTCGAAGCTGCTAAAAAAGCCATCAAACCTTTTGGCGATGGACGAATTGGAGTTATCTGGCACACTCAGGGAAGCGGTAAAAGCATCTCCATGGCAATCTATGCCGGAATACTTCGCAGTTTGCCCGAGTTGAAAAATCCGACGATAGTAGTACAGGTTGACCGTAGCGATTTAGATTTTCAGTTGTATGAAAACTTTGTACTGGCAAAGGATTTAGTGGGTGATGTGCAGCATGCCGAATCAACCGATGATTTACGAAGATTATTATCTGCCGGAAGTGGCGGGGTGATCTTCACCACTATAGAAAAGTTCCGTTTAAAAATGGGCAGCGACAAGCAATTAGGCGAAACGGAACACCCAATTTTATCGGAAAGGGATAATATAATTGTCATGGCAGACGAAGCGCATAGAACCCAATACGGTTTGTTGGATGGTTTTGCTTCTAATTTGCGGAAGGCATTACCCAACGCTTCTTTCATTGGTTTTACAGGAACACCTGTTGACAGCAAGGATGCCGATACACAGGAAGTATTCGGAGAAACAATACACATCTACGATATAAAGCAAGCCGTTGACGACAAAGCTACAGTGCCTATTTACTACGAACCTCGATTGGCTAAACTCCACTTGTGGAATGAAAACTTAGATGCCGAAGTAGATGCCATCACAGCTGATGTAGAAGACGACAGCAATTTAAAATGGGCAGCCATTGAAGATGCAGCTGGTTCAGAAGAACGTGTTGAAAAAATTGCGGACGATATCCTGAAACACTTCAAAAACAGAACAGCTACCTTGCCCGGAAAAGCTATGGTAGTGTGTATGAGCCGTCGAAATTGTGTGAAAATGTACGATGCCTTAAAAGCTATTGAATGGTGCCCCGAAGTCGCGGTTGTAATGACAGGAAATATATCGAGCGACCCAATAGCGTGGAACGAGCACTTCAGGACACAAGACGCGACAGAAGCTTTAAAGAAGCGATTTAAAAACCCAAAAGACCCTTTAGAGATAGTAATTGTTCGCGATATGTGGCTAACCGGTTTTGATGCGCCTTGTGTACACACCATGTATATTGATAAAATCATGAAAGGCCATAGTTTGATGCAGGCCATTACCCGAACCAATCGGGTTTTTAAAGATAAACCCTCAGGCGTTATTGTAGATTATATAGGAATTGGCGACCAGTTAAAGTCGGCAACCAGTAAATACACTGGCGGAGGCGGAAAAGGCAAGCCTACTATCGATATCAGGCAGGCGTTGGAATTATTTTACAATCAGATTGAAGTCTGTAAATCACTTCTTCCTGAAGCTATAGATTACAGCAATTGGAAAGGATTGCGGGATGGAGATAAAATCCTATTGGTAAAAAGAGCCCTGAACTCGATTATAAAATATGATGAGGAGGCGAATCAATTCATGTTAGAAGAAAAGAAACTAACGGGCTTATTATCAATCGTAAAATCGCAATCCGAAATACAGGAATTTGCTGTCGATGTACTATTCATGCAGCATTTATCAAAAGCAATCAGAAATGCAAAATCGGTAAAAGGAACAAAAGGCAATCAGAAAGATCAAATAAAGGAATTAATAAGCAGAAGTATCGAATCAGATGATATAGTCGATGTATTTGCCATGGCAGGATTAGAGCGTGCAGATATTTCAATTCTAAATGAAGAATTTTTACTAGGAGCCAAACAGGAAAAAGACAGCATAGATATTAAAATTGCTTTACTGAAAACCATTTTGATGAATGAAGTAAAATTGCGATTACATAAAAACATCAAAAAGTATACATCACTAAAAGAAGAACTCGAAAAAGTATTAGAGAACTACCACAAAAATGCTATCGACTCTTATACAACCATTGCGGAGCTGATAGAAAGAGCCAAACAATTACAGGATGAAGACAGCAGAACCAAGGAACTAGGTTTGAGTGATGAGGAATTAGCATTCTACGATATATTGGCATCCAAAAAAGAAATTATAAACGAAAGTGGACCAATACAAGATATTGTACATAGAGTCGTGAAGGCAGTAAAAAGCAATTTACAAATCGACTGGATGAATAAGGAAGATGCTAAGGCAGCTATACGGTTAGCAGTTAAAAAAGAGCTAAGGGGCAAAGTAAACATAGCCGAATTAAACGGCATACTACAGGAAATAATGGAACAGGCTGAAGGGCAGTTTAGTGAGTGGAGAGCTTAGAATTTAAAAATTAGATATAACCCAGTACCATAGAAAGCATTTCCTTGCTTACAACAAACTATCAAACTAAATACATCTTAATCAGAAAGCTTTTAATTGAAGTATAATTTCTTGTTCACTAAAATAAAATTAAAAAACACACAAAATGTTCACATATTTGTGAACATTTTGTATATTTGCATTATGATAGTACTTAACCATGGAGATAAAGTTTGTAAAAGAATATTTAAAACACCTATATGAGGGAAATGCAAACCCTTATAAGGAATACAAATCAAATCCACAATTGGTTAAACAGTACATTAATACAATCAATAAGTTAAAGGCCATAACTAAAATTGAGCAACTCTATCAATTAAAAAGTTTACATTATGAAAAAAAAGAAGGCAATCTCAAAGGAGTAAGCGCGGTATATGTCAATATGCAATATCGGATTCTTTTTACTGAAGTAGCTTCCACTTCAGGCGACCCCACTATCGATATCATAGAAATCGAAGAACTAAGTAAACATTATGAAAATTAACACCACCCCTATTTATGACAACAAAAAAAGTAGTGCCAAGTTTTGCTACTCATCCGGGAACTATTTTAGTGGATGAAATCGAAGCAAATAACTTTTCCCAAATCGACTTTGCCAAAATGATTGATATTAAAAGAAGCCTACTGAACGAAATTATTAAAGGAAAAAGAAATATCACAGCTGATTTAGCTATTCTTTTCGAAAAAGCATTAGGCATAGATGCGGAGTATTGGCTCGAAGCCCAAAAAAATTACGAGTTAGATAAAGCACGCATTGAAGCAAAGAACAAACAACAATTAGAAGCTATTGAGGTATGGAATGTGGTTAAAGACTTCATTCCTACTTCATTCTATAAAAAAGAAAAAATACTTTCAGGTAATCCTCAATATGATAATGAAATTATTAAGGAAATCTATGATGTTTCTAATTTAGATCAATTGGCAGTTATGAAGTTGCAGCCAGTTTATACAAGGTTTAAGAAATCGACAAAGTTAAAAACCGATGTAATTAACATCATGGGATGGGTAAAGCTCGTACAGTTTAAGGCAAAGGATGTAACTGCGCCTCCTTTTAATCAGGAAAATCAAGAGATGTTAGTTGCAGATTTAAGAGAAATTTTAACGAAGAATAAAGATGTCTTGAATAAAGTCCAAGCTAAATTACATGAATATGGTATAAAATTAATTTATCAGACCAAAGGTGAAAAGACTCCGATTGATGGTGTTTCTTTCTGGAGCGAAGGAAACCCTGCTATTGGAATGACTTTAAGACATAATCGCCTAGATAATTTCGCATTTACTTTGTTTCATGAATTGGGTCATGTCTATGAGCATTTAATAAACAATAATACTGCAGAATTTATTGATTTAGACATAAAAAACGAAGAAGAAGAATACAAGAATTCAGTAGAGGAAAAGCAAGCAAACACATTTGCCCAAACTAGTCTAATTAAAAATGAAGATTGGGAACAGTATAGTAAAAATATACATTTTGGCCAGAGTGAAGAAAGTATTAAGGCGTTTGCTAAAAAAGTTAAGATTCACCCAAGTATTGTAAAAGGAAGGGTTTGTTTTACACTAAATGATTATCGTTTATTTACTAAGATTAGTCACGACATAAAGTAATAAGTCTATCTAATATTTTTTTAAAAGAAAAAGCCCCACTCTCGTGAGGCTTTCTATTTTCAACAAACACAACCTAAACCACATCCAAAACATTCAGCACATTATAATTACCATTATTTAGCGTATACTGCACCCCGTTCACTTCCTGAAAAAATTCAATCAGCAGTACATAAATTGCCGTACCGCTCCCAGTAGCTGGCGCACTCGGCGTCAGGGTCAGGGTAGTAAGGGAATTGTCAAGCGCGCGATTCTCTAACGGACTAATGGTTGTTTCATAAACACCGGTTTCAAAATCAAGATTTACAAAAGCGGACCGCATACTGAAATGCGTCGCACCCTCTGGAAACATAATCTGCTCCGCCGGAATAAAATCCGTAAACGTAACTTTACCACTTGGAGTGTCTAAAGAAAGTGGCACATAAAGAACACTGCCAAATGCCGCATGTACGTTAAAATCAAATCCTTTTAACAGTAATCTGCCTTCCGCAGTACCAAGACCCTCAGAAACTTTCCGCTCACCACGAATGCTCGTGGTGTCAAGGTTCTTGATTTGCGCCATAATGCCAAGCATCCTGCTCGAAAGTCTCCGGTCCTTCGCATGGAACAGCATGGTTCCCACAGCCGTGCGCATAAGTTTGCCGGCATGTGCGCTTTCAGCAAATTCCATTCCGTTCTCACGGGTACGCTTAAATGCGGGATCATTTTTAATACGGTTTTTGCTGACACCTCCCTTGGTGCGCACTAATTGCCCATCGGCAGTTTTGTAAAACGTCAGGTTCTCCAACGTTCCCTGAATCTTAATGATTCCTTCTAACTTTGCCATAATTAACAAGTTTTATGATTAATAATACCCAAAGTTAAAACGGCTTTGCAACCCCCAAAGTCACTTTTTCCGAAACCACTTCATTTTGCCGAAAGCAGTAAAAATTGCCGTTTTTGCCGTAGCTGAAATAGGGATTTAGAAGGGATGGTGTATAGATACTCCATAGATACTCCATAGATAAAGCATAGATAGTGTATGTAGAGTGTATGTAAAAGGTTTTCCGACGCGTATCTGAAATGAACCATTTTACAAACAATCTATTACCAAATTTTTAAGCCAAATCTCGTTTGGCACACTTCTTGTTTTGACAATTATAACACGATAAATACCACAACAAAAAACACCTGCTTATAGAAAAACTTTATTTTTTGGAACCATGATTAAAAGAGAAGCCAGAATATGCCTCCATACCAGAGACGTTTGCAATATCACCGGATATTCAGAAAGACATGCCAGAAACATTTTAAATGATATAAGAGTCTTCTTCAGGAAAGCTAAGCACCAGCCCGTAACAATATATGACTTCTCCCAGTTCATGAATATACCACTCGAATTGATAATTCCATTCCTTTAAACGCAAATCATGAAACACCGCAACCTCCTCTTAACCCTAATTAACGACGAAGATGAAAACGCACTCATGCGTTGGGTCGGCGCACAGCCATTACTTGACCAGCCCGAAATCCTTCGCGAACTTAAGGAACTACTGCTTGAACTTTCCGAAGATGAGGAAGAGGCCCTTACACTCGCCGCTACTTTTGATGCTGCCGTAGACGACTACGAGGACAAAATACTCGATGAGAAATTAGCGGAAGCTCAATTACAGATTGCCCTCCAGGCACAGGAAAAGGCCGCGCAGGAAATCGACGAAGCTACCAAAGGCGTAAGAGCATATGTGATAGATTGCATAGTAACCAATGCCCCAAACGCCGCAGCAATGAGAGAACTCGCCGAAAAAATAATGGTACTCGAGAAGGAACAGGGAACCTTTGACCCCGCAAACTGGAAGCCCCTCGTATAGCCCCTCAATTTTGTTCCAGACCTTTAGTCCACCGCTTCCGGGCAATTTCGACTTCCAAAAGTAGACCAAATAATGCCATAACTACAACGCCTAAGTTCGCGTGCTTCTATGCAGAGCAACGGAATAGAAACGTAAAATCTAAACTTCAAAATTCCCCGGATTAAATGTATTAAACCTCAGTTTTGAAAGCGTTTTAGAAGGGAATGATAATTATCTATTTTCACTACCTTTACCACCAATGAATCTCCCTGCAAACTCTTCACTATGAAAAGAATGATACTGCTTTTGTTGATGATAGCGGGTACTGCCATAGCACAGCCCTGGACTGCCGTTCAGCCGATGGCTTTAAATACCGAACGCTATAATGCCGTTTCGTTTTCAATAGGCAATAAAGGCTATGTCACCACCGGCCAGACCACAACCTTAACCTTAGAAACCACTTTTGAATACGATCCCACTACCAATACCTGGATACAAAAGGCTAGCTTCCCGGGAGGCAAACGCCGGGGGGCGAGTGGTTTTACGGTAGGCAGTAAAGCGTATGTGCTCGCAGGGCGCGATGATTCCCTCCCTAATGGTGTCAACCACAACGATATGTGGGCGTTTGACCCTGCAACCAACACATGGGAACAGAAAGCCAACTATCCGGGTGGCAATCGCGAAAACCTTATCGCTTTCGGCATAGGCAATTATGGCTACGCAGGCTTCGGGCTTGCCGGCACCCGAAAGCTCGACTTTTACCGTTATGAACCCATTACTGACACCTGGACGCAATTGCCCGATATCAACTATTACTGGCATCAGTACAGTACCGCCGTGTTCGTGCTCAACGGAAAAGGCTATTTCGCGACAGGCATTGCCTACAGTGGCACCACGTTTAATAACTACACCTCTGACCACGTCTTTATGTTTGACCCCGCCACGGGCGTCTGGACGCAAAAGAATAATTTTACCGGAGGCGCAAGGGAATACACAACCGCTTTTACGGTCAACGGCAGGGCATATATGGGGCTCGGCTATACAGGGACTTTTTCTATTGATCTCTGGCAGTACGACGATGCTGCCGATTCGTGGACACAGGTAGGCGATTTCACACCTGGGGGCGGACGCATATGGACGTCCACATTCACACTAGGCAGCAAATCATACGTCGGCAACGGAAGGGCGTCCACCAGCCAGACCCTCACCACCTTTTATTCCTGGGAGCCTACCCTGACAGTACCCAATTATGCGACGGATCCCTTTACGGTAGTTTCAGCGCACGACCAAATTGCCATCACCACCAATCAGCCCACCAGTTACACTGTAGCCATTTATTCCATCGACGGGAAAATGATCCTGCCACCCGACTTTCAGGACGGGAACGCTGAGTATGTCTTCACCCACCAGCTCCCTCACGGCATCTATCTTTTACAGCTTGAGCAGGAAGGCAAACGATACAACAGGAAAATTGTGGTTCCCTGATAAGGTATCAGTCCAGAGTGTTTTTTTGCAGAGCAACGGTCTTCTTCATTCTTCATTCATCATTCTTTCTCTTTCTTCTTTCCTCTTTCCTCTTTCTCTATATTCTTGCTTCTTCCCTCTTGCTTCTTTTCCCTTTCCTCTAACCTACGACACCTGGGAAAACCGCTGTTCCAAATACCCCATAATTAAACCTGGTAGCGCCTGAATCTCCTGCCTGCTACTGGGTTTTTTAAGAAACACGATATAAGGGCTATGGAGTTGGGGTTCGTTTTCGGCGATATTGCTGGTAGTTGAGATTACAAATTTGTACATCGTTGGCGCGGCATGCAGTTCCTCAAGTGCCTTGACCACATCAATGCCGCTAAAGAAAGGCATATACATATCAACCAACAATACATCGGGAATATTCTTCTTGCGGCTGATCTCATCAAATACCTCCACTCCGGAGGTAAGACAGCCCATCAGGATAAACTTTTCATTCCGCTGGAATATCTCCCGAAAAAGTTCTCGGTCCTCCGCGTCGTCATCGGCAACTATAATTGTAAAGGGACAAATAGGGTTCATAATAAATTCAGTTAATATCAGTTATACAAATTTCAGAATTTGTGCAGGACGGATGTTATAGATATTCGGAGGGAGGTTACATAATTATAATTGTTTCAGATGAGATATAAAAACACAACCCCCATAACAGCACACCTTACAGGTTTTTAAAAAGGTGGTAATTGTGGAATATTTCCAAACTATGTTATAAAAAGGTTGTCGTAACTCTAAGTATCTTGGTAACTAAATCAATAAGCGTTACTATTATGGCTCTTGATAAATACAAGGAAAAAAGAAATGCAGGCAAAACACCAGAGCCGTTTGGCGGAAAGGTGGCGAAGGATGTGCTCCGTTTTGTCATTCAGAAACATGCCGCCTCCCATCTTCATTACGACTTTCGTCTGGAGATGGAAGGTGTGCTTAAAAGTTGGGCCGTTCCCAAAGGGCCATCCACCGACCCCGATAGTAAACGTTTGGCAATGATGGTGGAAGACCATCCCTATGACTATCGAAGCTTTGAAGGCATTATCCCTCAGGGAGAATACGGAGGTGGGACTGTTATCGTTTGGGATGAAGGCACATACGAACCCCTCGAACCTGAAGGAAAGACCAAAGAAGCACACGACAGGCAATTGCGTAAGGAATTGCACAGCGGGAAACTAAAGTTCGTCCTAAAAGGCAGGAAACTGAAAGGGGGCTTTGCACTTGTTAAAGCCTACGGGCGTACAGAGAATAGCTGGCTGCTGATGAAGCTTGACGATAAACATACTGCTATAACCGATATTACAAAGAAAGATAAATCGGTGGTTTCAGGAAAAACATTGGAAGAAGTGGCTGCCACCAGTACAGTTATTTACGGCAAAACTGACGCAAAGACCACCCCGAAAAAAGCCGCTGGGAAAACGACCAAAAAAGAGGAAACCAAAGATAGCGATGAGCCCCATGCGGCGGCGCTGCTAAAAAAAGGCAAGCGTTCGGCAATGCTTATTAAAGTTAAACCGATGCTTGCGACACTCGTCAACGCCCCTTTTGACAACCCCGACTGGACCTTTGAAGTAAAATGGGATGGCTACAGGGCCGTCGCCTACGTTAACAAAGGTGAAGTGGAATTGGCTTCCAGAAACAATAAATCCTTTACCGATAAATATTACCCCATTACAGCCACAATGAAGAATTGGTCTATAAATGCAGTTCTCGATGGGGAACTTGTAGTACTAAAGGAAAGTGGCAAAGCCGATTTTAGTGCACTTCAAAATTGGCGCAGCGAAGCAGATGGGCATTTGATTTATTACGCTTTCGACCTGTTGTGGTATGAAGGGAAGGATATAACGAAATTGCCACTCTCAGCCAGGCAGGCGCTACTAAAAGAAATTCTACCTGAAAACGAGGACAATATCCGCATAAGCCAAGTGTTTACAGAAAATGGAATTGATTTTTTTGAGGCTGCGGAAAAAATGGGGCTGGAAGGTATCATGGCCAAAAGGGCTGATAGTCTTTATGTTCCTGATGCACGTTCGAAAGACTGGCTCAAGATAAAGGCAAACAAAAGGCAGGAAGTAGTCATTGCGGGGTTTACCAACAATGATGGAAGTGCCAAAGCATTCAGCTCCTTGTTGCTTGGGGTTTACGAAAAAGGGGATTTCCGGTATGTTGGCAAGGTGGGAACAGGCTTTTCCGATAAGACACAGCGCGAAATGATGGTACAATTTAAACCTTTGATAACCAATGTCAGCCCTTTCGCTGTTGAACCTGATGTAAACAAGCCATCGCGGTTTCGCCCCAACCCTCCCAATGCAACGGCGACCTGGCTCAATCCATCACTGGTGTGCGAGGTGAGCTTTACCGAAGTTACCTCAGACGGAGTGTTTCGTCATCCGTCCTTTGAAGGAATGCGTATTGATAAGAAAGCAGAAAATGTACATCGGGAAACCGCTGAAAATACTAAAGAAATTATGAAAGATAAGGTGTCAGATAAGGGTATAGAAATAATAGCCGCGCCTAAAGGTGGCGGTGCTAAAACATTGCTGAATCCAAAAGAGGAAACACAGGTAAAAAAGGTTAAGGGACATGAACTTAAGTTCACTAATCTCAGTAAAGTATACTTTCCGGAAGACGGCATTACCAAGCGGGACATGTTCAACTATTACCATCAGGTGGCAGCATACATTCTACCCTACCTAAAGGATAGGCCGCAATCGCTAAACCGCTTTCCGAACGGCATACATGGTCAGAGTTTTTACCAAAAGGATGTTAAAGGAAAGGCTCCCGATTGGGTAAAAACTTTTCCGTATACCACCGATGATAGCGAGGAGAAGACATTCCTTGTTGGCGATGATGAAGCCACATTGCTTTGGATGGCATCGCTGGGATGTATCGAAATGAATCCATGGTTCAGCACCATCCAACATCCCGATGCCCCTGATTACTGTGTGATTGACCTTGACCCCGACAAGAATACTTTCGACCAGGTGATAGTGGCAGCACAGGAAGTCAAGAAGATACTTGATGCTATAGGCATACCGGGTTATCCAAAAACTTCGGGATCTACGGGCATTCACATTTATATTCCTTTGGGTGCCAAATACACCTATGAACAGTCACGGTTGTTCGGGAAGTTGATTGTTTCGCTGGTGCATGCACAGTTGCCGGAATTTACAAGTCTGGAGCGTATTATCAAGAATCGTAATGGTAAAATGTACCTTGACTTTCTACAGAACCGACCTGGTGCTACCATTGCCGGCCCCTATTCCTTACGCCCAAAACCGGGAGCCACTGTTTCTATGCCGTTGCATTGGGATGAGGTCAAAAAAGGACTGCAAATGAAAGACTTTACGATTAAAAATGCCGTAGTGCGAATTAGGGAGCAGGGCGATATTTTTAAAGGTACACTACAAAAAGGAATTGATATGGAAAAGGCTGTCCATAAATCAGATAGTTTATTTAATTAATTTATCTGCAGAATGTGGAAATTATATAAGCCTCCTATTTAATGCTGTAAGTAGAACAAGCGATGCGGTTATAAATTTGGGCATGTTTAATTTAAAAATTTTAATATCATGAACACAAAAAATGAAAAATCATCCTCAGAGGATGATAAAAAAAGCGGTGGGTCAAAAAGTAAAAGCGGCAGCAAATCCGGCAGCAAAAGCGGCAACAAAGGAACCAGTAAATAACTAAGTTATGGAAAATTCAAACAACCGGAATTATGGCCAGGAAGGCAATAATTCAGAGGACAGAAACATGGGGTCGCGTTCAAACGGTGAAGAAAACGCTGAATTTGAACACAACAGCCAAGACACTGAAAGTTCCAGAAGCTCTGAAAACGAAAGAAACTCAGAGAGTGGAAGAAGTTCCGATTCAACAAGCCCGGGTCGTTCGAATGAAAATGACAGAGAATCTGGTTCAGATTTACGTTCTCATTCAGATCATTCTGAGCGCTCACAGGAAGGCATGGATGCTTCACAAAATTCCCGTTCTGGCGGTCACGACAACCAGAACGAGGATTCAGGCAGCCATGAAGAATGGAAAAGCTCAGGCAGATCTGAAGATTCTGAAGATTCCGAAAATGACGCGTATGATGCGGGTAGTAACGGTCCGGGAAGATCACCAGGTCTGTAAAAGACAAAAACCGCCGTCTATTGCGGCGGTTTTAATTTAGTCAATATACATAAATGCAAGATGCAATCACCATCAGATCTAATCATCTCCTAGCAATGAATTTACCGCAAATGGATACAATTCTTGACACTGTCCGCTGTTTTGCATCAAAAGCACATCAGGGACAGATGCGTAAGTACACCCCCGATCCGTACATAGTACACCCTATCAGGGTTTCTGAAATGGTAATGCCGTTTAATTCCCGCCTTCCCGTTATCGCCGCTGCTTTGCTGCACGATGTTGTGGAAGATACCATCGTTAGTGAGACCGCTCTGTCAGTATTCCTTCATAACATTATGGATCCTGAGGATGCAGCCGAAACAATGCGTCTTGTTATCCAACTGACAGATATTTATGTACCAGGTAACTATCCTAATTTGAACCGTAGAAAACGCAAGGAAAGGGAATTGGAAAGACTAACTAAAATCAGCCCTGAAGCGCAGACCATAAAGTATGCAGATATAGTAGATAACACCCGTGAAATTGCCACCTGTGATCCGGACTTTGCGCCGGAATATCTTCATGAATGCCTGGCTATTTTGCAAAAGGCAGACCAGGGAAATTCTATTTTGTATTCAAAAGCATTGGAGAGCGTAAAGTCGGGACTTTATGCTATAAAAGAGATGACGTCAACCGTTCCATCCAATTAAACAAAAAATTAGCAGCATTTGGAAAAAAGAAATAAATTTACAGTATGGATTTAGCCTCAAACTAACAAGATGTATTGTACTTTATTTGCAAAATTACCTATTACTATTCTTCGTCCGCTGGCATTATTGCTTTTTATTGCCGCTTTTTCTCCACTTTCAATTTGTGGTCAGGAAATTCCCGAAAACATAACGCGGGCAGCCCATTGTAATTGCCGCGCCTTAAAAAAAACAACCCACACTATTCATTCGAAGATTGACGAAGGTTCCGGACTGGTTGCGTGGAATGGAAGACTATGGACTCACAACGACAGCGGCAGGCAGACCCTTTTTGCCATTGACACCCTTAGTGGTAAGATACTTGAAGAATTTATGTTACCAGTGAGAAATGTTGATTGGGAAGAAATAACCCAGGACCGCAATTTTCTTTATATTGGAAACTTTGGAAATAATGGAGGTCTCAGGGAACAACTGCAAATATACCGCATCAGTAAGGAGAAACTTTTGCAGCATGAGGTTGTGCTTGATTCCATTAGCTTTGAATGGCCAAAGACAGATGATTTCGGGAGCCTTAAAAAGATAAATTTTGACTGCGAAGCAATGATTGTCGTTAATGATACTATCCTGCTGTTTACCAAAGAATTTAAAAAGAGACGTTGTTCAAGGGTATTCCGACTTCCTGCGAAGCCCACACACCACATAGCCGAATACGTAACAACACTAAAGACACGGACTTTAATAACCGGTGCTACCTACTTATCTGAAAACAGGCGTGTGGTATTATGCGGCTACAGCATGTTTTTATCACCCCGAATGGTGACTTTTAACTTGTCGGGAAAGGGAATCGGTACTATAACCAACGCGAAACAAATCAGGGTTAGGGGATACTTTAGACAAAATGAAGGCGTAGCCAGTTTCAACGGAACAGATTGCTACCTGATAAGTGAAGCCACCAATTTAACGCTATGGAGAAATAAACCGAGGATTTCCAAGGTCACAATTAGTCCATAGAATACTACTCTATATCGTCAGTCCCGGGATTCCGAATTGTTGAAATTGTTTTAACTTATGTATTGGCTTTAAAATAATGCTCTAAAACACTTGCCAAACGGATGCCGGCATCCAAAAGCTGCGATTTTATAATGGGATACACGCTATCAACATACTGGATATCAGCTTTATTATTTTTAAGGCTATAGGCTTCCTTTAAATAACCGCGCGATTGCTTCGCCCATCCAATAATATCTATTTTTTCTACCGCTGCCATTTGCTCGGTTGTATATTTTTTGCTGTTCAAAACATCCGACAGTGAAGTCGCCTTGTATTCAATAATCTCTGAATCCCATGTGGCGTGCAGGTTGGTGCCATGACCACTCATAAAATTCAGCTGTATTGTATTACCACCTTTGTCGGAAGGATAAGCAATGTGAAGGGGCTGGTGCAGATCGCCTATCAGATGAAATAAAATTAATATCCTTCTTTTGATTTCATCATGTGATAGCGTTTCCTTATGGTCTAATTCCTGAAGGGTGCGGTTTAAAACCGTCAGGATGTTGTCACCTGATGGCATTTGCGTAGCCCCTTTTTCAAGATCGAGGTAATGATAAGGCTTCATATAATCATTGGCATGGTCACTTTTAATGGCATCCATCCAGTTGGCAGCATCTTCAATAGACATGCCGTCAAGGTATTGCAATATATTGTTTTTGGTGGTTTCGTCCATATAGTGGAAAGCGACTTCGGCAACCAGGGCATGTCCCTGTTGTCCCCAGGCAAACGCTCGGGTAGTGCCTGAAAATAGCGCAACGGCAATAGCCATCGCAGTAAATACATGTTTCATAAATTGTGGTTTGGAAAGCCAAATGTATCTTTATCCCGTTTTCGGATTGCTAAAATTTTGCTAAAACAAATAGGACAACACTTAAAACGCATACTTTTCTTAAATTATTACAATGTCTCCGCAATAAAGACCCGAATAAACTGACGAGAGACTTCCTTCGTCGGCTTGACAAACAATCTAGGAACTCTAATAATCTAACCATCTAAAAAGCTTATCTTTGCACCCTCATTTTACTATCATGGAACACAAAGCAGGTTTTGTAAATATTATTGGAAACCCAAACGTTGGAAAATCAACTTTAATGAATGCGTTCGTCGGGGAGCGTTTGTCTATTATTACCTCAAAAGCACAAACGACACGTCATAGGATTTTGGGGATTGTAAACGGGGACGATTTCCAGGTTATCCTTTCGGACACACCGGGAATCATCAAGCCGGCATACGAAATGCAGAAATCGATGATGGATTTTGTAAAATCGGCTTTCGAGGATGCTGATGTGTTGCTTTATATGGTTGAGATTGGGGAAAAGGAATTGAAGGATGAAGATTTCTTTACTAAAATCATCCACGCTAAAATCCCGGTTTTGCTGCTTTTGAATAAAATTGATAAATCCAATCAGGAACAACTGGAGGAACAAATCGCCTTATGGAAGGAAAAAGTTCCGAACGCAGAAATTTATCCGATTTCGGCTTTAGAGAATTTTAATGTAAAAGAAGTATTCGCCCGTATATTAGAATTACTTCCGGTTTCGCCTGCCTATTATCCAAAAGATGCCTTAACCGATAAACCGGAACGCTTCTTTGTAAACGAAACCATTCGGGAGAAAATCCTCTTGAATTATGATAAGGAAATTCCGTATGCGGTAGAAATTGAGACGGAGGAATTTCTGGAAGACGAAAAAATAATCCGAATCCGTTCTGTAATTATGGTGGAACGCGATACCCAAAAAGGAATCATCATCGGGCATAAAGGCGCGGCTCTGAAAAGGGTTGGAGTCCAATCAAGGGAAGATTTAGAGAAATTCTTTGGAAAACAAATCCATATTGAATTGTATGTCAAAGTAAACAAAGACTGGAGAAGCAATGCTTTTCAGTTGAGACGTTTTGGGTATAACCAGAAATAGAAGCGAGAAGCAAGAGACAAGAAGCAAGAAAAAACTTTGCAACTTTGCGACTCTGTAACTTTGCAACTTACAATCAATTACCACTTTTTATACGTACTTTTGCACCAAATTTACAAAACGCATGAACAATATAGTAGCCATAGTAGGAAGACCAAATGTAGGGAAATCTACTTTTTTTAATCGATTAATTAAAAGAAGGGAAGCTATTGTTGACTCAGTTAGTGGCGTTACCCGTGACCGAAATTATGGAAAGAGTGAATGGAATGGAAAAGAGTTTTCTGTAATTGATACCGGCGGTTATATCAAAGGGTCGGATGATATTTTTGAAGGTGAAATCCGTCGTCAGGTAGAATTGGCTATTGATGAAGCGGATGCTATAATTTTTGTGGTGGATGTGGAAGAAGGCATTACCCCAATGGATGCAGAAGTTGCCAAATTACTCAGAAAAGTTACCAAACCGATTTTACTTGCCGTCAATAAAGTGGATAACGCGATGCGTGAAAAAGACGCAATTGAGTTTTACAATTTAGGCTTAGGCGAATATTTTACCATCGCCAGCATCAGCGGAAGCGGAACAGGAGAACTTTTAGATGAATTGGTAAAAGTATTGCCCGAATTACCGGAAGTTTCAGAAGAAGAAGCGGCCTTACCAAGATTCTGTGTCGTTGGTCGTCCAAATGCAGGGAAATCATCGTTTATCAATGCCTTAATCGGAGAAGATAGATTTGTGGTTACCGATATTGCGGGCACAACGCGTGATGCTATAGATACAAAATACAATCGTTTTGGTTTTGAATTCAATTTGGTTGATACAGCCGGAATCCGCAGAAAAGCCAAAGTAAAGGAAGATTTAGAATTTTATTCGGTGATGCGTTCCGTTCGTGCGATTGAGCATTCCGATGTAATTATATTACTGATTGATGCTACCCGTGGTTTTGAAGGACAGGACCAGAGTATTTTCTGGCTTGCCGAAAAGAACAGAAAAGGAGTTGTGATTTTGGTAAATAAATGGGATTTGATTGAAAAAGATACGATGTCAACACGCGATTATGAAAACAAAATCCGTGAAGAATTAAAGCCTTTTACCGATGTGCCTATCATATTCGGATCCGCATTGACAAAACAACGTTTGTTAAAAGTACTCGAAACTACAGTTCAGGTTTTTGAAAATAGAAAACAACGTATCCAGACTTCAAAATTCAACGACTTCATGTTGAAATTAATCGAATCGCATCCGCCTCCTGCATTAAAAGGGAAATATGTAAAGATTAAATATTGCATGCAGTTGCCAACACCAACACCACAGTTTGTGTTTTTTGCCAATTTGCCACAGTATGTTCAGGAAGCCTACAAACGATTCCTGGAAAACAAAATCCGGGAAAACTGGGATTTCTCAGGGGTTCCGATTGATATTTATATTAGAGAGAAATAAAAAAAGCTCGGTCATTTGACCGAGCTTTTTTTATTATAAATTATTGTTTTATTAAAATGTAGTCTCCAGAATGAACTATAAAATCATTTGGTGGTTCGGGCTGTCCTTCTATCCATGGGGTAGAATTACCTTCTGCTCTTATATTGATACTGATTGCCAACTGACTGTTATAAGTTATTCTTCTGACAATTATTCTTCCGAATAAACCACTATCTACTTCTGTAAAGCCAAGTCTTAATCTTTTCTCATTAACTCCACAAGTAGGACATGGCGGTTTGCTAGTATTTCGGATTATAGAATTCCCAATTATATGATGCTTTCGTTGATTATTATACTCAATATTAATATCGCTTAGAGTATTAATTTTTTCAACTCCATTTTCAATATATTGATATTCACCTATAATTAAATCTTCATAGTATTTACCGTTATATTGCTGTGTTTTTTTAATTAATACTATTTTGAGAGCGGTGGTTCCATTAGTATATACCCAAGTGCCTTCATATGAATCCAACAAATTGTTTTGATCTTGATAGTATGCATCGGTATTTCTGGTGCCGTCTTTATCTATTATATTTATGACATCTGTTTGAGCATAACAACTTGTTACAAGTATTGTTAACGCAAAGTATATTGTTTTTTTCATTTTTTTCATTTTTAATTGCATGGTATTGTTTTAACCAAATTTGAAACAGGATCATATATTAATTTATTCCAACCAGTTAAAGTAGCATTGGCTTTATACAAAGATATATTAAAGCCATAAGTTTGACGAAGAAAATCACGTTCATAACTTGGATCATTATCATATCTTTCTTTTAACATATCATCATAAATTTGAGTTACCTTATTTGGTTCACATCCTAGAAATTCTTCTTGTCCGTATAAATTGTCTATAGTATTTGCTGTTTCCGAACTAAAAGAAATCGCATACGTCAAATTTATGAAACCAGTGTCATCTTTACAAACTAATATTGAAGCTACTTCTTGTATATTGTTTGGATCTGTATATTGTGCTATTTGGTGCATTGACATTACATCACTCCAAGAAAACATAGGATATGTATTAAAAGGATGTGTGTGCATAAACCCATAAAAAGTAGAGCCAATTTGTGGGTTTATTGAATTCAAAATAGTAGGAGGTGCCTGTGGTGAACTATATGATCCATTCTGGAATTTTCGTAAGTAAACGCCATTCTCTCCAGATTGGTTCAATGTGGCTTGGAGAGTTTGGATTTTAGATTTAATATTTGATTTTAAAGGAGAAAATAAGTTTCGCATGTTTCCACAAGGATTGGGTCCATCTAGGCTTGGTAATACAGGCTCTCCACTCACACTTCCACCACCACCTTCCTGATTATTTTGGTCAGGATTTTCAATATTTGGTTCAGGCGCATCCGGTGGAGGACTACCATAACTAGGGCAAGCCATTATTTGTATTTGCGCCACGGCATGAAAAGTCTGACAGTTACAATTTGCTTCTCGTGGATGTTCGGGACCACAAGTGCAAACATCAACCATTACTACGCCAACACATATTGGACTTTGATACATTGTTTTAGAACTGTAAATTACCTCTTTGTTAGCGGTATTCAAATAATTATAGATACCTTCTGTTTGTTGATCGGTTAGTTCAGTTTGCGGCATAATTTCAATAATTTGTTTTACAATTTCATCTGTATTGTCTTTATAAACAAACAGGTTGTAAAACTTGCTATCTTCAGGAACAAATTTAGGGTCTAATTTCATTGAATAAACTAAATAATTGTTTTGCAAAGATTTGACTTGAGTTGTGTCAATATCAAAATCTTCCATATTTCTTGCATTCGCAGAAAGAGATAATGACATTCCAGTGCCAAAACGTGGTTGCCCAATTTCGTTTTTAAACTGTTGAAAAGAAATCACTCGCCGCATTTGTTTGCCGCCGTCAGATTCTTGTACAAAATCTTTTTCGGCTTCACAGCTGACAAAAGTAATGCCAATCAAAAGTAAACCAAGAAATGAAAAAATAAATCGGTTTGGTTGTTTCTTCATACATAATATTTAGTTGGTTGATAAAGCTGTAAACCTACAAGTTAAAAATCACAAAAATATCCCCACTAGTGGGGATATTTATATTTATTAAATAGATTGATAATTACCAGCTTCCACCAGCGCCACCGCCTGAAAATCCGCCGCCGCCGAAGCCACCACCGAATCCGCCTCCGCCACCGGAACTTCCTCCTCCAAAACCACCACCAAATCCGCCACCTCCGCTTCTGCCAAGAGCGCTTAACAGGATGATATCGGCAAGACCTATTCCGCCGCCGCCTGAATTTCCCCCGTTGTTTTTGCTTTTGGAGATAATGATGAGGATAACGATTACGATAATGATTATGGGTAGAATTGGAAAGCTTTCTTCTTTATTGGTTACTTTTCGTTCGGCTTTGTATTTTCCTGTGAACACATTAAACAGTGCATCAGCACCTTTGTCCAATCCATTGTAATAACTTCCTGCTTTGAATTCGGGAATAATAATATTTCTAATGATTTCTCCGTTTTGCCCTGCTGTCAATCGGTCTTCCAAACCATAACCCGGTGCAATCCAGATTTTGTGTTCCTTATTGGCAACCAAAATAAAAACACCATTGTCTTCTTTGGCTTGACCAACGCCCCATTCGTGACCCCATTTTGGTGCCAGGATTCCGATATCCTCTCCTTTCAGGCTTTCAATAGTTACCACCACAATTTGGGTAGAAGTAGAGTCGGAATACCGAATCAGTTTTTCTTCTAACTGCATTTTTTCATTAGCACTTAAAACATTGGCATAGTCATATACGGAAGTTTGCAGTTCAGGAACTTTAGGAATTGTATACTGTGCAAAACTGACTTGAGTAACCAAAAAACAAACAAACAGTTTTAGGAAAATGGAGATATTCTTTTTGTACTGTATCATTCTCCTATAGATATTTCGTTTGACAATTCATCGGTATCGCCTTCAGCATAAGGGAAATATTTTTGAAGTTGCTCTCCTGCATTCAGGATGCCATCGATTAAGCCTTGTTTGAAATTCCCATTTTGGAAATGACTCTGCATAACGTCTTTGGTACAATTCCAAAAATCATCAGCCACTTTTTCGTCAATTCCCTTATCGCCATAAATAGCAAACTGTTTGCTTATTACGGCCACATAAATTATAACGCCATTGCGTTCCTGGGTGTTTTCCATGTTAAGGGAACGGAATACTTCCATAGCCCTGTCAATAGCAGCCATGGAAGATTGCTTCTCTATATGTACCCTGATTTCTCCGGAAGTATTTTTTTCGGCTTTGCCAATAGCTTCAACAATTTCCTGTTCTTCGGCTTTTGTTAAAAACTCTTCTACTTTAGACATTGCTGTTAGAATTTAACATCCGGAGCTTTGTCGGCACCTGCGGCAGCTTCAAAATATGGTTTTTGCTTAAGGCCATACATTCCTGCCAAAATATTTCTAGGGAAGGTGTTGATGTTGTTATTATAAGGTTTAACTGTTTCGTTAAAACGGGTTCTTGCCGTTAAAATTTGATTTTCTGTACTGGCCAATTCGTCCTGAAGTTTCAGGAAATTTTGGTTTGCCTTTAAATCCGGATATTGTTCTACACTTACCAGTAATCTTGATAAAGCAGAGGAAACCCCAGACTGTGCTTGTTGAAATGAAGCCAATTGTTCCGGCGTAATATTACTTGGGTCAACAGTAACAGATGTAGCTTTAGCACGAGCCTCAATAACCGCTGTTAAAGTAGTTTGTTCATGTTTTGCATAGCCTTTTACGGTTTCAACTAAATTCGGAATAAGATCGGTTCTTCTCTGATAGGCAGTTTGAACATTACCCCAACTTTCTTTTATATCTTGCTCAAGCGTCACAGCCTTATTGTAAATGCCGCTAGCCCAGCTGTATAATATGAATAACACAACTACCACAATAATCCAAGGTAAAAATTTTCTAAAGTTCATGTTTGTTTAATTTAAGTTTGTTTTTAATTTTTGATGCTATAATTGATTTTTAATATTTACTAACTGCGCTTTAACCGTTTCCAGTTTGCTGATGATTTCATACTTGTCAAGCGTTTTCTTTTGCCCTTCTTTTAAATGTGTTTTGGCGCCTTCAAGCGTAAAGCCGCGCTCTTTAACCAAATGATAAATCAGTTGGAGATTCTTCACGTCCTCGGGAGTGAACATTCGGTTGCCTTTCGCATTTTTCTTAGGTTTCAGGATGTCGAATTCCTTGTCCCAAAAACGGATTAGCGATGTGTTTACATTAAAGGCTTTGGAGACTTCTCCAATGCTGTAATATCTTTTGTCTGGATTGAGTTCTATATGCATTAGTCTAGCGATTGATTTTCTTGATTAGCTAATTTTGAAATGGCGGTATATTCGGCTGCCGAGATATTTCCGTAATAAAAATTTATTGGGTTAACCACCTTGCCGTCTTTATGGACTTCATAATGCAGATGCGGTGCTTCACTTCTTCCGGTGCTTCCCACGAAGCCTATAACATCGCCCCGCTTTATCCTTTGCCCCGCGCGGCATTTGTATTTACTTAAATGACCATACAGTGTTGAGTAACCGTAGCCGTGTCGGATTTCTATGTGATTTCCATAACCCGATTTAGAATTGTCGGCAGCAGCTACAACACCGTCACCCGTAGCAAAAATAGGCGTTCCGGTGCTCGCGGTGAAATCCATGCCTTCGTGCATTTTTCTAACTTTCGTAAACGGATCGCTGCGGTATCCAAAACCGGAAGCAATGCGTTTTAATTGCTCATTCTTTACGGGCTGAATAGCCGGAATCGCGGCAAGTAATTTATTTTTTTCCTTGGCCAGTTTCAAAATTTCGTCTAAGGATTTCGACTGTATCGCCAACTCTTTGGAAATAATGTCAACACGTTTTGAAGTCTTTATAACCAATTCGGAGTTGTTGAATCCTTCCAGTTCTTTGTATCGGTTCACACCTCCAAAACCTGCCTTACGCTGTTCGGTTGGAATGGGTGAGGTATTAAAATAGGCGCGGTAAATATTGTTATCCCTGTTGGCGACATCGTCAAGAACATCGGCAACTTCATCCATTTTTTTATTCAAAATGGCATAGCGAAGTTTCATCGTTTCAATTTCACGCGACTGCAGTCTGTCTTTCGGAGTTTCTAAATAAGATGAGTTCAATAAGGCCACAAAACATAAAAATCCAAAAAGTGAAGAAGCAAGTAAAAACAAACCAATATATCCCAACTTTTTGGACAGTTTTGTTTTTATTTTTCGGTAAGCCAAACTTTCGCTATCGAAATAATACTTTACTTTCTTCGCCATTTTTTATTTTATGCTATTTTTGTGGAAGTTTTAAAAACAATGGTTATACGAACAAATTTAACAAATGTTTCTGTCAATCCCTAAATTATTTTAGTGGATGTGGTTATTCGTGGATTCGGTTATTTGAAATCACCTAAACCAAATCACCGTATAACCAAATAACCGTATTAACACAAAAAATGAAATCACAAGACATTCGTAAACAGTTTTTACAATTCTTCGAATCCAAAGGACACTTAATTGTTCCTTCGGCGCCAATCGTTCTAAAGGACGATCCAACCCTGATGTTCAATAACTCGGGAATGGCGCAATTCAAGGAATTTTTCTTAGGCAATGGAACTCCGAAATGCCCAAGAATAGCCGATACGCAAAAATGCCTTCGTGTGTCAGGAAAACATAATGACTTGGAAGATGTAGGTTTCGACACCTATCATCATACGATGTTTGAAATGTTAGGTAACTGGTCTTTTGGCGATTATTTCAAAAAGGAAGCTATCAATTGGGCATGGGAATTATTGACGGAAGTGTATAAAATTCCAAAGGAAAACCTATACGTTTCTGTCTTCGAAGGAAACCCCGAAGAGAACGTTCCTTTTGACCAGGAAGCCTGGGATATCTGGAAAACATTAATCGATGAAGACCGAATCATCCTTGGAAATAAAAAAGACAACTTTTGGGAAATGGGCGATCAGGGACCGTGTGGACCTTGTTCCGAAATTCATGTTGATATTCGTTCGGCAGAAGAAAAAGCAAAAGTTTCAGGAAAGAGTTTAGTAAATAATGACCATCCGCAGGTAGTTGAAATCTGGAATAATGTTTTTATGGAATTCAACCGTAAAGCCGATGGAAGTTTAGAAAAACTACCGGCGCAACACGTTGATACGGGAATGGGATTTGAGCGTTTGTGCATGGCATTACAAAGTAAAACGTCGAACTATGACACTGATGTTTTTATGCCACTTATTGAAAAAGTGGAACTAATTACAAGTTTTAAATATCTTCCGAATACTGTCACTCCGAGCGCAGTCGAGGAGAAAACCAACATTGCCATTCGTGTAATTGTCGACCACGTTCGTGCCGTAGCCTTCGCTATTGCTGACGGGCAGTTGCCATCAAATACCGGTGCGGGTTATGTTATCCGGAGGATTTTGCGTCGTGCGATTCGATACGGATTTACATTTTTGAATACCAAAGAACCTTTCATTTACAAGCTTGTTGAAGTTTTAGCCGATCAAATGGGCGAGTTTTTCCCGGAAATCAAATTACAACAACAATTGGTTACGAATGTAATCCGTGAAGAGGAAGCCTCATTTTTAAGAACCTTAGATCAGGGTTTACAGTTGTTGGATAATGTAGTTGCCAAAACAAAAGGTATCGAAGTTTCGGGCGAAAAAGCATTTGAATTATACGATACGTTTGGTTTCCCAAAAGATTTAACGGCTTTGATTCTTAAAGAAAAAGGAATGTCGTTTAACGAAAGTGAATTTGATGCATCAATGAAAGCGCAAAAAGCTCGTTCGCGTGCGGCTTCTGAAGTTTCGACAGAAGATTGGAAAGTTTTAATTCCGGGCAACGTTGAAACATTCGTTGGCTATGACAAAACCCAAAATGAGGTAAAAATCACCCGCATCCGTAAAGTGGATTCTAAAAAAGATGGCATTTTATACCAAATAGTTTTAGATAATACTCCGTTCTACCCTGAAGGTGGCGGACAGGTTGGCGATAAAGGAACATTGGTTTCGGCTAACGAAACGATTGACATCATTGATACGAAGAAAGAAAATAATCTGATTCTGCATTTTGCAAAACAGCTTCCTGAAAACATTGAAGCGAGTTTTGTAGCAAAAGTCAACACCGATTTGCTGACATCCACTTCCAAAAATCACTCGGCTACACATTTGATGCATTTGGGATTGAGAACGATTTTGGGTACGCATGTCGAGCAAAAAGGTTCGTTGGTTAATCCAAACCATTTGCGTTTCGACTTCTCGCATTTTGCTAAGGTAACTGACGAAGAAATTCGCAAGGTCGAGGATTTTGTAAACCAAAGAATTGAAGAACAACTACAGTTGGCTGAATATAGAAACCTTCCAATTCGGGAAGCAATGGCAAAAGGTGCGATGGCGTTGTTTGGTGAAAAATATGACGATAACGTTCGTATGATTGAATTTGGTGAGAGTAGAGAATTATGTGGCGGAATTCACGTGAAAAACACAGGCGAAATCTGGCATTTTAAAATCCTTTCAGAAGGTGCAGTTGCTGCGGGAATTCGTAGAATTGAATCCATTACCGGTGAAGCTGTGAAAGCTTATTTTACTCAACAGGAAAATGATTTAGATGCCATAAAGGAAACGTTGAAAAATCCGCAGGACACTTTAAAAGCTGTTGTTTCATTACAGGATGATAATGCCAAACTGAAAAAGCAAATCGAGCAATTACTAAGGGAAAAAGCAAAGGGCTTAAAAGGAGAACTTGCTTCACAATTGCAGGACATAAACGGAATTAAATTCCTGGCAACGCAAGTCGATTTGAATTCGGAAGGAGCAAAAGATTTAGCTTATGAGTTAGGAACTCTGGGAACCAATTTGTTCCTTGTTTTAGCTACTGCCGAGGACGAAAAACCGACATTAAGCTGTTATATTTCAAAAGAACTAGTTGCTGCCAAAAACCTTAACGCCGGAACCGTAGTTCGTGAACTGGGGAAATACATACAAGGCGGCGGCGGAGGACAGCCATTCTTCGCAACAGCGGGTGGGAAGAATGTAGCCGGAATTAAGGAAGCCTTGACAAAAGCTGTTGAGTTTGTGAAATAAATAAATTTGTCTTTCCCGCGAAGGCTGGAACCCACTATAATTATAAATGGATTCCCGCCTTCGTGGAAATACAAAATAGAATCCGTTCCCTATTCTTTTTTTCGTTCCCCAATCTGCTGACGCCACATTGCATAATACAAACCTTTTTTATCTAATAATGCTTCGTGTCTGCCTTGTTCGATAATCTTCCCTTGTTCCAAAACAAAAATGGTATCCGCGTGCATCACGGTGGATAATCGGTGTGCGATTAAAACCGTAATCCTGTTTTTATCCGAAATGTTCCTGATGGTCGCGTTGATTTCTTCTTCCGTAATGGAGTCCAAAGCAGAAGTTGCCTCATCAAATATCAATAAATGTGGATTCCTCAATATGGCACGGGCAATGGATAATCGTTGTTTTTCGCCACCGGAAACCTTTATTCCACCTTCCCCAATCGTTGAATTTAATCCGTCTTCAGCGCGTTCCAATAATTTGTCACAACTGGCTTTGTGCAACACCTCCAGTAATTCCTCATCGGTTGCAGATGGTTTTACAAATAATAGGTTTTCACGAATCGTTCCCGAAAACAACTGCGCATCCTGTGTTACAAATCCGAGTTGTTTTCTCAAATCCAATAAATCAATTTCGCTCGAATCTATCGAATTGTATTTTACATGGCCTTTTGCCGGAGGATACAATCCAACCAACAATTTTACTAAAGTTGTTTTTCCGGCTCCGGACGGACCAACAAAAGCAACGGTTTCACCCTGTTTTATATCGAAAGTAATATCTTCCACAGCGGGATGTTTGGCGGTTTTGTGCTTGAAACTCACATTCGAGAAATGTAATGCCTGAATCGAACCTACATGTTTGGCATCTTTTGGACGGTATTCCTTTGGGGCATTTAATAAATCATTGAAATTCTCCATAGAAACTTTGGTTTCGTTCAGCGCAATGATAAATGCACCTAATTCTTGTAAAGGCCCAAAAATAAAGAAAGTAAAAAATACCATTGTCAATAAATCACCAACAATTATTTTCCCGCCAAACAAGAAATAATAAAGGGTAAATACAACACATGTTCTGAGAAAGTGGACCGTAGTTCCCTGAATAAAACTCAAACTTCGTATAAAACGAATCTTTTGCAGTTCGAGTTGCAGGATTTTTAGGGTGTTTAAATTAAGACGTTTTTCCTCCTGATACGTCAATCCTAAACTTTTCACCAACTCAATATTTCGCAAACTTTCTGTAGTTGAACCCGCAAGCGCATTGGTTTGTGTGACAATCTTTCGGGAAACGATTTTGATTTTTTTGCCCAAATAGGAACTAATAACCGCTATAACCGGAGCTGTAATCAAAAAGATAAGTGAGATTCTGTAATCTATTCGGGAAACGTAGATAATCACGAAAATGAACCCAATTACGGTTTGAAATATAAGCGAAATGGAAAGCGTTATCAACTTTTCAGAATCCAATCGTACTTTTGTTAACTTACTTAAAGTCTCGCCACTGCGTTGGTCTTCAAATTCTTCATAAGGCAAATCCAATGATTTTTTAATTCCGTCAGTATACATTTCGGCACCGGTTCGCTGAATTACGATATTGGTAAAATAATCCTGAAAGTTTTTTGTGATTCTCGAAATCATAGCGGCTCCTAAAGAAAGTCCGAGCCAAAAACCAAGTTCTTTTAAAAAACCGAGTTGGTTGCCTTTGAATTTAGCTATTTCAACGCCACAATGTTGCATCAGTTTTCCCGTAATTACTGAGTCGGATAGGCTAAAGCAGATATTGATTGCAGCCATTAATAAGGCAAAAAATAAGAGCAGTTTATGTTTTTTGAGGTAAGCGTATAGTAGTTTCATTTTTTGTCATTGCGAGGCACGAAGCAATCTCATTAATTTTTTTCAAAAGTAGAAAATAAATAGCCACTAAGTTTGTGTTCGGATTGCATTACTTTATAATTCGATAGAGAGTTTTGGTTTTAAAATCATTTCGTATTTTTGAAAAATGAACTTCACTACAAAAATACCCATTTCAAAATCAGATAAACCGATAGATTATAATTCAAGAATTGTGTCTTTGGGTTCTTGTTTTGCCGAAAATATGGGTGAGAAGTTCTGCTATTTTAAATTCCAAAACATCGTCAATCCGTTTGGGATAATCTTCAATCCGGTTTCAATTGAAAATCTGATTTCGAGAGTTGTGACTAATAAAAAATTTACCGAAGAAGATATTTTTTTTCACAATGATTTGTGGCATTGTTTTGAAGTGCATTCCGCGTTACGTCATCAGAACAAAGAAATGGTTATAACCAATCTTAATGCTTTAATCGATTCAACGCATTACCAAATAACCAACTCCACACACATCATAATTACTTACGGAACCTCTTGGGTTTACCGAAATGAACAGTCCGGAAAAATTGTAGCCAATTGTCATAAAGTGATGCAAAGCAAATTTGGCAAAGAGATTCTAACGGTTGAAACTATCGAGAAATCCATTCAAAACACTATTGATATAATCCGAAAAATCAATCCGTATTGCGCTTTCATTTTTACTGTTTCGCCAGTTCGCCATATCAAAGATGGCTTTGTAGAGAATCAACGAAGTAAATCTCATTTAATCACTGCCATTCACAATTTACAATTCGCAATTCACAATTACTTTCCATCCTACGAAATTATGATGGACGAGCTTCGCGATTATCGATTTTATGCCGAAGACATGTTGCATCCAAGCCAGACTGCGATAGATTATATTTGGGTTCGCTTTTTTGAGAATTATATTTCAGAAGAAAACTTTTCAATGATGGAAGAAGTGTGCAGCATTCAAAAAGCATTGTCACATCGCCCATTTAACCCTGATGCTGATAGTCATCTAAAATTTATTAGTAATCTTAACGACAAGATTATCAGGTTACAAGAAAAGTTTCCGCACTTTCAATTTTAACAAAATACGACATTTGCCGTATTTTATCCCATAGGTTTTAGTTATAGGTTTGTTCCCGTAATTAACAACCTAAACCATGAAAATTTTTAGAACTACACTGGTATTTGCATTCTTTATGCTGTGCACTACCAGCGTCTTTGCGCAAAGTAACATTTTTACCGAAAGACCCGTGCTTACGGATGAGGAAGAAGTTTCGGCAACAGTAACCAAAGAAATAGACGAAGTTTTTCAATCCGCGGATTTTTTAAAAAGAAAAAACAAAAAATTTGCTGATGTCAAAGGCACAATGGTCATTGATATTGGCGTAGTGCAAAACGGAAAGGTTTCTTCCTTTTTCAAAGTAGATAGCGACATCAAGAATATTGACTTCATCAATTTTATGTCGGACTATATTCTGCAGCACAAATTCCAATTTAAACTTCAAAAGCAACAGCGCTACAAGGTTCGTTATTCGATTACATTTTAATACAAACAATAAAAACAATAAAAACAATAAAAACAATAAACAATGAAAAAAACTATTTTAGTAATGACGATGCTAGGCTTGGCATTCACATTACCGGCAACTGCTCAATTTGGGAAGTTATTAGGTAAAGGTAAAGGAGCCGGAAAAAAATCCGGAAGTTTTGCCACCGTTTGGGAATCAGAATTTGATAACAAAGCTTCGCGATTGGCTTTGTGCGATGGCGACGGGAATTATATTATTGGTACCGATGACAATTCAGCTACAGTGGTAGACGCGAGCGGGAAAGCTATCTGGAGTGGCGATTATAAAAAACTAACTACAAACAAAACCAATAATTCGGAATACCAATACACAATCTGGAAAGACAAAGGCGGTTACCTTTTTCTTTTTGATAAAAGAAGTTTAGGAACGGACAGAGTTGCGGTTTTGGATTTAGCGACCGGAAAAGAGCTGTGGAATTCTGAATTATATCAGGATCTAATTCCGAAAGGCGGAGCAAAATCCGAGGAAGGCACTGATGAAGGCGAATTGGAAACGGTAAAATACATTAATGAATTGGATTCGTTTTTAATTTCACAACGAAATTCAGTGATTTTGGTAAAGGCCAATACAGGCGAAAAAATCTGGGAAACCAATCGTTTTAAAGGCGGTGTTGGAAAATATGTTTATGACGCCAAACGAAATGAAATCATTATGGTAAATTTCAAACCAACGGCGTTAGGTGCTTTGTTTTCCGGATTTAAAAATCAGTTAGTCCGAATTAACGCATCGAATGGCGACGTGCTTTGGGATGCCACTTTCACAGGTTCTATCGAAAAAGAGTTGGTTACCAGAAGAGCGATTATAGATTTATGGATTAAAGGTGATAAAATATTCATGTACTTAGACGGAATGAATGTTTACGATTATAATACGGGTCAAAAACTTTGGTCAGTAAATTATGAAAACGATATGGGAGGCAAAGGCGGACTATTCTCAAATAGTGCCCATAAAAAATATTACAGGACTATAGCGGATCCCTTATTTGTTGACAACGCCGTTTACATAGTAATGCTGGGTGGCAGCAACCGAACAAAATATGTTGAAAAACACGATATGGCTTCAGGGAAATTATTATGGGCTTCAGAGAAAATTACGGGCGCTTTTTGTATGCCGAACATTTATAAAGCCGGCGATAAAATCCTAATTCAGGTTGGTGGTAAAGTGCAGGTTCAGGAATACCGACTAGAGAATAGTTCAGGAGGAATGGCAGGAGGAATGGCGGCACTTGGCGGTTTCGGTGGCGGAAATGTTAAGCAGTGGGTGCCTTATATTTATTGGGATTACAAAGCACAGAAGAATTCCGTATTGTGTATCGATGATAAAACCGGAACCACGGCCTGGCGTTCAGAAAAATTTGATAAAAGAATTACTGACTTGATTTTGGATGGAGAAAAAACAGTTTTTGTGGGAGATGGTGATGAATTTTACAGCTATGACATTGCCACAGGAAACCAACTATACGATGTAAAACACAACGATGCTAAAGTTGGTAAAGCGACTGATGTTATTGATTTTGATGACAAAGTAGTGGTGCTTTCTGAAAAAGGATTGGCGGCTTACAACAAAAAAGATGGTACCCGTGCTTATGCTTCTGAAAAAATAAAAGGAGTTGATTATTTCTATCACATCGGCGATAATTATTTCCTTAGAGATCAAAGAAACAGTAAAAACATCATTTATGGAATAGATATGGCCAATGGTGAGACCAAAGGTTCAGTCGAATCTAAAGGAAAAGGTGGAAGTCCAAAATACGGAAATGGAATAGACATTACTTCTGATGGTGAATATATCTTTGCGTTCAAAGGGAAAAAAGTAGAGAAAATTAAAGTAAATAATTAGAATTTTAGTTTGAATAAAAGGACTGTAACTTAAAATTTGCAGTCCTTTTTTAATTAAACCCTATGAAAACATTTTTAAGCCTTTTTTCTTTCCTCTTTTTTCTTTTTTCCATTAATGCCCAGCAAGTTCAATGGGCGAGTAAATTGGTAAAATATTCTTCCGATTTAGGCGGTAAGCAATTCGGAATAAAAAGAATATTAGGAAAACCGGATGCTTTTCCACAGGCGGGAAGCAGCCCCAATGCCTGGACACCAAAGAACGCCCTTAATGGAAACGAATGGGTAGAAGTGAGTTTTGAAAAGCCACAAATTGTTAAGCAAGTAGCCGTTTTTGAAAACCTCACTGCAGGTTGCGTGGTGAAAATTGGTGTCGATACAGGTTCGGGGAAATATGAAACGGTTTGGTCCCGAAAAATGAATTATAAAACACCGACTTTCAAGGCTACCATTCCGGCTGACCACAAATACTATTTCAGGAGAAAAAGAAGAAAAATTCAGGAAGCACCGGATGTGCTCAATCCCGGAATTGAAAACGCAATATTGGAAAATGCTGTTTCCGGTGTCGTTGGTGTTCGGGTAGAATTCAATTTTGCATTACTACCAGGACAAAAGCAAATAGACGCTATTGGAATTTCGGATTCGGAAATGCCGCTTGATGCTAAAATAAACACGAACGATTCATTTGAAAAATTGCCTCCTCCAACTGTAGTAGCTTTAGACGGAATAACACCAACAAACCCAACAATAACAAACGACGGCAGGAAAATGTATATCACCGCAGTGGATAACGACGTGGAGATGATTTATTCTTTTTCTAAAAAAGACGATGGCAGTTGGACCAACAAAACATTGGAAACTACTTTGAATACAGGCACAAAATATAATTATGTCGAATATGCAGGAACTGATTTTCTCTTAAAAGGCGGAAACGCATACACTAAAGGAACAAATGAAACAGGTTATGAAGTTTTTTCAACCAAAAATGGAACTTATGAATCGACAGGTCCAATAAAAGTTACAGCCTATAACAACTATGAAGACACTTCTGACGCTACAATGACAGCTGATAAGAAAATTTTTATTATGGGTATTGAGACTGATTTTACACAAGGTGGAACCGATTTATATTTCGCGCAACAAAAAGAAGATGGTACCTATGGATTTTTACAAAACATGGGTAAAATAATCAATTCAGGGGCAGATGAAGGCATGGCCCAACTGCTTTCTGATAACAAGACCTTGTTATTCAGCAGCAACGGATTCAGTCGCTATGGCGATTTTGATATCTATTTTTCTTATCGATTGGATGACACCTGGAAGAATTGGTCGGAACCAATAAATCTTGGCAGTAGGATTAATACAAATGAATTTGATGGTTTGCCATTTTATGATGAAAAAAATGAAATTCTATACTTCATTTCATTTACCGACGGTAGTAATGTTTTAAAGAGTATTGCTGTATCAAAAGACCTGTTTAAGAGTAATTAAATACAATTTATGAAATATTTTAATCTGATGGAAGATTTATATCCATAAAAATAAATTAGGTACATCTGTTTCCTTTAACATTTTTAATATATTTATCTTATTAAATAAAAATGAAGAAGGAACAGAAATAAGTATCAAAGTTGAAGAATATATAGATTGGCAGATTGTGAATAATGATTTAAATAAGGCATATGCCGTATTTTTTTTGTCAAATTATCTCAGCAAATTTGTTTCATCAAGTGGTATTGATATTTATCATAAAATAACTTAGGTTGTTTTTATTGTTGTCCTTTTCATTCTGTGTTTTATTCAAGCTAAATCACACGTTTGAAAAGGCCTTTTTTTAATCATTGCCACATAAATGTTTAGATGAATAGTATAAAAATGAAATTAAGTATACTTTTTGCACTCTTAATTTTTACGAGTGATTTTGCATTGGGACAAAAAGTAGTTACCAAAAAACAAATCGATTCCATCAACAATCTTCAGTATGATGTAAAAATTGCCAACACTTCAAAATCGGTTCAATGGTTTACTGAAAATTTATCCAACGCTCAAAAAACAAAATATCCGCAAGGCATTGCCGATACCTATTCTAATTTGGGTTTGGTGTATTATTTTCAAGGGAAATATGATAAAAACACCAATTGCATGCTCAATGCCATTCGGTTGTATGACAAATTGGGATTGAAAAGTAAATTAGCGCATGCTTACGCAGAATATGGATATCAACTCAAAATCCGTGATATGAAAATGGCGTTGCGCAATATGCAAAAAGGCATAAAACTAGCGGAATCTGTTTCAGATGATTCCCAGTTAGGAGCTATTTATGATAATTATGGCGTTTTGAAGGAAATGAATAAGGAACTCGATAGTGCGTTGTTTTTTTACAACAAATCTATGGCTATAAAACAAAAAATTAAAGACAACCTTGGCATTCCATATAGTGCTAATAAAATTGCTTTGGTAAAATTGATGCAAAAAAAGCCATCGGAAGCAAAGCAACTTTTGGACTATGCCTACCAAATCAGAGTGAAGATTAAAGATGTTTATGGCATCGCAGAAAATCTCAATTATTATGGTTTCTATTTCAAAGAAATTGGAAACGATAAAGAAGCAATAAATTACTTTAATCAGGCAGTAGCGTGGAGCAAAAAAAATAATTATCCATCATTATTGGAAGATAATTACAAAGAATTGTCGGATGTGTATGCGCGAAACAGCGATTTTAAAAAGGCGCTTTTGAACTATAAAAACCATGTGTTGTACAAAGACAGCATTATGAATTTAGACATAAGGTCAAAACAAGCGGAACTCGATACAGAATACCAAACCGAACAAAAGGAGAAAGAAATTTTGTTGCAAAGAGCCCAAATTGCCGAAAAAAACCTCTGGATATTAGGTGGATTCTCACTGGCAATGTTTGCTATTTTAATTGGATTGATTTTTTATAACAAACAAAAACAAAAAACAACCCAGCTTCAGAAGGAAAATGAACTGAAAGATGCATTGTTAAAAATTGAAACCCAAAACAAACTGCAGGAGCAACGCTTACGTATTTCGAGAGATTTGCACGATAATATTGGAGCGCAACTTACCTTTATTATCTCATCTATTGACAATTTGAAATACGGTTTTAAAATAGAAGACGAAAAACTTGAAAGCAAACTTAACAGCATCAGTTCTTTTACCAAAGAAACTATTTATGAACTGCGAGATACAATTTGGGCAATGAACAAAGACGCCATTAACTTTGAGGATTTAAAAACCAGGATTTCTAATTTTATAGAAAATGCCAAAATAGCTTCTCACGGTATCGATTTTCAGTTTGTATGTCATGGCGATTTCGAAGATGCTTTTTTTACTTCTATTGAAGGAATGAACATCTACAGAATTATTCAGGAATCTATAAACAACGCCCTGAAACATGCCAATGCCAGTAAGGTTTCGGTGAATGTTCGCAGAGAAAATGCCGGTTACGAAATTGAAATTATTGATAACGGCGCCGGATTTGATTCGGTCAATACTATTTCAGGCAACGGATTAAATAATCTGAAGAAAAGAGCCAAAGAAATTAACGGAGAAATTTCAGTAACTTCATTAAAACAAAAGGGAACTACAGTTTCATTACATCTAAAAACCACAAAATATGCCGGTTAGAATAGCTATTGTTGACGATAATGTTTTTCTGCAAAAGGCCATTGCCGAAAAACTATCATTTTTTGATGATTTGGTTTTAAAGTTTACCGCTAATGATGGTAATGAAGTACAGCAGAAATTAGAACAAAATAAAAACATCGATTTGATTTTGATGGATATCGAAATGCCGGAATGCAACGGTATCGAAGCCACAAAAATTATTAAGTCAAAATATCCGCAAATCAAAATCATAATGCTTACTGTTTTTGACAATGATGAAAACATTTTTAATGCTATAAAAGCGGGTGCCGATGGCTATTTGCTAAAGGAAGTAAATCCAAAGGAACTCCATCAGGGCATAATTGAAACACTAAATGGCGGTGCGGCCATGAATCCTTCAATAGCTTTAAAGACATTGAAACTGCTGCGTAATCCGGTAAATTTCGAACAAAAAAACGATGAAGAAATCAAATTGACTCCGAGAGAAGTTGAAGTTTTAGAGCAATTAAGTAAAGGATTGAATTATAACGTGATTGCAGATAATTTGTTCCTTTCTCCATCTACAGTTAGAAAACATATAGAAAACATTTATACGAAACTCCAAGTCCACAACAAGCTCGAAGCTATTCAAAAAGCCCGAAGCAATAATTTGATTTAAGTCTAATCCGTTTAAAATAAATTCTATATTTGAAAGGATGAAGATTACCGACAGAAAAACCGAAATCATAAACGTGGCAGCCAAGCTTTTCAAAGAGAAAGGATACAGCGCCGTAACCATGCGCGACATTGCCCAAGCCATGGATATCAAAGCGGCAAGTTTGTACAATCACATCAAATCCAAACAGGAAATTCTGGTTTTAATCGTTATCGAAATTGCCGAAGAATTCACCACCACCATGAACGAAGTTGTAAATTCTAACGAAACCACCATCAAAAAAATAGAAAGGATCATCCAGTTACACATCGATATTACCTTGCGCGATGCCAATGCCTTGGCATGTTTAAACAACGATTGGATGCATTTGGCTGATGCCGAATTGACGTATTTTATCAAAATGAGGGAAGATTATGAAGAAAATTTCCGAACTATAATCAAAAAAGGAATTGCTGACGGTGAAATCAAAAACCTCAATCTGGAAGTGATTATTTTCTCCACACTTTCTACGTTGCGTACACTCTATCTTTGGTACGGAAAGAAAAAAAGCCCTGATCCTGCAGTCTTAAAATCAAACATGATTAAGGTTTTATTAAACGGAATTGTAGTTATTTAGTTTCCTGATAATCAGCGGTTATTAATTTTTCAAACGTTATCGTAACTTTTTAATAATTATTCCTTAATTTTGCATAGTAAACTAACAATTGTTAGTTTTATCGTAAATCAGATTTATGGCAAAATTTCACAGCATTAAAGTGGCAGATGTTTATAAAGTAACCAAAGATTGTTCGGTAATTACGTTCGATATTCCTGCGGAATTGCAGGAAGAATTCCAATTCAAACAAGGACAGCATCTAACGTTGAGAGCCAATATCAACGGCAAAGATGAAAGACGTTCCTATTCGTTATGCTCCAGTCCAATGGAAAACAAATGGCAGGTAGCAGTTAAAAAAATTAGCGAAGGTGTTTTTTCCACTTTCGTAAATGATACGTTAAAAAAAGGCGATTCACTCGATTTAATTGCGCCACACGGAGCTTTCCACACAAATGTCAATCCGGCGCATGCCAAAAACTATATCGCTTTTGCCGCCGGCAGCGGAATAACGCCAATACTTTCCATCATCAAAACACATTTGGCTGCCGAACCGAAAAGCACTTTTAAACTGTTTTATCTTAATCGAACCGTTAAATCAATTATCTTTAAAGAGGAAATTGAGCAACTAAAAAATAAATATTTCGGACGTTTTGAAATCTTTCATTTCTTAACCAAAGAACACCGAAACATTGAGCTTTTGAACGGAAGATTTTCAAAAGAAAAACTCCAAATCCTAACCGATAAAATCATCGATATACCATCCACAGACGATTGTTTTATCTGCGGTCCGGAACAAATGATTTACCTGTTGCGAGATGAGTTAACAGCAGCCGGATTGCCCAAGGAAAAAATACATTTCGAGCTGTTCAACACAGGAATATCAGAAGAAGACAAACAAAGAATTAGCAAAATAGTTGAGAAAAAAGTCGAAGGAACAGAAGTCACGGTAATCGATGGCGGAAAAGAATTCCATTTCGTTATGGACGAAGCCTATGACAACATTCTCGACAGCGCCATCGCCGCGGGAGCTGATTTGCCGTTCGCCTGCAAAGGCGGAGTTTGCAGCACCTGCCGATGCAAAATTGTAGAAGGTACTGCCGAAATGAAAGTGAATTATGCACTTGACGCCAGTGAAGTAGCTAAAAATTACATACTGAGTTGCCAAGCCGTACCAACATCCAAAAAGGTTGTGGTCGATTTTGGTGGTTAATTAGGAGCTGATCCCGCTATCCGCTATATCTTTTGTTAAAAAACAAAAGGATACCGCTACTATCGGGGCTAAAAAAGAAATGATAAGTACACAATAACTGAACATTAAATAGAAATTATGTCAGAGAAAGAGGTTAAAAATTTAGAAGAACAATTCGATGCCCGCATCGCCCGCGACGAAAAAATCGAGCCCAAAGACTGGATGCCCGAAAAATACCGTCAAACACACATTCGTCAAATGTCGCAACACGCACATTCCGAAATCGTAGGCATGCTGCCCGAAGGAAATTGGGTAACGCGCGCTCCGTCGCTACGAAGAAAAGTAGCCTTATTGGCCAAAATCCAGGACGAAGCCGGTCACGGATTGTACCTATACAGCGCCTGTGAAACCTTGGGCATTTCCCGTGAAGAATTATATGAACAACTGCATTCAGGCAAAGCCAAATATTCCAGCATATTCAATTATCCAACATTAACCTGGGCCGACATGGGTGCGATTGGCTGGTTGGTTGACGGTGCTGCCATTATCAATCAGGTGCCTTTATGTGCAACCTCATTTGGACCTTACGCCCGTGCAATGGTTCGTGTATGCAAGGAAGAAAGTTTTCACCAACGTCAGGGTTTTCAAATCATGATGACGTTGGCTGAAGGAACACCCGAACAAAAAGCGATGGCACAAGATGCATTGAACCGTTGGTGGTTTCCGTCATTAATGATGCTGGGACCAACTGACGCCGCCTCAGTTCACACTGAGCAATCCATGAAATGGAAACTGAAACGCAAAACCAATGACGAATTACGTCAGCAATTTGTAGATCAAACCGTGCCGCAAGCGGACATGATTGGCTTAACCATTCCGGATCCAACATTGAAATGGAACGAAGAAACCAAACATTACGAATTTGGCGAATTGGATTGGGACGAGTTTTGGCAGGTGGTTAAAGGCCACGGACCGTGCAACAAACTAAGGATTGATGCCCGTAAAAAAGCATGGAGCAATGGCGAATGGGTTCGTGATGCCGCCATGGCTTACGCCGAAAAACAAACAAATAAAGAATTAGAAAGAGCAGTATAAATTGTTATCAGTTCTCTGTTCTCTGTTTTAAACGGACAACCGACAACCGACGACGGACAACTTTAAAACTATGAAAAACTGGCCACTTTGGGAGGTATTTATCAGAAGTAAAAACGGATTAGAACACCGTCATTGCGGTTCCCTTCACGCAAGTGATGCAACGATGGCGCTAGAAAACGCTCGCGATGTCTATACCCGCAGAATGGAAGGCGTGAGCATTTGGGTCGTTCCATCAGCGCAAATCACAGCATCCAACCCGGAAAATAGCGCAGAGCTTTTTGATCCTGCAAAAGATAAAGCCTACCGTCATCCAACGTTTTATGAACTTCCGGACGAATTAAAACACATGTAAGATGAAAGACAATTTAGTGCAATACATCTACGGAATTGCCGATAACGCACTGATTTTGGGCCAGCGTTTAGGCGAACTTTGCGGACACGGGCCAAGCTTGGAAACTGATATTGCCATGACTAATATTTCGCTCGATTTGTTGGGGCAAGTGCGTAGTTACTACCAATACGCGGCGCAATTACAAGGTGGAGACGTCACCGAAGACACCATCGCTTTTTTGCGTTTGGAAAGAGAATACAAAAATATACTGCTGGTTGAACAACCAAATACCGATTTTGCTTATTCCATCACAAGACAATTCCTGTTCGATATTTTTCATTTGGCTTTATTGGAACAATTGCAAAACAGCAAAGATGAAATGCTTTCGGCCATTGCCAAAAAAAGCATCAAGGAAGTTTTATACCACACGCGTTTCTCTTCTGACTGGATCAAAAGATTAGGAGATGGTACCGAAGAAAGCCACGATCGTATCCAAACAGCGATGAATGATTTATGGATTTTTACAGATGAATTATTCCACCAGACAGATGCAGACAAAGCAATTGTTACCGAAGGAATCGGTGTAGATGTGACACTTTTAAAAGCAGGTTTTTATCAAAAGATAAATGCTATTTTAGAAGAAGCAACATTGCAACAGCCAGCCATTGAATACTTCCAAAAAGGAGGAAAGTTAGGAATTCACAGTGAACACATGGGTTACATTTTGACAGAAATGCAGTTCATGCAAAAAACGTATCCCAACATGAATTGGTAAAATGACGGCAACTGAACTTCATATCGACCAACAACTGTTTGATATACTCGAAACAGTATCAGACCCGGAAATTCCCGTACTTTCCATCATGGAGATGGGAGTAGTACACTCGGCAATATTGGTAAATGACGTAGTTGAGGTCGAAATTACGCCAACATACAGCGGTTGTCCAGCCATGGATGTAATTACGGATGATATCAAATCAGCCTTCAAACAGAAAGGGTTTCAAACCAATGTTAAGTTAGTATTGTCACCAGCCTGGACCACCGATTGGATTACGCCAAAAGGACGCGTAGCTTTAGAAAAATACGGGATTGCTTCTCCGTTAACTGCTGAGGCAGACAAAGAAGCATTATTAGGAAACAAAAAAGTTGTGAAATGTCCGCAATGCGGATCATTGAACACAAAACTAGTCAGTCAGTTCGGATCCACAGCCTGCAAAGCATTCTTTCAATGCGAAGATTGTTTGGAGCCGTTTGACTATTTCAAATGTTTAAAATAAAGTATAGATGAGTTCAGTACTTCTTAAAATAGAAAACAACATCGCGTTTATTAATTTAAACCGACCGGAAGTTTTTAATAGTTTCAATCGTGAAATGGCTTTGTCATTACAAAACATATTGGACGATTGTGATAATGATGCCAACGTTCGCGCTATTGTAATCACCGGAAATGGAAAAGCTTTTTGTGCCGGACAAGACTTAAAGGAAGTTACCGATCCCGAACTGAATCCAGGTTTCAGAAAAATCCTTGAAGAACACTATGGTCCCATTATTCAAAGAATCAGGACCATAGAGAAACCGGTGGTAGCCGCTGTAAACGGTGTAGCCGCTGGTGCAGGAGCTAATATAGCTTTAGCCTGTGACATCGTGGTTGCCGCGGAAAATGCCAGTTTTATCCAGGCGTTTAGTAAAATCGGATTGGTTCCTGACAGCGCCGGAACATTTTTCCTTCCGAGATTAATCGGATTCCAAAAAGCTTCCGCCATAATGATGTTGGGCGATAAAATAAGTGCATTGGAAGCTTTTAATATGGGAATGATATATAAAATAATTGCATCGGGACTATTTGAAGAAGAGGTTTGCAATTTAGCGATGACTTTAGCTCAAATGCCCACAAAGGCTTTAGGTTTAACCAAAAGATTATTAAACCAATCGATGACCAATAATTTGGAACAACAACTCGCATTGGAAAGTGATTTGCAGATTGAAGCCAGTTCGTCCAACGATTACAAAGAAGGCGTAACCGCTTTTGTAGAAAAAAGAACGCCGGAGTTTAAAGGAAATTAGTATGAAAGTAGCAGTTATAGGTTCCGGAACCATGGGAAGCGGTATTGCGCAGGTAGCTGCCACAGCAGGTTGTGACGTAAAAATTTACGACACCAATCTAGATGCCTTATCCAAAAGCAAGGCGGCTTTAGAAAGTACTTTATCTAAATTAGTTGAAAAAGGAAAAATCGAGGCCAGCGAAAAATCCCGAATCACTCAAAACATTGCCTATGTTCACGCTTTAGGCGATTTGTCGCACTCCGATTTGGTGATTGAAGCCATAGTCGAAAATGCTGACATCAAACGAAAATTGTTTTCTGAACTCGAAAATTATGTGTCGCCAGAAACAATCTTGGCTTCCAATACGTCTTCATTATCAATAGCTTCCATTGCCGCTTCCTGCCATAAGCCGGAACGCGTTATTGGAATTCACTTTTTTAATCCAGCACCATTAATGCAGTTGGTTGAGATTATTCCTGCCGTACAAACCAGCGAGGAAGTTTTAAAAATTACTATCCAAACTATAACCAACTGGAAAAAAGTGGTTGCCGTAGTGAAAGACACTCCGGGATTTATCGTAAACCGCGTCGCCAGGCCATTTTACAGCGAAAGCCTACGAATGTATGAAGAAGGCGTAGCTGACTTTGCCACCATCGACTGGAGTTTAAAAACTATTGGCGGATTCAGAATGGGACCATTCGAACTAATGGATTTCATCGGAAACGATGTCAATTATGCCGTAACCGAAAGTGTTTTCACAGCCTTCTATTTTGACCCCAAATTTAAACCATCATTTACACAAAAACGTTTGACAGAAGCTGGTTTCTTCGGAAGAAAAACGGGAAGAGGCTTTTATAATTACAATCAACAAGCTGTCACCTCGAGCGCAGTCGAGAGGCCCAAAGAAGATTTAGCTTTGGCACAAACCATATTCGAACGTGTTATTGTTATGCTTATCAACGAAGCAGCTGATACATTGTTTCTGAACATAGCTTCCGCTAAAGACATCGACAATGCCATGACAAAAGGCGTAAATTATCCAAAAGGATTATTGGAATGGGCAGACGAATTAGGCATAAAATGGTGCGTAGAAAAACTCGACGCGTTATACAATGAATACCATGAAGACCGCTATCGTTGCAGCCCGATTTTAAGAAGAATGAGTGCAGTTAATAAAACTTTTTTCTAATGGATGGCACCAAAATACCATGCAAAATGTTGAGCCTTGATCCATACAGCCAATGGCTCGGCATCGAAATTCTCGAATGTGAACTTGGGCGTTGCAGAGTTGCTATGACCGTTCGCAAGGAAATGCTCAACAGTATGAATAAAGCCCACGGCGGAATTACTTATTCTTTGGCCGATACCGCTTTTGGATTTGCCGCAAATACGCATGGCAGATTCGCAGTTTCCATCGAAACGTCAATCAATCATATCGAAGCCGTGAACGAAGGCGATTATCTGGTGGCCGAATCCATCATCGAAAAAGTAAACAATAAACTCGGTTTCAACATTATCGAAGTAAAACGCGGCAACGAAATGGTCGCGCTGTTCAAAGGCGTTGTTTACAGAACTGCTAAAGAATGGGAGGATTAGGAGCGGTTGGTTCGGGCTTTTCCAGTAATGGTAATTCCCGCTTTCCGCGCTGCATGGCAGCTTGCTGCAATCGGGGCTAAAGAGTAAATGAATTGAATAGAATTTAAAATACAATGGAAGCATACATCATAGACGGAGTCCGTACTCCAATCGGAAGTTACCAAGGTTCACTGGCATCGGTTCGCGCGGATGATTTAGGTGCATTGGTTATAAAAACCGTAGTTGAAAAGAATCCAAATATTCCTAAAGATGCATACGACGATGTAATCATGGGCTGTGCGAATCAAGCCGGAGAAGACAATCGTAATGTAGCTCGTATGTCTTCGCTTTTAGCAGGATTGCCATATAGCGTTCCCGGAGAAACTGTAAACCGTTTATGCAGTTCGGGACTGTCGGCAATAATCCACGCAAATCGCGCTATCAAAGCTGGTGACGGACACATTTTTATCGCAGGCGGAATCGAAAATATGACTCGTGGACCATTAGTAGTTTCTAAACCATCAGCTGCTTTCGGAACCGATTCCAAAATGTACGATTCAAGTTTCGGTTGGAGATTTATCAATCCGAAACTGCATCAAATGTATGGTACAGATGCGATGGGAGAAACAGCAGAAAATCTGGTGGAAATCTACAATATTTCAAGAGAAGATCAGGATGCTTTTGCTTTGAACAGTCAGATAAAAGCAGCAGCAGCTCAAACATCAGGAAGATTGGCAAAAGAAATAGTTGCTGTAGAAATTCCGCAACGCAAAGGCGACCCAATTCAATTTTCTAAAGACGAATTCATAAAACCAAACACAACATTAGAAGGCTTATCCAAATTACGCACAGCTTTCAAGAAAGACGGAAGTGTAACCGCCGGAAATGCTTCGGGCTTAAACGACGGAGCAGCAGCAACTATCATCGCATCCGAAGAAGCTGTAAAAAAATACAATTTGAAACCTTTAGCAAGAATAGTAAGCTCTGCAGTAGTTGGTGTTGAACCAAGAATTATGGGAATCGGCCCGGTTGAAGCTACTAAAAAAGCATTGGAAAAAGCAGGCTTGACATTAGATCAAATCGACATTATCGAATTAAACGAAGCATTTGCAGCACAAGCCTTAGCCTGTACACGCGCATGGGGAATCGCGGATAACGACCCAAGATTAAATCCAAACGGCGGTTCGATTGCAATTGGACATCCACTTGGAGTTACAGGAGCCAGAATTGCGTATTCCGCAGCCTTAGAATTACAGCTAACAGGAAAACGATATGCATTAATTACAATGTGTATTGGCGTGGGACAAGGTTACGCAGCCATAATTGAAAAAGTATAAAATTTACTGAACTAAATTCAGCACAATGAATAAAATACAAAATTACATTTTAGGAAATTGGACATCAGGCGTAGGAGAAGGCGTTCCTTTAATTGATTCGGTGACTGGACAAATCGTCGGTCATGCTTCTACACAAGGGCTAGACTTTGGCGAAATCCTTCACTACGGAAGAACCAAAGGTGGCGAAAAACTCCGCAAAATGACTTTTCAGGAGCGAGGGAATATGATTAAAAACCTAGCGCTGTATCTGACCAAACGCAAAGAACAATTCTATGAAATGAGTTATAGGACGGGAGCTACCCGCGTAGACAGTTGGATTGACATCGAAGGTGGTTTCGGAAACTTATTTGCAAACGCCTCATTGCGTAAATTATTCCCAAACCAACCGTACCATGTAGAAGGTGACCCAATTGATTTGTCTAAGGGTGGACGTTTTATGGCGCATCATATTTTGGTGCCAAAACGAGGTGTTGCAGTACACATTAATGCATTTAATTTTCCAATTTGGGGTATGCTCGAAAAATGTGCCGTAAATTGGATGGCCGGAATGCCAGCAGTGGTAAAACCAGCAACATCAACATCGTATTTAACCGAAGCAGTGGTTAGGGAAATCATCGCTTCCAATATTTTACCCGAAGGTGCTTTGCAATTGATTTGCGGTTCAGCCAATACACTTTTAGATACTGTCGAAAGTCAGGATGTTGTTACCTTTACCGGTTCGGCCACGACGGGAAGAATGTTGAAAGCCCATCCAAGAATCATTAACGAATCGGTGCCGTTTAATATGGAAGCTGATTCATTAAACTCTTCTATTTTAGGAGAAGATGCCATTCTCGGAACTCCCGAATTTGATTTATTCATCAATCAGGTTCGCAGCGAAATGACCGTAAAATGTGGTCAAAAATGTACAGCAATAAGAAGAATTATCGTTCCGGAAAAATTAATGGACGACGTTCAAATAGCTTTAGGAAAAGCATTGGATAAAGTAACTATTGGTGACCCAAGATTAAAAGAAGTGCGAATGGGTTCATTGGTTTCTATAGACCAAGTGGAAGAAGTAAAAGCCAGAACACACGAAATTGCCAAAACAGCCAAAATTGTCTATGGCGATTTTGATAAATTAAATTTAATCGGAGCCAACGGCAAAGGCGCGTTCATTAGTCCAATGTTACTTCGGGAAGAAAATCCGTTTACAAATTTATCAGCTCACGATACAGAAGCTTTCGGACCAGTAGCGACAATTATGCCGTATAAAAACTTAGATGAAGCTATCGAATTGGCCAAACTCGGGAAAGGTTCATTGGTATCTTCTATCGTAACCAATTCGGACGAAATCGCTAAAGAGTACGTAATAAACGCTGCAACGCATCACGGAAGGATTTTGGTGTTGAATAGAGAAAACGCGAAACAAAGTACGGGTCACGGTTCGCCGCTACCATTATTGGTTCACGGTGGTCCCGGGCGCGCGGGAGGTGGCGAGGAAATGGGAGGAGTTCGCGGAATCAAACATTATATGCAGCGCTGTGCCGTACAAGGTTCGCCAACCACATTAACGGAAATCACCGGCATTTATCAGCCGAATTCGGCCTACAAAGAATCGGCTCAACATCCATTCCAATATCATTGGGAGGATATTCAACCAGGCATGTCGTTAAAAACACACAAACGTACCATTACGGATACAGATATCATCAATTTTGCCAACTTAACGTGGGATCATTTCTACGCGCATACCGATATTACCTCGCTTGACGGAAGTATTTTTGAAAAGCGAACGGCACACGGATATTTCATTTTGGCCGCGGCTGCCGGACTGTTTGTGCATCCGAATAAAGGTCCGGTTGCTGCTAATTATGGTTTGGAAGAATGCCGTTTCCTGCGCCCGTTATATCACAACGATACGGTTTATGTGCGTTTGACCTGTAAACAAAAAATCGAAAGGGATGTTGCTTCTGCCGAGCATCCAAGCGGCATTGTAAAATGGTTTGTGGAGGTTTTTGATACCGAAGACGAATTGGTAGCAGTAGCTACAATTTTAACGATGGTGCAGAAAAAGCAAGAAGTTTTTGTTGAAATAACCGATGAGAAAATTGCAGAATGGCTTAACAAGTTGACAGAAAACATGAAACCACACTGGGGTATTTTAACACCGCAACATCTATTAGAACATTTGGAGGATGGTTATAAAATTTTGTCGGGACAAGTCCAGGATTTTGAGATTGCAACACCGGAAAATATTTTGGAGAAAGTGCACCATTCATTATACAATTACGAAAAGTTTCCAAAAGGAAGCGCTTTTCCAACCATGAAAAAAGGGGAACTTGAAGAATTAATGCATCCGGATTTCTTAACAGCCAAAGAAAAGTTTTTAGAGGCAAGAGAAGCTTATACAACGTTTTTTAAAGAAAACCCCAAAGCCATCTTAAAAAATATGGTCTTCGGAGAACTAAACCGATATGAATCTTATTTGTTGGAAAGAAAACATTTAAATCATCATTTTGGGCAATTCGGAATTTTATAAATAGTAATGGAAGCTAATCCCGCTATTCGTTGCAATCTTTTTTGCATTTCCCTTTCGCCAACGCTTCAGGGCAATCCAAAAAAGGATTTCCACTGCTATCGGGGCTAAAAAAATAAAAATTAAATGGAAGCATACGTTAAACACGAAATACAAAACAACATCGCCACAATCGAGTTTTTTCATCCCGAACAAAATTCGTTGCCAAGTGATATATTAAAATTATTAGCACACACAATCACAGAAGTTGGTAACAATGGCGACGTAAAAGTCGTTATCCTTAAAAGTGGCGGTGACCGAACCTTTTGTGCCGGAGCCAGCTTTAAGGAATTAATGGTCATCAACGATGCTGAAACCGGAAAAATATTTTTCTCCGGTTTTGCCAATGTAATCAACGCGATGCGAAAATGCCCAAAATTCATTATCGGTCGCATACAGGGAAAAACCGTTGGAGGAGGCGTAGGAATTGCCGCTTCGACCGATTATTGTATGGCGACCCAATTTGCCGCTATCAAATTGAGTGAACTTAACGTCGGTATAGGACCTTTTGTAGTTTCTCCTGCTATCGAAAGAAAAATGGGGGTTTCAGCCATGTCGCAAATTGCCATTGATGCCAATACATTTTACGAAGCAAGTTGGGCAAGAGAAAAAGGTTTGTATGTAAGTATATTCGAAAGCATTGAAGCATTAGATGCAGAAGTTCAAAAATTCGCCGAGCATCTATGCACCTACAATCCTGAGGCAATGGTGGAAATGAAAAAGGTTTTCTGGCGAGGAACAGAAGATTGGGACAATTTATTAGCCGAAAGAGCTGCCATTAGCGGAAGATTAGTGCTGTCTGATTTTACAAAAGAAACATTGAAGAAATTTAAATAAAGACAAAGAGATAATAGACGAAGAGATGACAGACAGAAATCTATTATCTATCCGTCTATCATCTATTATCTAAGAAAAAATGATATACGAATTCAAAGGATTTATCCCCGTTATACACGAAAGCAGTTTCATCCACCCGCAAGCCGCGGTAACCGGAAATGTGATTATTGGAAAAAATGTTTACGTTGGTCCGGGCGCTGCCATTCGGGGTGATTGGGGCGAAATCATCATTGAAGACGGTTGCAACGTTCAGGAAAACTGCACTATCCACATGTTTCCCGGAAAATCGATGGTATTAAAAGCCGGCGCGCATATTGGCCACGGAGCGATTATTCACGGAGCGAATATCGGGGCAAATTGTTTGGTTGGAATGAACGCGGTTATTATGGATGATGTAAATGTTGGCGATGAATGCATCATAGGAGCATTGAGTTTTATCAAAGCCGGAATGGAAATCCCGAACCGCAAAATGGTTGTTGGAAATCCGGCGGTTATCATCAAGGATGTTTCTGATGAAATGATTGACTGGAAAACCAAGGGAACGGCTTTGTATCAGCAATTGCCAAAGGAATGTTACGAAACCTTAAAAGCAGTAGAACCATTAAGGGAAATTCCAACCAATCGACCAACACAGGAAGCGTTTTACAAAACATTAGAAGAATTTAGAAAAAAATAAAATGCCAATAATCGAATTTAAAATGCCTAAAATGGGTGAAAGCATTTCGGAAGCTACAATCATCACTTGGTTGAAAAGCGTAGGCGATTTTGTCAACGCCGAAGAAACCCTCTTGGAAGTGGCGACGGATAAAGTCGACAGCGATATTCCGTCACCCATATCAGGAACGATTACGGAAATTCGATTTCACAAGGATGCTATTGTAGGCGTTGGAGAAGTTTTGGCATTAATTGATGCTAGTGAGAAGGTTGCAGGAAAGAAAATCACGATTGGCAAAACGGAAACCAAGTCAATGCCGAATGATAGCAAAAAGGCAGAAGTAGAAATACAAGTCAAATCCAATCCCGATGCTTTTCTTTCCCCATTAATCATTTCAATTGCGCAAAAAGAGAATCTATCAATAGAAGAACTGCAAAGTATTACTGGCTCAGGAATGGACGGGCGCGTCCAAAAAAGCGATGTTTTTCAGTATTTAAAAAATAGGAAATATCCTATTCAAAGCAAACCGACAACCGCCCACCGACAGCAGACAACTTTTCCAAAACCAAAAATAAATTTCACAGAAGGAAAAGACCATATCGTAGAAATGGACCGTATGCGCAAAATGATTGCGGATCATATGGTATATTCAAAGCAAACGTCGCCTCACGTGACTTCTTATATTGAGGTGGATGTGACGAATTTGGTGAACTGGAGAAATGAAAATAAAGATAAATTCCAATCGAAGCACAACGAAAAACTAACATTCACACCTGTTTTTGTTCAGGCTGTAGCTAAAGCAATTCAGGATTTTCCGATGATTAATGTCTCCGTTGATGAGAAAAATATCATCGTCCATAAAGACATCAACATTGGAATGGCGACAGCATTGCCAAGCGGAAATTTAATCGTTCCGGTGGTAAAAAATGCCAACGAAAAAGATTTAGTAACTATTGCAAAAGCCGTTAATTATTTGGCAGATGCTTCCCGAAATAATAAACTAAAACCGGAAGAAATTCAAGGAAGTACATTCACGATTTCGAATGTTGGAACCTTTGGAAGTTTGATGGGAACGCCAATTATAAACCAGCCGGAAGTAGCGATTTTGGCACTCGGAATCATTAAAAAACGTCCGGAAGTAATTATGACTTCCAAAGGCGATGAAATTGCCATCCGCAGTATGATGTTTCTTTCTCTTTCGTTTGACCACAGGGTGGTTGACGGATTTTTAGGTGGGTCTTTTTTGCAAAAAGTAGGCGATTATTTAGAACAATTTGATACCAACACAACTCTATAATATCATGCAGGAAGTAATGACAAACTCAATTAAAATAACGAAAGCAATGCAGTCAAAAGCAAGTGAAGTTGATTTTCACAACATCGTTATGGGAACCCGATTTTCAGATCATATGTTTATTTGTGATTATCAGAATGGCGAATGGCAAAATCCGAGAATTGAACCATTGGCTATGATTCCGACACATCCGGCGGCTATGGCATTGCATTATGGTCAGGCGATTTTTGAAGGAATGAAAGCCACTATGGGAAAAGACGGAACGCCGTTATTATTTCGTCCCGATGAGAATGCCAAACGAATGAATTTCAGTGCGGACCGAATGGGAATGCCTTTGTTTCCTGAAGATTTATTCGTTGAAGCATTAAAACAATTTGTAGCGATAGAAAAAGAATGGATTCCGACACAGGAAGGTAGCGCTTTATATCTGCGCCCGTTTATGTATGCCGACGAACCTTTTATCGGAATGCGTGCGGCGACTAGCTTTAAGTTTATTGTTATGGCATCGCCAACCGGGCCTTTCTTTCACAAAAAAATTAAATTATATGCAGAAAAAAAATATGTTCGTGCCGTAAATGGTGGAACCGGAGAAGCGAAAGCAGCCGGAAACTATGCCGCTGCTATTCGTCCGACCGAGCATGCCAAAACAAAAGGCTATGACCAAGTGTTGTGGTTAGATGCGCAACATTTTGAACACATTCAGGAAGTGGGTACGATGAATATTTTCTTCAAAATAGGAGGTAAGTTCATTACGCCCGATTTGAGCGGTTCAATTCTGGCGGGAATAACCCGAATGAGCGTGATTGACATTTTGCGAGATAAAGGATATGAAGTTACCGAACGTCCGATTACTATTACTGAAATCATTGAAGCTTCAGAAAACGGAACTTTGGAAGAAGCTTTTGGTGCCGGAACTGCAGTTGGTATTGCTCGAATTGAAGAAATTGGAAACAAAGATTTGTCGATTAAATTCCCAGCAGAGAATCCGGTTTCGGATATGGTAGCGAACACTTTAGAAGGCATAAAAACACAAGAATTAGAAGATAAATTTGGCTGGTTGGTTGCAGCAAAGTAAGTTAATCACTGTAAATATAATTTTGTTAACCATTAAGATATTAAGAAAGTTAAGGAAAACTTAATGAAACTTAATATCTTAATGGTTAATAAAGCAAATCATTATTTAGCTCAAAATAAAAAAATGTTAGATAAAAACATCCTCCAAAAAGCATTTTCAACAATGGCCACTGCCAAAGCAATGACCAACTTGTATGAAAATAATTTTAAGATTGTTTCCAAATATGTTCACGCCACTTCGCGCGGGCACGAAGCCATTCAGATTGCGATGGCGCTGCATTTACTGCCACAGGATTATGCTTTTCCGTATTATCGTGATGATGCAATGTTACTCGGAATTGGGATGCAGCCTTATGATCTGATGCTGCAATTGATGGCCAAAAGAGACGACCCTTTTTCAGGAGGGCGAACATATTACTGTCACCCAAGTTTGAAAGATGATGATAAACCTAAAATTCCACATCAGTCGTCAGCAACAGGAATGCAGGCCATTCCTGCAACAGGCGCTGCGATGGGTTTTTGGTATAAGGAAAACATTGGAATTGAAGATAAAAATCAAGAAGCTCCGATTGTCGTTTGTTCGCTTGGCGATGCTTCGGTAACGGAAGGTGAAATTGCTGAAGCGTTTCAAATGGCGGCATTGAAGCAATTACCGATTTTGTATTTGGTACAAGATAACGGTTGGGATATTTCAGCAAATGCGGCTGAAACACGAGCACAAAATGCGTTTGAGTATGCCAAAGGTTTCCACGGAATTGAAGCGATTTCGATTGATGGTGCCAATTTTACCGAAAGTTATTTAGCGATTCAAAAGGTAGTTGCTACTATTCGAAACGAAAGACGACCGTTTTTAGTTCATGCCAAAGTACCATTACTGAATCACCACACATCTGGCGTTCGTATGGAATGGTATCGAGACGATTTGGAAGAAGCACAGTCGCGTGATCCTTTTCCTGTTTTGGAAAAGCAATTATTGGATGCAGGATTTACGACAAAAGAAATAGAGAATATAGAAAATTCGGTTGCAGCCAAAGTACAAGCTGATTTTGATAAAGCCCAATTAGCCGAAGATCCAAGACCCGAAGATTTGTTTACGCATGATTTTGCACCAACTCCAATTACCGAAGAAACAGGCGAAAGAAATCCGCAACGCGAAGATAAAGTTGTGATGGTCGATTGCGCTTTATTTGCTGTGGAAGAATTGATGAAGTCGCACAAAGAATGTTTGCTTTACGGACAAGATGTAGGCGGACGTTTGGGCGGCGTTTTCAGGGAAGCGGCGACTTTGGCCCAGAAATTTGGTGACGAGCGCGTTTTCAATACGCCAATCCAGGAAGCTTTTATTGTAGGTTCTACAGTTGGAATGTCAGCCGTTGGTCTCAAACCAATTGTAGAAGTACAGTTTGCTGATTACATTTGGCCTGGACTTAATCAATTGTTTACCGAAGTGAGCCGTTCCAGTTTTTTATCCAATGGAAAATGGCCGGTAAGTATGATTTTGCGTGTGCCGATTGGTGCGTACGGTAGTGGTGGTCCGTATCATTCGTCTTCGGTGGAAAGTGTGCTTACAAATATTCGCGGAATAAAAATAGCGTATCCAAGTAACGGCGCCGATTTAAAAGGATTACTAAAAGCAGCCTATTACGACCCAAATCCCGTGGTGATGCTGGAGCACAAAGGCTTATATTGGAGTAAAGGAAAAGGTACCGATGCTGCGCGGGTAAATGAACCAAGTGAAGATTATATTCTGCCTTTTGGCAAAGCCAATATCGTTCAGGAAATCTGGGGACAGGAATCGGAAGAAACAATCTCAGTTATAACATACGGAATGGGAGTTCACTGGGCATTGAACGCTTCTGCAGGGATGAAAAATCAAGTAGAAATTATTGATTTACGAACCTTATTTCCGTTAGATGAAGAAGCGATTTTGAAATCGGTTAAAAAAACTAAAAAGTGCCTGGTTGTTACCGAAGAACCAACGAATAATTCCTTTGCGAGAAGCTTGGCAGGAATGATACAGGAAAAATGTTTCAAACACCTCGACGCTCCGGTAATGGTTATCGGTTCTGAAAACATGCCGGCTATTCCATTAAACAGCACTTTGGAATTCACGATGATTCCGAATGAGTATAAAGTGAAGCTAAAGATGGAGGAGTTGTTGCAGTATTAGGAGCTATTCCCGCTATTCATTGCAATCTTTTTTGGGTTTCCCTTTCGCTTCGCTACAGGAAAATCAAAAAAGGATTTCCATTACTATCGGGGCTAGAAAAAACAAAATAAAAACCGTAATAATAAATGTTACGGTTATCTATTTTTGCTAATTGTGACTGCGAACTGCCTACTTCTTCTGCGGTGGATACTGTTCTAAAATCTTAGAAACAAACTCCTTTATTTTTTCATCCTTTTTATTGGTGTCTTTTGTCAAAGTGCCCTGACCTTCACCCTGCCAAATCAATTCTTTTTTCTTTGCATCGATGATGTCGACGTATAAAGTTCCTTCTGTATATCTTGAAACTGATGTGTTTCCGCCCCATAAATAAGGATTCCATCCGTAGCCCCAGCCATAACCCCATCCGGCATTGTATTGGTTTACATTAACTTGCTCTCTTTCTTTGGTAAAAAAGGCAATCAACAAATCAGGGTTTTCACTTTTTGTAAATCCTTTTGAAGTCATTACTTCATCAATAGAGCGAAGGATTCTCTTTTTATCTAAATCGGAAATCTCGGCTTTGTCTATTCCGGTTTTATGGAAAGCATAAGTTTTGTAGGGCGAAAAATCTACTTTTTTGTCATAATCGGAATTCACACTAACAGAGCAGCATGAGGAAAAAACAAAGAGAAGAAGTAACGGTAAAATTTTTAATGTTTTCATAGCTATAATTTATTTAAGTTTCTAGTTCAAAATTTAGCTTAGAATCAAAAACTTTAATTCCAAACTAAAACAACGAATCGTCAACTATGTTAGGGATGGTAACTTTTAATAAAGGTTGCGTAGCCATGGCTCTTTTTATTGCAAAAATTGCTCCTTCATTTCTGGCCCAATTTCTTCTTGAAATCCCGTTATTAACATCCCAGAAAAGCATTGACTCTAAGCGTCTTGACGCGTCCGCAGATCCATCAAGAACCATACCAAATCCCCCGTTAATTACCTCGCCCCACCCAACGCCTCCGCCATTATGGATAGAAACCCAGGTAGCACCACGGAAACTGTCGCCAATTACGTTTTGGATTGCCATATCAGCAGTAAACCGCGAACCGTCATAGATGTTGGAAGTTTCCCTATAAGGAGAATCCGTTCCGGAAACGTCATGATGATCACGACCTAGAACTACATAACCAATTTCGCCAAGGGCAATTGCCTGATTGAAAGCTTCTGCGATTTTTATTCGTCCTTCTGCATCGGCGTATAGGATTCGGGCTTGTGAACCAACGACTAATTTATTTTCCTGTGCGCCTTTTATCCATTGGATGTTATCTGCCATTTGCTGTTTGATTTCGGAAGGTGAGTCTTTCATCATTTCCTCCAGAACATCACAGGCAATTTTATCCGTCTTCTCTAAATCTTCAGGATTTCCGGAGGCGCAAACCCAACGAAACGGTCCAAACCCGTAATCAAAACACATTGGTCCCATAATATCCTGCACATAACTCGGGTATTTGAAATCGATTCCGTTTGCAGCCATTACATCGGCGCCAGCTCTGGAAGCTTCTAACAGAAAAGCATTTCCGTAATCAAAGAAATAGGTTCCTTTTTCGGTGTGTTTATTGATAGCTTTGGCGTGACGTCGTAAAGTTTTTTGGACTTCTTCTTTGAACTTAGCCGGATTGTTCGCCATCATTTCGTTGGCATCCTCAAAAGAAATTCCAGCCGGATAATAGCCGCCAGCCCATGGATTATGTAGGGAAGATTGATCAGAACCTAAATCAATATGTATATTTTCCTGATCGAAACTTTCCCAAACATCAACTATATTTCCTAAATAGGCGATAGAAACTGTTTCTTGATCACGAAGCGATTTTTTGACTCTTGTAACTAGATCGTTGATGTTTTCAATTACTTCATTTATCCAGCCTTGTGAGTGACGGATGTGTGTAATTTTTGGATTGACTTCGGCACAAACGGTCACGCATCCGGCAATGTTTCCCGCTTTTGGTTGTGCGCCCGACATTCCGCCTAAACCGGAAGTAACAAATAAACCGCCTTTTGGTACTTTTTTAATTTTTCTGAATCCGTTAAGAACAGTAATTGTTGTTCCGTGAACGATTCCTTGTGGGCCGATATACATATAGCTGCCGGCAGTCATTTGTCCGTATTGGGAAACGCCCAGGGCATTCATTTTTTCCCAATCGTCAGGTTGCGAATAATTTGGAATTACCATTCCGTTAGTAACGACAACTCTTGGTGCCTCTTTATGAGATGGATACAATCCCATTGGATGACCAGAATACATCGTCAAGGTTTGCTCTTCGGTCATTTCTGCCAAATAGTGCATCGTAAGTAGGTATTGTGCCCAGTTTTGAAAAACAGCTCCATTTCCGCCATAGGTAATTAACTCGTGTGGATGTTGAGCAACTGCATAATCCAAATTGTTTTGAATCATCAGCATAATGGCTTTTGCTTGTTCACATTTCCCCGGATATTCAGAAATGGGACGCGCATACATTTTATAATCAGGACGAAAACGATACATATAGATGCGACCATATTTTTCTAATTCTTCTTTGAATTCGGGAAGTAAAGTGGCGTGATGTTGTGGCTCGAAGTAGCGCAAGGCATTTTTCAACGCTAGTTTTTTCTCTTCATCAGAAAGGATTTCCTTTCGTTTTGGCGCGTGATTTATTTCGGCTTCGTATGGTTTAGGATTTGGCAGTGTAGCTGGAATTCCTTGTTGTATTTGTTCCTGAAATGTCATTTTAAGCTGTGTTTCGCGTTAGGGATGGGAGCTGGCTACCGTGTAGCGCGGACAGCCCGACCCTTGTGGTAACGCCCAATTATTTTTTAATAGTTCCTGTTTTTTTATCGAATCCGTATGGACAATGACGGCAGCCACTTTTGCAGCAATAGCCGCGTCTCAAGTGATATTTTTCGGTGAAACATTTATAACCTTCGGGTGTGAAATAGAAATCTTCACCTTCGATTAGTTTATTTTCATTATTTTGCTCATCCATAGCCACAAATTTAAAGCATTATAACAAATGTTTGTAATCGTTTCAAGATATTTAATTCCAAAAGGTTTTCGAGGGATAACTTTGTTCCCTTTTATTATCGTTTCAGAAAACCATTTGAAGCAAAATCCGGTAATGATTAATCATGAAAAAATCCATATCCGTCAGCAGATGCAGTTATTAATTTTGCCTTTTTTTATTTGGTACGGAATAGAGTATTTGGTTAAATGGTTTATTTATAAAGACAAGAATGCCGCATATAGGAATATTTCTTTTGAACGGGAAGCGTATGCAAATGAAAAAGACCTAAACTATTTAACGCGTAGGTCTTTTTGGAAGTTTTTAAACTATTTGTAGGCGTTGGTCAACAATTACAGATTCATTTAATTGAAATTGTGTAAAATGATTTACATAAGCTACTTTTGAAAAAATATTTTTTTGGAAAGCTATAATCAGAAAATCAATTTAGAAAACACCAATATCTCGCTTTATATAAAAAGGGAAGACTTACTTCATCCGCTTATTTCAGGAAATAAAATCAGAAAATTAAAATATAATCTCCAGCAGGCGAAAAATGAAAATAAAGAAACGCTTTTGACTTTTGGAGGTGCTTTTTCCAATCATATTCTGGCAGTTGCGGCTGCGGGGAAAGAACAAGGATTCAAAACTATTGGAATCATCCGCGGAGAAGAACTGAAAGATAAGGTTTTAGAAAACCCAACCTTGAAAAAGGCCAGCGATCTCGGAATGGTTTTTGAGTTCGTGCGCAGAGAAATTTACAAAGAAAAAAGCAGCCCGGAATTCACCCGGCTATTGACAGAAAAATTTGGAGACTTTTATTTAATTCCGGAAGGCGGAACCAACGATTTAGCGGTTAAAGGTTGCGAAGAAATTTTAACAGAAACTGAAGACAAGTTCGATTATATTTGTTGTGCCGTTGGCACGGGAGGAACCGTTTCGGGCCTAATAAATTGTTCAAAAGATAGTCAACAAGTTTTGGGTTTCCCTGTATTAAAAGGTGATTTTCTAAGAGAAGATATTTGTAAATTTGTTTCCGGCACAAAATGGGATTTGATTACGGCCTATCATTTTGAGGGTTATGCTAAAGTTTCGGAAGAATTGATACTCTTTATTAATGAATTTTATAAAAAATATAAAATCCCGTTAGATCCAATTTATACAGGAAAGATGATGTTTGGGGTTATGGATTTAATTGATAAGAATTATTTTCCCGAAAACTCAAAAGTACTGGTTATTCATACCGGTGGTTTACAAGGAATTGCCGGAATGAATAATTTATTGAAACACAAAAAACAATTACAAATTACAATTTATGATTAAGAAAACACTTTTAGTACTGCTTATGATTTTCGTTGCGTCGTGTAGTGCAAATCATTCAGTTGTCAGAACAACAAAACCTGACCCAAGAAAGTCAGAAGCTCCGGTGGTTCAACGCGTCAGAAAACCAATTTATAGACCTGCCACTGTGAATAATTCAGTTGCAATTACAAAGAAAGATTCACCAAATGTTGCCAATTACTCCAATGGTACTGAAGTTTTAGAAGCTACAACAAGAGTAAAAGTTACTACTGCAATGGTCTTAGCCTACATCGAAAATTATAAAAATGTTGCGAAAGAGAATATGGTTAGATCAGGAATTCCTGCCAGTATCACATTGGGTCAGGCACTATTAGAATCGGGAGCGGGAACCGGACCGTTGAGCGTTCAGGCCAATAATCATTTTGGTATTAAATGCCATAAGGAATGGACGGGGCCAAGTATTAAATATTCTGATGATGCTGAAGATGAATGTTTTAGAAAATACGACCAACCAAGTGAGTCTTTTAAAGATCATTCTTATTTTTTAACCAGCAGGCCAAGATATGCCGAGCTTTTTGAATTTGAAAAAGACGATTATCGAAGTTGGGCTTATGGACTGAAAGCAGCGGGTTATGCAACCGATTCAAAATATCCAGACAAACTTATTGGATTAATAGAAAAATACCAGTTAAATAAATTCGACGCGGAAGTTTTAGGAAAAGATTTTGTACCCACCACAACGGTTGTAAGTAAATCAATTGCATACAACGATGATGTTCAAAAATATACGGTTATCAAGGGCGATTCATTGTATTCTATTTCCAGGAAATTTAACATCTCAATTGACGAATTGAAAAAGAAAAATAACTTAACTGATAATACTATTTCTCTCGGTCAAAGTATTATTGTCAAATAATAAAATCCACATTCCAAATATGATTTATCAAAGAAGCAGTCAGTTATTTGCTGAAGCTGAAAAAGTTATTCCCGGCGGCGTAAATTCCCCGGTACGCGCGTTTAAAGGTGTTGGCGGAACCCCAATTTTCGCCAAAAGTGCCAAAGGTGCCTATCTTTATGATGAAGATGATAATAGGTTAATTGACTATATCAACTCCTGGGGTCCAATGATTTTAGGACATGCTTTTCAGCCCGTTGTTGATGCCATAATTGACAAGGCTAAAAAAGGAACTTCATTTGGAATGCCAACTGAATTGGAGACTAAGATTGCTGAACTGGCAGTTTCAATGGTGCCAAATATCGATAAAATACGTTTTGTAAACTCCGGAACCGAAGCTTGTATGAGCGCTATTCGTTTGGCAAGAGGTTTTACAAAAAGAGATAAAATCATAAAATTTGCCGGCTGCTATCACGGGCATTCGGATTCTTTTTTAATTCAGGCCGGAAGTGGCGCAAGTACTTTCGGAACACCAAATTCTCCCGGAGTAACCCAAGGTACAGCGAAGGATACATTGCTTGCTGCTTTTAATGATGTAGAAAATGTAAAAGCATTATTTGATGCCAATAAAAGTGAAATTGCTGCTATCATTATTGAACCCGTTGCCGGAAATATGGGTTGTGTACCGCCATTAGCGGGATTTTTGCAATCGTTAAGACAACTTTGTGACGAGAACGGCACATTGCTGATTTTTGACGAAGTGATGACGGGATTCCGATTGGCAAAAGGCGGCGTTCAGGAATTGCTCAATGTTAGAGCCGATATCGTTTGTTTTGGTAAAGTTATCGGTGGCGGTTTACCCGTTGGTGCGTTTGCAGCAAGAAAGGAAATCATGGATTATTTATCACCGCTTGGGCCGGTTTATCAGGCCGGAACGCTTTCCGGAAATCCGTTGGCAATGGCTGCCGGTTTTGCGATGCTCCAGACTTTAAATAATGATTCGGATATTTTCACAAGATTGGATGAAAAAACGGCGTATCTACACAAAGGAATTGAGAAAGTACTAACTTCTAATAATGTTGTGTTTACAATTAATAGAGTGGGTTCTATGATTTCAGTACATTTTGACGCGAATCCCGTTTATGATTTTAATACGGCTAAGAATGGGGATAATGAAACGTTTAAAAAGTTCTTTCATGGTTTGTTGAATGAAGGGGTTTATATTGCGCCTTCGGCCTACGAAACCTGGTTTATCACTGATGCCTTAACCTATGATGATTTGGATTTTACCATTGCTGCTATAGATAAAGTCGCTAAGACGTTATAAATAAAAAAAGTCCCAAATTAATGGGACTTTTTTTATTGCTAATATTGAAAATATTAGTGTGTTAATTTTTCTAACAAAACTGTGTTTTTTTCTAATTTTTCCATTTGTTTTCCGTCCAAAGTCGCTCTTATTTTTGCTTCGACAACTCTTGAAAATTCTGCTCTTCTTTCCGGAGAAAGATTTTTGTCATCCAGAACAATTATTTTTTGTTCAAAAAGTCTTGCGAAATTATCACTTTGAATTTGTTCTAATCCTAAAAATTCACTTAACTCAGCGGCTTCTTTTTTCCCCTTATCATATGCTGATGGAGTGTTTTTGTCTTGGGCACTTGCATTAATAGAAAATGCTAACATAAATGTTAAAGCAGCAATTATTTTTTTCATTGTGTAAATTTTTAGTTGAATTAATAAGTCCAAAACTAATTTATTTTGGTGTAAACTCAAAATTTATTTTTATTTACTTTCCGGAAGATTGTGTGATTTTCTTTTTTCTCTTCTTTCTGTCATCTTTTCTTTAAAGTTATCTTTTCTTTCTTCACGTATCTTTTCCCATTTAGTATACTGTTCCGCAGTTAATATTTTTTTCATTTCTGCGGCTAGAGTAGCTTGTTCGGCTTCTCTTCGAGCTTTCATTTCGTCTCTTTTTTTTGTCAAAAGCTCTTTCATTTCGGCTCTTTTGGCTTCTCTTTTTTCTACTTCTTTACTCACTAAAACTTTAACATCCTTGACTTGCTTTTCGTTTAAGTCCAAATCCTTAGTCAATTTTTTTACCTGAAAATCAACTTTTTGTTCCGAAGTTAATTCACCTCCTCCAGCTCTTCTTCCTTCTTTTTCTTGTGCAAATGCTGTTATTCCAACAACTAATAATGCAGCGACAATTACTTTTTTCATTTTATATGTTTTTATAATTTGTGTCCATAGGACGACGATGGTTTTAAAAGGTTTAATGACTAACGAAATTTTATGAAGAAGAACTCAATTGAGATTTTCGTTAATTCAAAACCACCGTTTTATTTTCTCCGTCAACAGCAACTTTGGTTAAACCATGTTTTGCCAGACCTTTCATGGCGGCATCCCATTTTTTCCCGCTTAACGCTGATTTATCTTTGAGTTGCGTTATAGGTTGATTATTTTCTGCTTTTAATAACCCAATAATGAGTTTTTCGTCTTCGGTCAAATCTAATTGTTTTTTCTCCGGGCGCATTTGCGGGAAGAACAACACTTCCTGAATGGAAGGATTATTGGTCAAGAACATTATCAGTCGGTCCATTCCAATTCCCAATCCTGAAGTTGGCGGCATTCCGTATTCTAAAGCTCTTAAAAAGTCTTCATCTATAATTCCGTTTGCTTCGTCATCACCTTTTTCTGCCAAAGCCATTTGTGCCTCAAAACGCTCTCGTTGGTCAATTGGATCATTCAATTCTGAATAGGCATTGGCAATTTCTTTTCCGCAGACCATCAACTCAAAACGTTCTGTCAATTCCGGATTATTTCTGTGTTCTTTGCATAGCGGAGACATTTCTTTTGGATAATCGGTAATGAACGTTGGCTGAATAAAATTCCCTTCGCATTTTGCTCCAAAGATTTCATCAATCAGCTTTCCTTTGCCCATGGTTTTATCCACTTCAATATGCATTGATTTTGCAGCTTCAAACAGTTCTGCTTCGTTTTTTCCCGAAATATCAAAACCCGTAAATTGTTTGATGGCATCGGTCATTGTAACTCTAGCATAAGGTGCTTTGAAGTTCACTTTGTGTTCGCCAAATGTTGCTTCAGTAGTGCCGTTTACTTCATTGGCACAATATTCCAATAAGTTTTCGGTCATTTCCATCATCCAGTTGTAGTCTTTGTAGGCTACATAAATTTCCATTGCAGTAAACTCAGGATTGTGCGTTCTGTCCATTCCTTCGTTTCTGAAGTTCTTCGAAAACTCATATACACCGTCGAATCCACCAACGATTAATCTTTTCAGATACAATTCATTTGCAATTCTCAAATACAAAGGAATGTCCAACGCATTGTGGTGTGTTATAAAAGGACGAGCTGCTGCTCCACCGGGAATAGATTGTAAAACCGGCGTTTCAACTTCAATGTAACCGGCGTTGTTAAAGAAGGTTCTCATTGCGGCGAACAGTTTTGTTCTTTTCATAAAAACTTCCTTCACGTGTGGATTTACCACCAAATCAACATAACGCATTCGGTAACGCAATTCGGCATCATTAAAGGCATCGTGTACATTTCCTTCCTCATCTGTTTTTGGCAATGGCAACGGACGTAATGTTTTGCTTAAAAAGGTAAAATTCTCCACGCGAATGCATTTGGCACCAACCTGGGTTGTAAACAATTCACCTTCAATGCCAATGAAATCACCTAAGTCGGTTAGTTTTTTAAAAACCTGATTGTACAAAGTTTTGTCTTCTTCAGGACAAAGCATATCACGGTTTAAATACAATTGGATTCGGCCTTCGCTATCCTGTAGTTCGGCAAAACACGCTTTTCCCTGATCTCTAACACTCATCAAACGACCGGCAACGATAACCTTCTTACCTTCCTCAAAGTTTTCCTTAACCTGCTTTGAAGTATGGTTTACAGGAAATAAATCCGCTGGATAAGGGTTGATTCCCAGTCCGCGAAGTGCGTTCAGTTTTTCTCTTCTGATGATTTCTTGTTCCGAAAGTTGCATGTTCTTGTATTTAAGCGAGCAAAGATAGGTATTAGTGTTAAAGTTTCAAAGTGGAAATTTTTTTTGCAGAACGATCACAGCTAATGACACTTAGTGACACCTAATGGTCCATTTTGACACCCAACGACGCATTTTGACACCTAATGACACCTAAAACCGACAGTTTTTATACCTCTCTTCGGGTGTTGTTCGGGTATCGTTCGGGTATTGTTCGCAAAACAGGCCTTTTTTGGGAACAACATCCGAACAAAGGTGGGAGAAAACCCAATAGAAAATCGTAATTTTGTAATCTCATATTGAAAAAATGAACAAGGAAATTCAACTTCAGGATTTAGGGAATAAGGATTATAAAAAAACCTGGGATTATCAGGAAGAATTATTTAAGCATATTGTAGATATAAAAATTCAAAATCGAAGGGACGAAACCCAATTGGAAACGCCCAACTATTTTCTGTTTGTTGAGCATCCACACGTTTATACCTTAGGAAAAAGCGGCGATATGAGGAACCTGCTTTTATCTGAAAAGCAATTGGAAGCAAAAGGCGCAACCTTTTATAAAATTAACCGTGGCGGAGATATTACCTATCATGGCCCGGGACAGATTGTTGGTTATCCAATATTGGATCTAGAAAACTTCTTTACCGATATCCATAAATATTTGCGTTTTCTGGAAGAAGTTATCATACTGACTTTAGCTGAATATGCTATAATAGGCACGAGGAGTGAAGGCGAAACTGGAGTATGGCTTGATGTGGGAACACCATTTGCCCGAAAAATTTGTGCCATGGGTGTTCGTGCCAGCCGCTGGGTAACGATGCATGGTTTTGCTTTAAATGTAAATGCGAATTTGGGTTACTTCGATAATATTATTCCTTGTGGCATAAAAGGGAAAGCAGTTACTTCAATGCATGTAGAGCTTGGAAAGGAAGTCAATGAAGAAGAAGTTAAAGCAAAGATACTAAAACATTTTGCTACGCTATTTGAATGCAGTCTTCACAAACTTAACGCTGCAATCTAAAAAAGCCTCATCATTTTCAAATTCCAATTCGGATTGCTCCGGTAACAGGCGGAAGCTCATCCGATGGTATTTCGTTGTGCCATATTTTCTTATGGCTTCGCGGTGTTCAATTGTTGGATACCCTTTATTCTGTTTCCAGTTGTACATTGGAAATTCCTCATGAATGGTACACATATATTCGTCCCTATATGTTTTTGCCAAGACAGAAGCAGCGGCTATACTCATAAATTTACTATCACCCTTTACAATGGTAGAATACGGGATGTTGTTTATGTCCTTGAACCTATTCCCGTCTACTATTATGTAATGAGGTGTGGGATTCAATTTGTCTATGCAATGGTGCATCGCTTTAATAGAAGCATTTAAAATGTTTATTTCGTCAATAATACCCGCTTCGAGATGAGTGACCGAAAAACAGATTGCCTTGCTTTCGATTAGTGGTTTAAGCTGTTCTCTTATTTTTTCAGAAAGTTGTTTGGAATCATTTAACAAACTTAATTCAAATCCATCAGGCAGAATAACAGCTGCAGCGGTGACCGGACCAGCAAGGCAACCACGCCCAGCTTCATCAGTACCACATTCCACCCCAAAATCTGAAAACTTAAATTTGAGCATTTATTTTTTTGCAAAAATATAAAAACGGACGCAACCCTTCACAAATAATTGTATCATCATCGAGAGTTACAAAACAAACGAAAACATTAACATTAATTAGAACCATTATTTACTGTTAATATTTGGTTAATTAAGAAATAATTAAGAAGTTTGCAAAATAACTAACTCAAATAAAATTAATATGAGATCGAAGTTCAAATGGATTTTTACGCTATTATTAGCGTTATCAATGCAGTTTTCGTTTGCACAAGAGAAAACTGTAACGGGTGTTGTTTCGGATAATTCTGGACCGGTACCTGGTGCAAATGTTGTCGTTAAAGGAACAACTAGAAGTACACAAACAGATTTTGATGGAAAATATTCCATTAAGGCAAAAGCAGGAGAAGTTCTTGTAATTTCTTATGTTGGTTCGTCTGACGCAAGAGTTACTGTTGGGGCTGCAAACAACGTTAACGTTAAACTTCAGGAAGGAGTGGAACTTGCCGAAGTTGTAATTCAAACCAATTTAGGTTATTTCAAGAAAGACGCTAACAAGGTTACTTCTTCAATTTCAACTGTTTCAGGTGAGGAATTTACAAAGCAGACTCCTTCGTTAGCCTTCACAAATGCGCTTCAAGGAAAAGCTGCAGGTGTACAGGTAACAGCTAGAAATGGTATGCCAGGTCAAGGCGCTTATGTTACTATTAGAGGTAACGTGAGTATTACGGGCGGATATGCAGGTGCTGCTTATGTGGTAGATGGTGCTTATGTAAGTGAATCTGAGGCTTCAGCTATTGCTCCGGGAGATATTGAAACGGTATCTGTTATTAAGGATGCTGCTGCTGCTGCTCTATATGGTGCAAAAGGAGGTAATGGTGTTGTTGTCATTACAACCAGAAGAGGTAAAACGGGTTCAAAAGCTAAATTTGAAATAACAAATTCAATTGGCTATACTGAAAGACTTAAAGATCCTTTTGACATGATGACTACAGCTCAAAAATTACAATATGAGCAAGATTTAGGTGAGGGGCCAGGTTTTGATGCTACTCCGGCTCAATTAGCCATATTACAATCGTTTGATCATAATTGGCAGAATACATTACTTAGACATGGTGCTTTACAGAATTTTAGTTTTTCTGTTAGTGGTGGGACTGAGAAAACTTCTAATTTCTTTTCATTAGGATATAATAAAGATACAGGTATTATTAAAGGAATCAAAGGTTACAATAAAATAACTGCAGCATTTAATAGTGATTACCAAGCTACGGATTATTTTAAATTTGGTTTTAGCGTTAGAGGATCTTATGAAACTAACACATTACCAAGAGATAGATACAATTCGCAAAACCCTTTTGCTGCTATGATGTGGTATAATGGTTATGAGCCTGAGTTTGATAGTGATCCTGATACTGGTGAATTAGTTTTAGATGCGGATGGTAATCCGACTTATAATTTAACACATACTGGTTTCCCTATTGGCGAAGCATTAAGAAACAATCCTGAAGAAACAAGATTTTTCAGATCATATGTAAGACCTTATATTGAGTTAAAACTATTAAAAGGATTAACTTTTAATACTAGTTTTGCTATCAATTACGAAAGATACCAAAGAGAGTATTTTAACAAACCAGGTTCTGTTCTTGATGGTTATGTGGGAGATCCAACAGCACCAGGTTCTAAAACGGATAATGGTTATGACAATATAGATATGCAATGGACTAACACTGCTAACTACAAATTTAAAATTGGTGAAAACCACAATTTTGATGTTAGAGGTCTTTATGATTATACTTATAGCAATTTTAGATCATATGCTGCCACCCGAAAAGGATTTGCAGGGGATTATCCAACAGCTGGAACTATACCAACAGCTGCCACTTCAGGAAGATCAGAAGAAGCAGCTTATGCAATTCTAGGTGTTGTTGATTATGATTATAAAGGCAAATATTTATTGTCTGTTAGTGGAAGAAATGACTGGTCTTCATTATTAGGTGCTAACACTAATAATATTTTTGCAAAAGCAGGATCCATTGGTTGGGTTGTATCCAAAGAAAGTTTCTTTAAATTCAAACCAATTACTTTCTTGAAATTAAGAGCTTCGTTAGGACAATTAAACTCAACAAACGGAGCTGTTAGATATGGAAACATATCAACTTATGTAACTACTAACTATGGTGGAGGTATAGGTACTGTATATAATAATGATAGAATTGGTAATACTTCTCTGCGATTTGAACAAGTAGAAAAATTAGATCTTGGTTTTGAAACCAGATTATTCAAAGACTATATTGCTTTAACGGCATCTTATTTTAAAGACAAAAGGAAAGCCTTCCTTTTTGCAGATGTTACTACTCCAGGAGAAGAACTCAATGTTACAAGAAATGCTGGTGACTGGGAAGCAAAAGGATTTGAAATTGAGTTAAAAGCTTTTGCAATTAAGAGCCAAGATGTAAACTTATCTTTCTATGTTAATGCTGCAAAGTTTGATAGACACATCATTAAATTGAATGATCCAACTACTGAAGCAATTAGAGGATTTACAATAAATAGAATTGGATATAGCCCGGATTCATTTTACCTAGTTCGTTACGCAGGAGTTGATTCAACAAATGGAGATGCTTTGTATTATGATGTTAATGGTGCTGTCACAAATGTGTACAGTGCTAACGATAGAGTTTTATTAGATGATAAAACTCCTTATGCAAAATATGAAGGTGGTTTCGGTATGGAATTTGAATTTAAAGGTTTTGATGTTTCTACGGACTTTGTATTCAAAGAAGGCAACTATACATATAACTTAAGATACAGAGATTTATTAACGGATGGTGTTTCTATTGCTGATAATCAAGCAGCCGCTGCTTTAGATTATTGGACTCCAACTAATACAGACGCATCACAACCAGCACCATTGCAATTATCGGGTGTTGATAATAATCAAGATTCAACAAGATTCCTAGAAGACGCAAGTTATATTCGTTTCAGAAACTTAAATTTTGGTTATACTTTTGGTAAAAAATTATTAAAAAATTTGCCTTTAGACAAAGTTAGAATCTACACACAAATGCAGAACTTACACACTTGGTCAAAATTTAATGGAGATCCTGAGATTGGTATTGGTAATGGTGAATCAGGTACTGCTATACCTGGTACATATGCTGGATATTCCTACCCTACTGTTAAGTCTGTTTTATTTGGTTTAACAATTAATTTCTAATATTAAAAAATATGAAAAAAATATTTTTATTTTCGGTTTTGTTATTGTCTTTTATTTCTTGCAATAAAGATGATATAACATTTTATCCATATAATGCTGTAAGTGATGCAACAGTTTTAGCTAAACCAGCAGACTTTACCAATGCAATTAATGGAGCTTACGCTTACATGATTAAAAGAGGTGGGGCTGATGGTTTTGGTGAAGAATTATTAATTGACTCAGAAGTTGCAACAGACAACTTGATTCTTAATCCTCAAGGCAGACAGTCCAATAAAGATGGTTTTAGATTTACTTCTACACCAAGTAGTAGCCATTTTGATTTTTATTATTCTGGTTACAGAGCTATAAATATGGCAAATTTAACATTACAAAGACTTGATGTTTTAGAAGCTGGAACTTTTAAAGATAATATTGAAGGAGAGGCAAGATTTATTCGTGCAATCAACCACTTTGAATTATTAAGAAATTATGGAAAGATTCCAACACAATCTGCTGATGCCTTGGCATCACTTGGTATTGCTTATAATGAAGTAGTTGATCCTGTTTCAAAACCTTCAAGATTAACAGTTCAGGAGTCATATGATAAGGTATTAGCTGATTTATTGATTGCAAAAGATAAAATCGGTGATAATACAATTACTACTGGTCACCCTGGAAGAGCGGCAGTTTATGCATTATTGTCTAGGGTATATTTATACATGGGACAATGGCAAAACTGTATTGATAACGCTAACTTAGCTATTTCAACTTTCTCAGGAGATGTTGCTACACGTGCTCAATTCTATACCAGCGCAACTAATGGTTTGTGGGAGGACTCTAATGCTGCGGGTGTATTGTTCAAATTGAGATTAGATGTTGTTGATGGTGTAACACCAGGAGTTGCTTATTCTCAAGCTGCAGGAGCTCAAATAAAATCAGAATATGTAGTTTCTAAAGAATTCTATGATAAATTCCTAGCTACAGATATTAGAAAAGCGGCTTACATAAAAACAGGTCCTTTTTCCGGGAATACTTATAACAACATATCTAAATATGATGGTAGAGGTACGGGAACGAGAAATCTTGTTGATATAAAAGTATTGAGAATTGAAGAAGTATATTTGAATAAAGCCGAGGCTGAATACAACCTAAACGGTGGTGGTTTAGCTTCATTAGATAAAATACGTTCCAATAGATATTCTCCATTTGTATCCGGAGGAGAAACAGGTCAGGCACTGTATGATGCCATTCAACTAGAAAGACGTTTGGAGTTTGCTTTTGAGATGGATAGATTTTATACTTTGAAAAGATTAAATTTACCAGTTGTAAGAAGTGCAACTGATGGACATTATTCTAATGGAACGGGAACACCTGCAGAATTTACCAACCTACCGGCTGGTGATTTCAGATGGCAATTTCCTATTCCACAGGATCAAATAGATATCAATGAAAATCTTCAACAAAATCCAGGTTACTAATAACTTTGATTTATAGTTTTAAAGCCGACTTTTTTAAGTCGGCTTTTTTATTTTTTTTTTGTAATTTAGCCCGAATAAAAAATTGTGTCATGAAAAAGTATTATATAATTTTATTAGTTGTTTATTTTTCTTCCTTTAATTTGTGTAATTCACAAACAAAATACAACGAGAATAGCGGTATTCAGAAATCCTATAAATTCAATAACACCGTTAATAGGGGAGAGGCTATTGCTTTTTATTTGAAAAGGAATGGCTTAGATACAGAGGTTTCTTTTGTATCAAAAAAAGAAACAACAGATCAAAGTGGAATGGTTCACCAAAGAAACCAACAATTTTACAAAGGAATTAAAATTGAATTCGGAACATTGATAACACATACCTTAAACGGGAATGTTATCTCTATCAATTCAGAGTTATATAATCCTAAATCTGTAAATAGTGTACCAACATTAACTTCACAAATTGCTTTCAATAAAGCATTGTTGAATATTGGGGCTCAAAAATACCTTTGGGAGGATAATGAGCAAGCCAAAATAATGGATTACGAAAAGCCAAATGGAGAACTGGTGTTTTTCCCAATTGTTAAAACAGGTGAGATAACATTGGCTTATAAGTTTGATATCTACTCTATAGAACCACTATCAAGAATAGAAATTTTTGTAGATGCACATTCGGGCAAAATACTATATAAAAATCCAATCATTAAACATTTATCCGAAACAACTAAAAGTATAAATGAAAATGCGATATCATTAGAGGCATTGTTAACTGGGACTGCTGCGACTAAGTATAGTGGTTCAAGAAGTATTGAAACCGTTTTTAATACCAGTTTAGGTAAATATGTTTTATCTGATATTACAAGAGGAAATGGGGTCGTGACCTATAATTGCGAAAGACTGGTTAATACGTATCAAAATGTTCACTTTCAGGATAATGATAATAATTGGACAAGCACAGAACATGCCAATTCATACTTTGACAATGCTGCTTTGGATGCCCATTGGGGTGCTGAGATGACATATGATTTTTGGAAAATCATTTTTAACCGTAATGGGTATGACAACAATAATGCAATCATTAAAAACTATGTTCATTTTCAGAGAACTGCGGCTACTTTAAGCAATGCTTTTTGGAATGGCTCTGTTATGAGCTATGGAGACGGTGTTAACAAACCATTTACTGCTATAGATATATGTGGGCATGAAATAGGACATGCTGTTTGTACCTATACAGTAAATCTTGCTTATCAAAATCAATCTGGTGCCATGAATGAAGGATATTCTGATATTTGGGGAGCCTGTATTGAACATTTTGGAAAAACCGGAAATTTTTCAGGCGTTCCAGCTGCTTCCGTATGGAAAATAGGCGAAGATATTACTAGTGGAGGTTTACGTTCTATGGTAACTCCAAATACAAATGGGGATCCAGATTGTTTTCAAGGGACAAACTGGAAAGTAACAGGAGATGAAGGAACCTGTATACCATCAGGCACATCAAATGATTATTGTGGTGTACATAGCAATAGTGGTGTTATGAATCGTTGGTTTTATGTTTTGACAATGGGTGCTTCAGGTACGAATAATGCTCCTATTGCAGATAGAGATACTTACAATGTAACAGGTATAGGAATTGTTAAATCGTCTCAAATTGCTTATTATGCAGAAAGAGATTATCTAACACCAAATTCCACTTATTTTGATGCTAGAGATGCCACAATTGAAGTAGCTAAAAGTTTGTACTGTAGTGCCAGTCCTGAAGTGGCTGGAGTTACTAATGCATGGTTTGCTGTAAATGTTGGAAATAGTTATGTTAGTGTTGCAAATGATGTTAGTCAGGAAAGCCTTCCCGTAAATAACTCTGTGAACTGTGGTGTTACAAGTGTTATACAAACTGTTAGTTTTAAAAATCTTGGGACAAGTACACTTACATCTGTTACCATATCCTATAACTTAGATGGAGGAACAAATACAAACATAGTTTGGAATGGAAGTCTTTCCACTTGCGCAACAGGGAGTCAACAAATAACAATCAACACATCAAGTTTATCGGCAGGAACACATATATTAAATGTTACTACCACTACATCAGGTGATGCAGTTGTTTCAAATAATGCTAAATCGACTTATATTTTTGTTAATCAATCAGCAAGTGTTAACCAGATAAATACATTTGAATCAGCATCAGATAATTTATTGGCGTCTAATGAACCTATTTCTGTTTTGTCAGTTTGGCAAAGAGGTATTATGAACAAGCCCAATTTAACAGACAGCTCAAATGTATATGCCACTGGTTTAACGAATCCTTATCCATCGGACACCAAATCTTACCTAACTTCAAGATGCTATGACTTGTCCCAGGCACAAAATCCTATTTTAAAGTTTGATATGGCGTTTGATTTACAATACAGTGCTGATATTTTGTACATGCAATATTCAGCGAATGGAGGTAATTCATGGAATTTATTAGGTACAGATTCGAATACTAATTGGTATACAAGTAACTCAGGTTGTGCAAATTGCATTGGCAGTGAATGGACGGGTGATGCAGGTAGTATGAATGCAAGTGGTTCAACCAATGGCACAAAAAGGGAATATAGTTATGATCTTTCCGCATTTGGTGCTACATCGCCAAGTCCGCAGTCAAATATGTTATTCAGATTTGTTTTCCAATCAGATGCTACAGATAGCTACGATGGGGCACTTATAGATAATTTCGTAATTGAAACTTCATTAGGTACTAATGAATTTTTAATTAACGATACTAACATATATCCAAACCCGGTAAAAGGAATTTTAAATTACACTATTAGTGATCAGGTTGTTTTAACCGCCATTACCATTCATGATGTTTCGGGTAAAGAGATATACAAATCAGGAAATACGATTAATAACGTAATAGACGTTTCCAGCCTTTCTTCGGGAGTTTATTTTGTAACATTTAAATCTGACAAAGGTTCGGTTAGTAAGAAATTTATTAAAGAGTAACTTTTAATCAATTATATTAAAAAAACCATCCCAGTTAATTGGGGTGGTTTTTTTATGATTTTATTACAAATAGTTTTGTGTATTTTTGCTCCGTAATATTTTAAGATGAAATACTTATTAACCGTACTCTTTTTATTGATTGTTTCAGTTGGTTTTTCTCAGGATGGTCAAACTGTTGCTGCTAAAAGCGTCCCAAAGAAGCAACCTAAAGCAGCTTTCAACCAATATAGGATTATCACGTTGCAAAAGGATACTACTTATGTAGACACTTCTTTGACCATCAAAAAAGAATACGAATACAATTATTTGCGCAAGGACATTTTCGGGCTTCTGCCTTTTGCTAACGAAGGGCAAACCTATACAGTTCTCGATTTCGGATTGAAAAACTTTAATTCCTTTCCTGAAATTGGCTTTTCAGGGAAACAATTTAATTATTTAGGGGTTAACGATATTAAATATTATTCTGTCGCAACGCCGGTTACCGAGTTGTATTTCAAAACCGTGATGGAACAAGGACAATCTCTTGATGCTTTTATTACGGTAAATACTTCGGAACGATTTAACATGTCAGTTGCTTTCAAAGGATTGCGTTCTTTGGGAAAATATATCAACCAACTTTCAAGCACAGGAAATTTTAGGTTTACGTCAAGTTATAATACGCTGAACAAAAGGTATTATCTAAATTTTCATTTCACCGGACAGGATTTTTTAAATGGAGAAAACGGCGGAATTACTACCATTGAGAATTTCGAAAGCGCGGATGGAGCCTATTCAAACCGCGCCCGACTTGAAGTATACTTAAAGGATGCCAAATCTTTTATGAAGGGTAAAAGGATTTTCTTTGATCATAATTTCAGGATTAATGCCAAAAAGGCCGATAACAATTTATACATAACACACCAATTCAATTACGAAAACAAATTCTTTGAATACAATCAACAAACGGTTCTTTCTACTGTTGGCGATCTCGATGACGTAAAACGTTTTGGCACTTCCTATGTTACTTCAAACATTAATGACCACACACGTTATAACAGATTGTATAATAAAGTTGGCGCCATTTATGAAAATTCGTTGCTTGGAAAATTCCAGTTTTTTGCCGAGAATTTCAGGTATAATTATTACTACGACAAAATATTGATTTTAAATTCAGGAACAATTCCAAGTTCTTTGAATGACGAGATCAACACTGTTGGTGGGCAATACGACTACAGAAAAAACAAATGGAACGGAACCTTTACTTATTCCAATTCGATTTCTAATCAGCCGATGTCAAATTTTGATGCCAAACTGAACTATAAACTCAATGATAAAAACGAGTTTGTTTTTCAATACCAAATGATAAGTAAAATTCCGGATCATATTTATAATCTGTATCAAAGTAGTTATGTTGATTATAATTGGTACAATGATTTCAAAAATGAAAAAATAAATAACATCGAAGCTACGGCCAAAACCCAATGGCTTGATGCTTCATTGCAGGTAAGTTCCATCAATGACCATTTGTATTTTAGCAACGATGCCACCGACCCGCAGCAGCAAATTATCTCGCCAAAACAATACGATAAAACCATTAATTACTTGTCGGTGAAAGTAAGCCGCGAATTCAAATGGTGGAAATTGGCTTTAGACAATACAGTATTATATCAGCAGGTTGACCAACAAGATGACGTGCTGAATGTACCAAAAATCGTGACCAGGAATTCACTTTACTTTACCAACTATTACTTCAAAAAAGCACTGTATCTGCAAACGGGTTTTACGTTTAATTATTTTACCAAATATTATATTAACGATTACAATCCGGTAACTACCGAAGCGTTTGTGCAGAATCAAACAAAAGTTGGTGATTTTCCCATGCTGGATTTCTTTATCAATGCAAGGATTCGTCAGACCAGGATTTTCTTAAAAGCAGAACATTTCAACTCCAAAATAACAGGAAACAATTTCTACACAGCACCAAATTATCCGTATCGTGATTTCATGATCCGGTTTGGTTTGGTTTGGAATTTCTTTCAATAAAGTCATTGCGAAGCTCGAAACAATCTAGAACGAAAGGTTCGGGCATTATCAGCCGGCGTAATTCCTGCTTTACGGTTTGCACGGCAAACTCTCCAATCAGGGTTAGTTATTAAACCATTTTATTTTTTGTAAACAAAAACATACCTGACTGCCACTGGCAGTCCTCCACTTAATATCAAATAATCAGGGTTAGACGATAATCCATTTGAATTTTTGGAAACCGTCAAAATAGACAGTACATTTGTCGAAAATAAGAAGAAAATCTTTTTTCTTTCTTCTTTACTCTATTCTCTAAATAATGAAATACGCAGAAAACATATTAGGAACTATCGGTAACACGCCATTAGTAAAGCTTAACAAAGTTATAGAAGGAATTGACGCCTTGGTTTTAGCCAAAGTAGAAACCTTCAATCCGGGAAATTCCACCAAAGACAGAATGGCTGTTAAAATGGTTGAAGATGCCGAAGCTGACGGAAGATTAAAACCAGGAGGAACCATCATCGAAGGAACATCAGGAAATACAGGAATGGGCTTAGCACTTGCTGCCATTGTAAAAGGTTACAAATGTATTTTTGTAATTACAGATAAACAATCCAAGGAAAAGATGGATATTCTACGTGCTGTTGGCGCTAAAGTTATTGTTTGCCCTACAGATGTTGAACCAACTGACCCGCGTTCGTATTATTCCGTATCCAAAAGATTAGGCACCGAAATTCCAAATTCATGGTACGTAAATCAATATGACAATCCATCAAATGCCCAGGCACATTACGAACAAACCGGACCTGAAATTTGGGAACAAACCGATGGGAAGGTTACACATTTCGTCGTTGGAGTGGGAACTGGCGGAACTATTTCCGGAATTGGAAAATATCTGAAAGAAAAAAATCCAAATATTAAGGTATGGGGAATTGATACCTATGGTTCTGTATTTAAAAAATACCATGAAACGGGAATTTTTGACGAGAACGAAATCTATTCGTATATCACCGAAGGTATTGGAGAAGATATCTTGCCAAAAAATGTAGACTTTTCAATCATTGACGGTTTTACCAAAGTAACCGATAAAGATGCTGCAGTTTACACAAGAAGAATTGCCTTGGAAGAGGGAATTTTTGTGGGTAACTCTGCGGGGTCATGTGTAAAAGGATTACTCCAGTTAAAAGAGCATTTTACTAAAGACGATGTCGTGGTGGTTTTATTCCACGATTCGGGAAGTCGCTATGTTGGGAAAATGTTCAATGATGATTGGATGCGTGAAAGAGGCTTTTTGGACGAAAACATTACAACAGCTGAAGACGTTATCAAAGATCACAAAGACAAACCGTTGGTAATTGTGCGTACAGAAGAATTGGTTTCACATGCTATCGAGCGCTTGAAAAAATATAATATTTCTCAGATTCCGGTAATTGATATCACTGGTTTTGTGGGAAGCTTAGATGAAACAGATTTGTTCAGAAGTTACGTAGAAGACAGCGATATTGCTGACAAGCCAATTCGTGAGATCATGGGTAAACCTTATCCAATTGTGAAAGCAAATACGCCAATTGAAGAACTGTCTAAGTTAATCAACAAAGATAACCAAGCCGTTTTGGTAGATTTAGGCAACGGAAAACATCACATTATTACGAAACACGATATTATCAGCTCTATCAAGTAATTTTTAGAAGCAAGATATAAGAGGCAAGAAGCAAGAGTAATATCTTTTTTCTTGCCTCTTTTTTCTTTTATTTAATTCTTATTCTCCAATCAAAACTCCCGAAACATTCCAGAAACTGAAACTGCTTCCTTCAGGTAATCCTTGCGGAATCTTAATTTGTATGGTATGAGTTCCTGCTTCTAAGTTTCCTAAATCAATAAAAATTGGATTGGTTACCGTTCCCGGACACCAATTTGCCCGACTGTAATCGGATGATGATAATCCGTTAGGGAAATTTCCAGATGCTGGATTTGACAAACGATAGGAACCACAATCTTGTCGCCAGGGCGTAAAACTAAATGTTGCAGCACCGTCTAAATAAATTGAGTTTTTCTTTGTCACAAATTCATCTCCATTTTCCCAACCGCCGTGACCTGTAGCTATGTAACGAAGTTTGCAGTTTTTCATTGGCTTGTTTAATTTGAAAGTAACTTCCAAACCTTTATCTGAACTAAACATCGTTCCATATTCCTGCCCGGCCATTTCCATAATATTAGTAGTGCAGAAAAGAGGAACAATTAGAGTTGGAATAACTTTGCTTTCTTCTTCATGAATCGTAATATTAGCCGACACTTTGTGACCGCCTTTGTCATAATTACCAATATTGATTCCAATCCAAACTTCCTGATTGCTCAACAAGGTTCTCAAATCGGAAACATCCTGACGATACAGCACATTTTCTGCCCATGTTTTATCCTTAAGTTGTAATGTGTTGTATTGCTTTACGCCAAAAGGAGTAAAGAACCGCATCAATTCTACAATCGGGCTATAATCTTCTGTTGCAACAACTCCTTGATATTCCTTTCCATTTCCGTTGTTATACATTGGTAATGTTTTTGCTCCGTTTTTTAAGCCATCCAAAAATGACTTTCCTCTATCCGTCGGGATAATGAAAAATGAACCCGTTCTGTCGTAAGCATCGCCATTGGATTGTTCCGTTACGTCTACAAAAATCTGGCTACCAACTTTTATTTGTGGAATTTTAATCTTTCTAACAGCAATAGTTCCATTAGCAAATCGAAGAATAGTATCGTTTGATTTGGAAGCATCCGAAAAGTTGATAATTTGGTCTTTAAAAACATTGATTGTAGTAAAGCGGCTTTTCCACAGCAAGTCTTTATAAGTTAAGGCATCAACTTCTTTACCGCGTATTTCGGTAGTATCTAAATCTTTATTTTTTTCTATTTTAACTGCTGATATTACAAAATTTCCATTTCGTATTATTTCCAATACCAAACCTAAATTTTGTCCCAAGATTATTGGAGAACCTTTTACTTTTAAATCATTCGTATACCACAACTCAATCGTATTAGAGTTGACAATGGTCTTTGCTTTTTTGCAGGTATAACCTAATATTTTTTTTGTTTCATTCAAATAATCGAAAGTCTGTGCAGCTAATGAAACGGTATCTTTCGTATAAATCACGCCACGTTTTAAGGAGGCAAACTGCTTAAAAGAATTAGTTGTCCTATTTATCCAGGTATGCTCAAAAGGATAAGTTTCATTTTGATTATTAATGTTTTCAGTCATCAATAGCGTATGTGTGGTTCCGGCAAAAACAACAATTCGATCTTGTTCCTCAATCAAACTCCCGTTAGAACTTTTCAGGTAACTGATTTTATAACTTTGTGAAAATAATTTTGTGGTAACTATCAACAAAACAAATAAAAGTAAATTTTTCATTACAAAATGATTTTTATTAAAGTAAATTTCTTACTTTAGATGAAAATTTGGAAACGTGAAAGAAGATTTTCTCCATTATTTATGGCAATATAAGAAGTTTGACTTTTCTAACCTAACAACCGTTTCCGGAGAATTATTAACGATAACGCATTGTGGTAATTATTTGCAACAAAGTGGACCGGATTTTTTTAACGCTCAAATTGTTATAGGAAATCAAAAATGGGCCGGAAATATTGAAATCCATATAAAATCTTCTGATTGGTATCTGCATCATCACGAGAAAGACCCGAATTATGAGAATGTAATTCTGCATGTCGTTTGGAACCACGACACGCCAGTCTTCAGAAAAGACAATTCTGAAATTCCTGTTTTGGAACTTAAGAATTACATATCTAAAAAAGATTTAGAAAATTATCAGGCATTAGTGTCGCCAAAATCCTGGATTTATTGTGAAAGTCAAATTGCGACTGTTGATAGTTTTGTTTTGTTGAATTGGCAGCAACGGTTATTTATTGAAAGGCTGGAACGAAAATATATTCCGATTGAACAATTGCTAGAGGAGACAGAAAATAATTGGGAAGCGGTTTTGTTTTGTATGCTGGCAAAGAACTTCGGGTTGAATACCAATGGAGAAACGTTCTTTAAAATAGCCAAATCATTTCCGTTTTCAATAATTAGAAAGGAAAGTGCTGAAGTCGAAAATTTAGAAAGCCTACTTTTTGGAACAGCCGATTTATTTCCGTTCGATATTCAGGACAACTATACTAAAGATTTAAAAAACCGATTTGAATATACCTCTCAAAAGCACAAGTTGAAAAAGATAATCATTGAACCTGTTCAGTTTTTTAAACATAGGCCCGATAATTTTCCGACGATACGGTTGGCACAATTGGCAATGTTATATCATAAACAGCAAAATTTATTTTCGAAAGTGATTGCCTCTAAAACGTTAAAAGAGTTACATCAACTATTTGAAATTACAATTTCTGAATATTGGCAAACGCATTATCAGTTTGATAAAGAAAGTCCAAAGAAGAAAAAACAGTTTTCCAAGTCATTCATCGATTTGCTGGTCATCAACACCATTGTCCCAATTCAGTTTGCGTATGCCAAAAGTCATGGAAAAGAGACATCGGAATCTTTACTGGATTTACTTCGGGAAATTGCTGCCGAGAAAAATATAATTATAGAAAAATTTTCCAATTTTGGAATTAAAGCAAAGAATGCTTTTGAAGCCCAATCGTTATTGCAACTCAAAAACGAGTATTGCAATTACAGTAAATGTTTACAATGCGTTGTTGGAATTCAACTTTTAAAATCGTAATTTTAATTTTTAAATAAAACGAATGTCAGTAGTTATTCAATTAAAATATTTCTTCGAAAAATACGGTTTTGATGTTTCTTCCCGTTTGGCGGATAAGCTTGGAATGCGGGCTTCCAATGTGCGTTTGTTTTTTATCTACATCACTTTCGTAACGGCCGGTTTGTGGTTTGGGGTGTATCTTACTTTAGCTTTTTGGATTAGGTTGAAAGATTTGATTCGGGGCAAACGAACGTCTGTTTTTGATTTGTAAAGTTTGGAAACAAATGATTCAATAATAAAATCCTTTTTAACCTATTCGAAAAGTCAACGGATTGGAATCCTATTGTTTTTTGGGATTATCATTCTGGTTCAGGGAATTTATTTTTTCTATGACTTTACAATTAAGGAAACCATTGACAAAGAACAATTTAAATGGTTGGCGAATCAAAGCACAATAGATAGTTTAAAAGGCAATAACAAAAATTATAAACCAACTATTTATCCCTTCAATCCCAATTTCATAACTGATTTCAAAGGATACAAACTCGGAATGTCTGTTGATGAAATCGATCGCTTACTTGCCTTTAGAAATCAAAATAAATTTGTTAATTCTGCCGAAGAATTTCAGGCAGTGACAAAAGTTTCCGATTCTTTACTGCGAACCTTTTCGCCTTATTTTAAATTTCCGGATTGGGTTACTAATAAAAAGAACAGTTTTCAAACATTTGCAAAAAAAGATTTTTCAAAGCCGGAAAAAGTCATTGTTATGGATATTAATGAGGCTTCAAAAGAAGATTTGATGAAGGTTTATGGAATTGGTGATAAAATTTCCGATAGAATTTTGGGTGAGAAACAAAAATATGGCGCTTTCGTTTCTATAGAACAGATGAATGATATTTGGGGATTGTCACCAGAAGTAATAGAAAAACTGAAAACATCTTTTGTGATAAAATCAACCGTAAATGCCAAAAAGATTAATATTAATAATGCGTCAGTCAAAGAGTTAAGTCAATTCCCCTTTTTCAGATATCAATTAGCAAAGGATATTGTTATTTACAGAACCATGAAAGGCGAAATTAAGATTGAGGATTTGACAAAAATTAAAGGTTTTCCCGTAGAAAAAATCAAGATAATAGCCTTATATTTGGAATTCTAAAATTAAGATAAAAATAGCCTTAGTTATATGAATTCAATTTACTTTACAGAAGAACACGAATTATTCAGAGCCAGTTTGAAAGATTTTTTGCGTACCGAGGTAGTTCCGCATATTGAGAAATGGGAAAAAACTGGAACGATTGAGCGCTTTATTTGGAAGAAGTTTGGTGAAATGGGCTTTTTTGGACTGGCATATCCTGAAGCTTATGGTGGATTGAATCTTGATCTGTTTTATACCGTAGTGTTCCTGGAAGAACTTCAAAAAATAAAATCTTCGGGCTTTGCAGCTGCCATGTGGGCACACGCTTATTTAGCAATGACGCATCTAAATGCCGAAGGAGATGAACGAATTAAACAGAATTATTTAGCGCCAAGTATTTCCGGAGATAAAATAGGTGCTTTGTGTATTTCTGAACCTTTTGGTGGTAGTGATGTTGCAGGTATGCGAACAACTGCCGTTAAAAAAGGAAATAAATATATTATAACCGGATCTAAAACATTTATTACTAATGGGATATACGCCGATTATTATGTAGTGGCGGCAAAAACAAGTCCGGATTTAGGGAATAAAGGAATAAGTATGTTCCTAATGGATACAAACTTAAAAGGAATTACGGCTACAAAGTTGGATAAACTAGGATGGAGAGCTTCAGATACTGCTGAGATTGCTTTTGATAATGTTGAAATTCCTGAAGAAAATTTAATGGGAGAAGAAGGAAAAGGATTTCCTTATATTATGCAGCATTTCGCTTTAGAAAGATTAATTATGGCAATAAATGCACACGCAAGAGCCGAATATGCTATAGAATATACCATAGATTACATGTCGCAAAGACAAGCGTTTGGAACTACAATCAATAAGTTTCAGGCATTAAGACATACCATGGTTGACCATGCCACAGAAGTAGAACATTGTAAAGTGTTTAATTACGCTGCTGTTGCTCGATTAAACAAAGGCGAATATGTAGTAAAAGAAGCTACTATGGCTAAATTAAAATCTACAAAAGTAGCCGATGAAGCAATTTACAGTTGTTTGCAAATGTTGGGCGGTTATGGTTATATGGAAGAATATCCATTGGCTCGTTTATTAAGAGACAGCCGTTTAGGACCAATAGGTGGTGGAACTTCAGAAATTCTTAGAGAAATCTTGTCAAAAATGATTATTGACAAACAAAACTATAAGCCGGCGGTGAAGTAGGGTTGAGAAAATAATGAATAGAGAATAGAAAATGACCAAATTTGCAGGATTGTGATTTGGTCTTTTTTATTTGCGTTAGAGATTGAAGCAAAGTGCCATGCACTGCGGAAAGCGCGACCCGAAGGGAAACGCCAAAATAATTTAAAATTTATAATTCATAATTCAAAATAATTATTACTTTTGCACCCTTAACGAGAGGAGGTGTCTATATTATGTTAATTATACCAATTAAAGACGGAGAAAATATCGATAGAGCATTAAAGCGCTATAAAAGAAAATTTGATAAGACCGGAACTGTTCGTCAGTTGCGTTCACGTCAGGCTTTCATCAAACCTTCAGTGGTAAAAAGAGCACAAGTTCAAAAAGCTGCTTATATCCAGAACATGAAAGACGGATTAGAAAGTTAGTCACTAACTTTTCTGAAAATATACTAACCGTTAGTTATTAAAGTTTTATAACTTTGATGCTAACGGTTTTTTTATGGAGAATTCTAAAAATAAGTTTCTTGATTATCTATTGTTAGAGAAAAATTACTCTCAGCATACGGTCACTGCTTATATAAATGATTTAGGTTTTTTTGAATCTTTTTTAGCTAATGAATACGATGATGATAATTTGCTTACCGTAAATTACAACCAAATCCGGTCCTGGATTGTTTCACTCTCTGATGATGGAATTTCAAATACTTCGATTAACAGAAAAATTTCTTCACTAAAATCGTTCTATAAATTTTTGCTAAAGACAAAGCAAATTGATTCAAGTCCGCTCTTAAAACACAAAGCATTAAAAGCACCAAAAAAAATCCAAATTCCTTTTTCGGAAAAGGAACTGGATATGGTTTTGAATCAAATAATCTATAAAGAAGGATATGAAGGTATAAGGGATAAATTAATAGTCGACCTGTTTTATACTACCGGAATAAGAAGAACAGAATTAATAAATTTAAAATTAAAGAACATTGATTTGACGAGCCATACTATCAAAGTATTGGGAAAAAGAAACAAAGAAAGAATAATTCCAATTTTAACAATAATTGAAGAACAGGTAAAAAAATATTTGTCTGAAAGATCAAGTATTCAAGATGTTAAAGATGGCGATTTTTTTTTCCTACTATTAAATGGAGTTAAATTAAACGATTCGTTTGTTTATCGGTTAATAAATTATTACTTTAGTAATGTCTCAGAGAAGGTAAAAAAAAGTCCCCATATATTAAGGCACACTTTTGCGACACACCTTCTAAATAATGGGGCAGACATAAATTCAGTAAAGGAATTATTAGGACATTCTAGTTTAGCTTCGACACAAGTTTACACACACAATAGTTTAGCCGAACTCCAAAAAGTATATAATGGTGCTCATCCTAGAAATAAAAAATAATTCTAAATGTTTAATTAATAAAATAGTAGATTATGAAGGTAAGTGTTAATGCGGTTAATTTTGCTGTTGACAGAAAGCTAGTAGATTTTATTCAAGAACGATTGAGTAAACTAGAGAAATTTTATGATAAAGTTGTCTCAGCTGACGTTTTTTTGAAGGTTGAAAAGACAAGTGATAAAGAAAATAAAGTAGTTGAGGTTAAAATTCATGTACCAGGAGACGATTTTATGGTAAAAAAGCAATGCAAAACTTTTGAGGAAGCAATAGAGGTTTCGGCAGAATCATTAGAGCGATTATTGATTAAAAGAAAAGAAAAAATCAGAACACATATTTAAAATAATTTTTTTCAAAAAATGTTTTGATTAAAAGACAAAAACATATACATTTGCAGTCCGTTAGAAATAGCGGACTTTTTTTATTGATATTGCCAGCGTAGCTCAGTTGGCTAGAGCAGCTGATTTGTAATCAGCAGGTCGTGGGTTCGAGTCCCTCCGCCGGCTCTTTTTTTTATTGAAATATGGTTAGGGGAGATACTCAAGCGGCCAACGAGGGCAGACTGTAAATCTGCTGTGAGAACTTCGCAGGTTCGAATCCTGCTCTCCCCACAAACTTTAAAAAAGGATTTATCCGAAAGTTCACTTTCGAGTAAATCTGTTTTAAAGTTTGGATAAGGCAACGCCTTATCAGGATCATCGCCGAAGGCGGTAATCCCATCAGGATTGTCAAGTTGATAATCCAAAAATGGAATTTAGAAATGGGAATTTGGTCTTTCTGAATCCTAATATCTAACTTCTGGACTAGGCATTAGCCGACTTAGCTCAGGGGTAGAGTGCTTCCTTGGTAAGGAAGAGGTCACGGGTTCAATTCCCGTAGTTGGCTCAAATTAAAAATTGAACACTAATAAATATATATAACTAAGTTTAAAATTAATTAAAATGGCAAAAGAAAATTTTAATCGTAACAAGCCACACCTTAATATTGGTACAATTGGGCACGTGGATCACGGAAAAACTACATTAACGGCTGCAATTACAAAAGTATTATCAGATGCAGGTTACTGTCAAGCAAAATCATTTGATCAAATTGATAATGCTCCAGAAGAAAAAGAAAGAGGTATTACTATCAATACATCACACGTTGAGTATGAAACAGCTAACCGTCACTATGCACACGTTGACTGTCCAGGTCACGCGGATTATGTAAAGAACATGGTTACTGGTGCTGCTCAAATGGATGGTGCTATTTTGGTAGTAGCTGCTACTGACGGACCAATGCCACAAACTCGTGAGCACATCCTTTTAGGTCGTCAGGTAGGTATTCCAAGAATCGTTGTATTCATGAATAAAGTGGATATGGTTGATGATGAAGAGTTATTAGAACTTGTTGAAATGGAAATCAGAGATTTATTATCTTTCTATGATTATGATGGAGATAATAGCCCTGTAATTCAAGGTTCAGCTTTAGGTGGATTGAATAATGATCCAGCTTGGACTCCAAAAATTCTTGAATTGATGGCTGCTGTTGATGTCTGGATTGAAGAGCCAGTTCGTGACGTAGCAAAACCATTTTTGATGCCGGTTGAAGATGTATTTACAATTACTGGTCGTGGAACTGTTGCTACAGGTCGTATAGAAACTGGTATTTGTAATACAGGGGATCCTGTTGAAATCATCGGGATGGGTGCTGAGAAATTAACTTCTACAGTAACAGGAATCGAAATGTTCCGTCAAATCTTAGATAGAGGTGAGGCTGGAGATAATGCAGGTATCTTGTTAAGAGGTGTTGCAAAAGAAGATATTAAAAGAGGAATGGTTATTTGTAAGCCAGGTTCTGTTAAACCACACGCTAAATTTAAAGCAGAGGTTTATATCTTGAAAAAAGAAGAAGGTGGTCGTCATACACCATTCCATAATAATTACCGTCCACAGTTTTACGTTCGTACTACTGACGTAACAGGAGTTATTACTCTACCTACAGGAGTTGAAATGGTTATGCCTGGTGATAACTTAACTATTGAT
>NZ_JANXTI010000067.1 GCF_025352425.1 Flavobacterium sp.
ATGCAGGAATTACGGCTTCATTTAATGTAGTTGCGTATCCGAATCCATACAGTGAAACCTTCAATTTGAGTTTAACAACTGCAAGTGAGGCGAAAGTAGGTATCGTGGTTTATGATATGACCGGAAGACTTATTGAAAGAACAGAAGTGAGAGCTACCGATATTGTTGAACAACATATCGGAGATCATTATCCTAGCGGAGTTTACAACGTTGTTGTAACACAAGGCGAGGAAGTTAAAACACTTCGCGTTATCAAACGATAAGTAATAACAAATTAATAAAGTAAAAAGACCTTCGAGAAATCGAGGGTCTTTTTTTATTGAATCTGTTGGTATTTATTGATTTGTCCTTCAAATGTAGTTAGAGTAGTTCCGGAAATAATTTCGAAACTAATTGTACTGGAATCTCTTGCGGGTTAAACTAACTTATAGCACATCAGTTTGTACGTTGTAAATTGCATATCAGAATAGATCTAAATTTCAAACTGTTAGGTTTTGTCAATGCATTAAAAAATAAAAAAAACCGCAATCTCTTTCAAAATTACGGTTTTCAGGTATAAAGGTTAGTTTATATTTAGTTATTCAGCATAACCGGCATCACAAGCATGGTTACGGTTTCACCTTCATCTAAGCCATCGATTGGCGTTAAAATTCCAGCACGATTTGGCATCGACATTTCCAACATAATTTCGTCAGAAGTTAAATTTGTCAACATTTCAGATAAGAATCTTGAGTTGAAACCAATTTGCATATCATCGCCTTGATAATCACAAGTTAGTCTTTCCTCTGCCTTGTTTGAGTAATCAATATCTTCAGCAGAAATATTCAACTCTGCGCCGGCAATTTTCAAACGAATCTGGTGTGTAGTTTTGTTAGAGAAAATAGCAACACGACGAACAGAATTCAGTAACAGAACTCTATTAATCATCAGTTTATTTGGATTTTCCTTTGGGATTACCGCTTCATAATTTGGATATTTCCCATCAATTAAACGACAAGTCAAAATATAACTCTCGAAGGAGAAAGTAGCATTCGAATCGTTGTATTCAATAGTTACATCAGCATCAGATGTTCCAAGAATACTTTTCAGAATATTCAAAGGTTTTTTTGGCATAATGAAATCAGCAACTTGTGAAGCTTTCACATCGGCACGTGCATATTTCACTAGTTTATGAGCATCGGTTGCCACAAAAATCAAACCTTCCGGAGAAAACTGGAAAAATACACCGCTCATCACGGGACGTAAATCATCATTTCCGGCAGCAAAAATAGTTTTGCTAATCGCTGTAGCTAAAACATCTGAAGGAACCACTGTTGACGATGGGTTGTCCAAGCTTACCGATTTTGGAAATTCTTCTCCGGGAGCATACGCAATAGCATATTTTCCGGAATTAGAACTGATTTCGATAGTACTGTTTTCTTCAACGGTAAAAGTCAACGGTTGCTCCGGAAATGTTTTCAGAATGTCTAATAACAATTTGGCAGGAACCGCAACGCTTCCTTTGCTGGTAGAATCAATTTCTAATGTAGCCGACATTGTTGTCTCTAAATCAGAAGCGGAAACGCTAAGGTTTTTATGATCTAATTCAAAAAGAAAATTATCTAAAATAGGCAAAGTATTACTACTGTTAATAACGCTACCTAAAACTTGCAGTTGTTTTAATAAGTATGAACTCGATACTATGAATTTCATCTGAATTTTTTATTTGTTTTTTAATGGAAGATGGAATGCCTTGTAAAATGCGTTTATAACAAACCTTTGTCTTGGGCATTTCATTTCTGTTTATTTTTTACAAATATATCTTAAACTAGGGGATTTCAAAAAGTTTTTTATTAACATTACTTACTATATTTTCGCTTGCGCAGAAAGGTAAATGCCACGCCAAATAACAGCAAGATAACTATTGGTACTGCTACAGTTATGACTTGCGATTGCGTGTAGGAAGCATAAACTTTTTCTTTATCCAAAATAGGCAGATTCACTTCCTTGCTTCTAATGTTAATAAGTCCGGTATCATCCAGTAAATAATTGACGCAATTCATCATGAATTCCTTATTGGCGTATAAATTATTGGTCCATTTATCATAACCCAATTCCATTGGCTGTAAGTTTTTGTCCAATTGATTCCGAATGATATCACCATCCGAAACGACAATCATTTTACTGTTTTTTGCAGAAGTTTTAAAGCTGGAATCGGTAAACGGTAAAACCCTATTTTCATAAACTGAATGAAATTGTCCTTCCAATAAAACGGCTACAGGATAATTTCCTGTTCCAGTAAATTCTTTTTGGTCTGGTCGTTCTGAAACCATTTTTAAATTAATTTCTGCAGGAGTTCCAACCAGTTTCGAATATTGTGATGATTGCAGCAAAATGGTTTTTTCAATGGCATTATTCAATGGTTCAATTGGGCTCGTGAACTGAAATTTTATTCCATCCAGATTGCTCACGATTGGGTTACTCACTGTCGGATAAATCAATGGCGAATAAAACCACGGATATTGTGTGTACTGTGTTGCGCTTCCCTGTCCGCCAGTTGCCAGAGCAATTGGAGTATTTTGTAAATCGAAAATTAAATCAGGGCGAATTCTGATGCCATATTTGAAGAACATATCATTCAGATTCAAATCTCTTGGAAATGCTAAATTGGAACCCGATTGATTGTATAAACTATCCATTTCCATATTGACCTGATCTATCAGCCAAATCGTTTTGCCACCATTGATGACATATTGGTCTAAGACTTGTTTCTCTTCGTCAGAGAAGGCTTCTGTTGGTTTGGCGATAATGGCTAAATCGTATTTTTTCAGATATTTCAAACTTTCTACCGGACTTTTGGCAACGGAATCTAAAGTAAATGGCCCGATATAATAATTGTCTTTAACGGATTTAATAAAATCAGCCATCAAAACATCTTGCAATTCACCATTTCCTTGAATAACGGCCACTTTCTTTTGCTTGGCTTTTGAAACCGTATTGATAGCATTAGCGAAAGCATACTCTAAATGCTGCACCGAACTCACCACTTTTTCGGCTGTTGATGCGCCCATCATGTTTTTCAGCAAAGGCACTTTTACCGAACGATTGCCACAAGTAGCCACAGCCCAGGGGAAAACGACTTCCTGTGTTTGTTGCCCTTTGTCGTTTACCGTCACATTTACGGGTGTCATACCGCGTTCCATAAATGACTGCAAGGTTTTTTCTTTTGCCTCTTCATCTTCTAAAGGATTGACAAACTGGAAAATAATATTCGAATTCTGCGCCTTAAATTCCTCTAACAATTGTTGGGTTTCGGTTTGTAGTTTTTTGAATTCTCCAGGGAAATCTCCTTCCAGAAAAACATCGATATACAATGGTTCTTTAACTTCAGCTACAATGTTTAATGAGGTTTGCGAAAGCGTATAGCGTTTGTCAGCAGTTAAATCAAATCGTTTAAAAACAAAATGCCCTGCAATGTTCAGAAGTACTATTATCCCAATAGTAACAACGATTTTTTTGAAGTTGTTTTTGATAGCGCTCATTACGTTTTTAAGGATTTAAGTTTAAAAACCGTAAACGACAAGAACAAAAATGAGACACTCACAAAATATAAAATATCTCTTGTGTCTAAAACGCCTCGCGACATGCTTTTGAAATGATTATCCATTCCAATTCGGGAAACAGCATCTTCAAAACCTTTGGCATAATTTGAAATTCCTTCAAAACCAAAGTAAAACAGAAAACATAAAAAAACAGAAAGTAAAAAGGCCACAATCTGATTTTCGGAAAGCGTGGATGTAAAAATTCCGATAGAAGTGTAAGCTGCAACTAAAAATAGTAATCCAAAATAAGAACCCATAGTTCTTCCCATATCGATATTTCCTTCGGGCATTCCCAAGCTTGAAATCACACAAACATAAACTAAGGTTGGCAAAAGCGCAATAACAATTAGTAAAAAAGAACCGAGAAATTTACCGTTTACAATCTGCCAAAGCGATAATGGTTTTGTCAATAATAATTCAATTGTTCCCTGTTTTTTTTCATCCGAAAAGCTACGCATCGTCACGGCTGGAATAAGGAAAATAAATATCCATGGTGCCAAAGTGAAAAACGGGCTCAAATCGGCAAAACCACTTTGCAGGATGTTGTATTCGCCATCAAAAACCCAAAGGAACAATCCGTTGAGCAATAGAAACAATCCAATCACGAGGTAACCTATTGGTGAACCAAAGAAGGATTTTATTTCGCGTAACGCTATTGATCTCATATTATCTGTTGTCTGTTATCTGTTGTCTGTTATCTGTTGTCTGTTATCTGTTGTCTGTTATCTGTTATCTGTTATCTGTTGTCTGTTATCTGTTATCCGTTTTTAACCGATAACTGAAAACCGACAACTTTTAAGTTAAACTTACTATTTTATCCACACTCCATGCTTCCGGTTTTTCATTGAATAGTTTTTTGGTGAATGTCCAAACATCATAAAACAATTCTGATTGCCGGTAGTTTTCCAAGTCATTTTCGGCTTCCCAAAAACTATAGGTAAAGAAAATACTTGGATTGTTTTTATCCTGATACAATTCGAGAAAACGATTGCCTTCAGCACCGCGTATTTTTTCTTTCATCACGTCAAAATTTTCCAAAAACTTTGGAATATTTTCTTCGTGGAAACTCATTTTTACTATTCGTATGAACATTGTCTTTTTCTAATTAAAATCAATCGTCACAACATCTCTATAACTCAACCCTAATAAACTGGAAGCTGAACCAACTGTATCAGGATTACTCCTGAAAATGGCAATTTCCATAAAGCCTGCTTCGTTAAAAATAGCTAATTTTTCCCCTTCATAATACTTTAGTGGATAGTTGGAGGAAATACCAATATCAGAGTATTTCGGTAAAATGGTTTTAATGATTTTATTCTTAAACTGGATTTCATAAGGGCGCGTTTTACCCACTTCCAAAAACAATTTCTTGGAAATGTTGGTCACCGCATTACCTAAATGATCGATGTAAATCACATATCCTTTAATTTGGTTTTCCTGAACAATTGCCTGAAGTTCGGTAACTTCTTTAATGGCTTTAATTTCTTTGCCAATAACGTTGAGCAAACCGCCTTTTGCTAAATGACAGGCGACCTTTACAAACACATCCAAATCGGTGGCGTCATCCGGTAAACGGTCATGGATATTGATAACAACCAATTTTTGGGGAACGATTTTCTGTATCAGGATACTCAAAATCCCATTATCGGCACAAATAAAGTACTGATCATTCCACTGCATGGCAATATGCTGATTTTCCGTATTCAATTCGATGTCAACACCAATCAAATGAACGGTTCCTTTTGGAAAACTGCTGTAAGTTGCACCAATTATATAAGAAGCTTCGGCAACATTGAAAGCATCAATATCGTGGGAAATATCAATAATAGTGGCTTCGCGAAACTCTGATAATAATTTACCTTTCAAAGCCCCGACAAAGTGGTCTTTCAATCCGTAATCGGTTGTTAAGGTGATTATTGACATTGATTGTTTATAACTTGGTTGAAATCAGTTCCCAAAATAGTGAGGCCTGTAGTTTTATTTGATTAAATTTGGGTACAAAGCTAATAATATATAGCGAATTATTTTAATTTAATACTGCTGCTTTTGAACGAACGTATCATTGAACTACACGACATCGCACCAAAAGAATTTTGGGGCGCTCAAGACACTCATCTTGAAACTATTAAAAGGTATTACCCTAAACTCAAAATTGTCGCTCGTGGCACAACCCTCAAGGCATTTGGCGAAAAAGAAGAACTGGATGAGTTCGAAATGCGCTTTAACCGCCTGATGTTGCATTTCACACGATATAACAATATTGATGATAACGTTATCGACAGGGTTATACATAGCAATTTGCAGGAAGAACAGCGTATGCCCGACAGTGATAAAATATTGGTGCACGGAATAGGAGGAAAGCTTATTAAAGCAATGACGCCTAACCAACAAAAACTTGTAGATTATGTAGCCAAAAACGATATGGTTTTTGCTGTTGGTCCAGCCGGAACTGGGAAAACCTATACAGGCGTCGCTCTGGCGGTAAAAGCACTAAAAGAAAAGCAGGTAAAACGGATTATTCTAACACGTCCTGCGGTGGAAGCCGGAGAAAATCTGGGTTTCCTTCCGGGAGATATGAAAGAAAAACTCGATCCATACATGCAACCATTATATGATGCTTTGCGCGATATGCTGCCACCACAAACTTTGGAAGATTACATCCTAAAAGGAATTATACAAATTGCACCATTGGCTTTCATGCGTGGAAGAACCCTAGATAATGCTTTCGTGATTTTGGATGAAGCTCAGAATACAACCCATTCGCAGATGAAAATGTTTTTAACCCGTATGGGAAAAAGTGCTAAGTTTATCATCACGGGTGATCCGGGACAAGTTGATTTGCCGCGCAGAACCATTTCGGGGTTGAAAGAAGCTATACTTGTTTTAAAAGATGTTGAAGGTATTGGTATCATTTATCTTGATGACAAAGACATTGTTCGTCATAGGTTAGTCAAAAAAGTAATTGATGCCTACAAGAGTATTGAGAATAACGATTAAAAGTATTAACTTGTCATTCTGACGAAGGAAGAATCTCAACCCTGCTAAACTAAAGTTGGCGGGGTTCTTTTTTTATTATTGTTGATGCCTTAAAATTTACTTCAAATTCCTATTTTTGCACCCACAACAACACAACATAATGAATACTTTAACTACAACCCATTTCCAGTTTCCTGGACAAAAATCTGTTTATCGCGGAAAAGTCCGTGAAGTTTATAATATTAACGACGAATTGTTGGTAATGATTGCTACTGACAGATTATCTGCCTTTGATGTCGTAATGCCAAAAGGAATACCTTATAAAGGACAAATTCTAAATCAAATTGCCACCAGGTTTATGCACTTAACTCAGGATATTGTTCCGAATTGGCTTATTGCAACTCCGGATCCAAACGTTGCTGTTGGACATCTTTGTGAGCCTTTTAAAGTGGAGATGGTAATCCGTGGTTATCTTTCAGGTCATGCAGCACGTGAGTATGCTTTAGGAAAAAGAACTATTTGTGGTGTTACTATGGCAGAAGGATTAAAAGAAAATGACCAATTTCCTCCCGAAGCTTCGGGACCAATAATCACTCCGACAACAAAAGCTGATAACGGTTCACACGATGAAGACATTTCGCGTGAAGCTATTTTAGCAAACGGAATTGTTTCAGAAGAAGATTATTTAATTTTAGAGAAATACACACATGCTTTATATCAACGTGGAACTGAAATTGCAGCAAGTCGTGGCTTGATTTTGGTTGACACTAAATATGAATTCGGGAAAACCAAACACGGAAAGATTGTTTTAATTGATGAAATTCACACACCAGATTCATCTCGCTATTTTTATGCTGACGGTTATCAGGAAAGTCAGGACAAAGGTGAAGAACAAAAACAATTATCTAAGGAGTTCGTTCGCCGCTGGTTGATTGAAAACGGTTTTCAGGGAAAAGAAGGACAAGAAATTCCGGATATGACTGATGAATATATAGAAACGGTTTCGAAACGCTACATAGAATTATACGAAAACATATTATACGAAAAATTTATCAAAGCTGATATTTCCGACATCAATAAGAGAATTGAAAAGAATGTATTAGGATTTCTCGATCGATAAAACAACTCTCCAATAACTGCATTCGCCCGATATGGTATCGCATATAAAGATTAAATGTTAATAATTTGTTAAATCTAAGTACTATGCAAAACAAGGTATCTGTTTTTAGCCATATATTTGCATAGGATATTAATAACAAATATAAAATCATCATCATGAAATCATCAATCATTTTTTTAGGACTAGTTGCTCTAAGCTTTACTAATGCAAATGCAACTACTGAGTTTGAAAATCAAGTTTTGGACCAACAGGAATTCGCTTCATTAAATGTAGAAAACGCAAGCCATAACGAATTATTAAACGAAACTGACACAACAGTTTTTAATCCAAATTCTGTTATCACAACAACTTACGTAAAAACAATCGAGGATGTGATAGCTGAAAACAAGTTAATCACTGAAAACATCGAACAAGATGTTCAACCGCTTCCATTAGAAAACGCTATTGAAGATAGAATTGCTGAAGACAATCAAATTATTGAAAGTACTATTTCAACTGAATTTTACCCTTTAAATTTTGAAAAAATAAACAGTAAAATTCAATGTGTAAAAGTGTACAAAACCAATCCTACTATTACAGTAGACTTAAAATTATAAGTTTAGGTTGATTGCTTTCGCAGCCATGCGAAAGTTAAAGCATCCGCCACGGCGGATGCTTTTTGTTTTGTTATTATTTGAAATAGGAAAAAGTATCGTTATTTTCTATATTTAATAAACTCTCATAAATTAACTTAATTACGTTTTCAACATCGTCTCTGTGAACCATTTCAACCGTAGTGTGCATATAACGCAATGGCAACGAAATCAAAGCCGAAGCAACGCCACCATTACTGTAGGCAAAAGCGTCAGTATCCGTTCCCGTAGCTCTTGAAGTAGCATGACGTTGAAAAGGTATTTTATTCGCCTCAGCCGTTTCCACAATCAAATCTCTCAGCGTATTATGAACGGCTGGTGCATAAGCAATTACCGGACCTTTACCCATCTGTAAATCGCCTTCGATTTTCTTCTCAATCATTGGAGTTGTTGTGTCGTGACAAACATCGGTTACAATAGCAACATTAGGTTTTATAGTGTTGGTAATCATTTCGGCACCACGAAGTCCAATTTCTTCCTGAACAGAATTTGTAATGTAGAGCCCAAAAGGTAATTTCTTTTTATTTTCTTTTAAAAGTCGGGCAACTTCGGCAATCATAAAACCACCCATTCTATTGTCAATGGCACGGCAGACAAATTTGTTACCATTCAAAATCATAAACTCATCAGGATACGTTATTACGCAACCAACATGAACGCCAAGTTTTTCGACTTCATCTTTCGTAGAACACCCGCAATCAATGAATATATTATGCAATGTAGCTGATTCTTCTTTACCGCGATTTCGGGTATGAATAGCCGGCCAGCCGAAAACACCTTTTACAATTCCTTTTTTAGTATGGATATTAACTCTTTTAGAAGGCGCAATCTGATGATCAGAACCACCATTTCTTATAACATATATTAATCCTTCGGCTGTAATGTAATTCACATACCAAGAAATTTCATCCGAATGTCCTTCAATAACCACTTTATACTTTGCATCCGGATTGATTACTCCCACAGCCGAACCATAAGTGTCAGTTATAAAAGTATCAACATAAGGTTTCAAATAATCCATCCAAAGTTTTTGACCATTCGATTCATAACCAGTTGGAGAGGCATTATTTAAATAGGTTTCCAAAAAGGAAAGCGAGGATTTGGTTAGAATAGATTTTGCTGTCATAAAAATATTTTTTGCTAAAATATAAATTTGGCATTACAGTTGTTAGGGATATTCCATATTTTTACCCTAACAAACTCTATCGATGAAATCAAAGATTCACGAACACCCAAAAAATAATTTTATAAGCATGAGTAAAAAGTTAATTTACTTCTTTTTATTTCTTTCTGTTTCCTTTATTTCAAACGCACAAATTACAAACGATTCTATAACAAAAAAAGAAGTCGTAACCGATGGAAATGACACTATTGTTCCGTTGGAAGAAGTTGTTGTCTATAAACATAAGTTAAGTCACGAAGAAATGAAAGAGTTTCAATTACTTCAAAACAGAGTCTATAAAGTTTATCCAATTGCCAAAATTGCAGCTGAGCGGTTGACAGTTTTGAATAAGAATATGGACAAAATGAAAACAAATAGAGAAAAAAAGAAATACTTCAAGATAGTCGAGGATTATATGGAAAATGAATTCACAGGACAATTAAAGAAGCTCTCAAGAAAACAAGGCCAAATACTGGTTAAATTAATCCATCGTCAAACAGGTTTTACAACATTCGAATTGATCAAGGATTATAAAAGCGGCTGGAAAGCATTTTGGTCTAATAACACCGCGAGACTATTCGATATAAATCTCAAAACAAAATACGCACCTTTTGAGGTGAACGAAGATTTTTTAATAGAATCCATTCTAGATCGCGCGTTTGTCAGAGGCAGATTGGTTAATCAAACACCCGCAAAAACGGTAGATATAGATGAACTCTATGATTTTTGGGAAAAGAAAACCTCTAAAAAATAACCCCATATATTTCGTTTAAAATAGAAGGAGCACGGCAATTGTAGTTTCCAGGACGCCTCGTCCCGCTATCCGCGCTACATGCCTGCCTGCCGTCCGGCAGGGTAGCCAGCTCCTATCGGGGCTATTGATGACTTTTGGTTTTCATCAACAATTATGCAGACTGCCGTTAGGGTCCACCAACGATGATCAATTGTAAAACCCGAGTTATCAACCTCTTAAAAAAAAGGCAAAAAAACCTCAAAATTTATTTGGAACAAAAGTGATTTAGTTTTTATATTTGCACCCCGCAAGAGTGAAGTTCTATTTAAAAACTGGAAAAACGAGGAGATTAAAATAAATTCAAAAATAATTTTAAAAAGCCTTGTTGGTT
>NZ_JANXTI010000088.1 GCF_025352425.1 Flavobacterium sp.
GAAATGAAAATCCTTTTTAAAGGATTGCCCGAAGCAGAGCGAAGGGAAATCAGACTTTAAAAAGATTGTAATGGAAAGCCCGGCCGAAGGCAACGCCCAAAAAATAAACAGAATATGTCATTATTAATATATGCTGAATCAGCAGACGGAAAATTTAAGAAAGTAGCTTTTGAATTGGCTTCTTATGCCAAAAAAGTAGCTGAATCTTTAGGAACAACGGTTACAGCAGTAACGCTAAACGCGGGAAATGTTTCCGATTTGTCGAAATACGGCGTAGACAAAATATTGAAAGTGTCTAATGATAAATTGACCAATTTCAATGCAAAAGCTTTCGCCGATGTTGTTAAACAAGCTGCCCAAAAAGAAGGTGCTAAGGTAATTTTACTATCGTCTACAACGGACAGTTTATATATGGCACCAATAGTTGCAATTGGCTTAGACGCGGGATTTGCGTCTAATGTGGTTGGTTTGCCTTTGAGCACTTCGCCTTTTCAGGTAAAAAGAAATGCTTTTTCAAACAAAGCATTTAATATCACTGAAATCAATACCGAAGTTAAAGTATTAAGTCTTGCCAAAAACTCTTATGGTGTATTTGAAAGCGCTTCGTCTGCAACCGAAGAAGATTTCGCACCAAGTTTAAACGATGCTGATTTTAATGTAAAAGTAGAATCGGTAGAAAAGACTTCCGGAAAAGTAACCATTGCGGATGCAGATATCGTAGTTTCTGGTGGTCGCGGATTGAAAGGTCCCGAAAACTGGCATTTCCTTGAAGATTTGGCAGCATCTCTTGGTGCTGCAACAGCCTGTTCAAAACCGGTTTCCGACTTAGGTTGGCGACCTCACAGCGAGCACGTTGGGCAAACAGGAAAACCAGTGGCTGCGAATTTATATATTGCGGTTGGAATTTCGGGAGCGATTCAGCATATTGCCGGAATCAATTCATCTAAGGTAAAAGTTGTTATCAATACTGACGCGGATGCTCCTTTCTTTAAGGTTGCCGATTACGGAATCGTAGGCGATGCATTGGAAATCCTTCCGAGATTAACCCAAAAAATAAAAGAGTTTAAAGCTCATAACTCATAAAACCAATATTATTTCATTAAAAGAGCCACCAAGAAATTGAAGGCTCTTTTTTTATACATTCCGTTTTAGAAGCAAAAACTTTTTGTTACTTTGCAGTCCATTTAATTTACAATAAATTAAAATCCAGGATACAATCGAAATCTGGCTTTATACTTAAAAATAATGAGTTTAGTAAAATTAACTATAAAGGGAATTTCCTATAGTCAAACGCAGAACGGCGCTTATGCCTTGATATTAAATGAAGTAGATGGCGAAAGAAAATTGCCTATAGTTATTGGTGCTTTCGAAGCACAATCTATTGCGATAGCTCTTGAAAAGGAAATAAAACCACCACGTCCTTTGACTCACGATTTGTTTAAAAGTTTTGCCGACCGATTTGATATTGTAGTAAAACAAGTGATTATACACAAACTTGTTGACGGTGTTTTCTATTCGAGCATTATTTGCGAAAGAGATAAAATCGAAGAAATTATTGACGCCCGAACTTCGGATGCTATAGCGTTAGCGTTGCGTTTTTCGTCTCCGATTTTTACCTATAAAAACATTTTGGACAAGGCCGGGATTTACCTCAACAATCCCACAGAGCTAGAAAATCAAAATCCTGATGATGAAGGCGTGCTTTCTACTCCGGAAACTTTTGGATTGGATGTTGAAGGTAATGCTTCGACCGATGTTTACAAAAGCATGAGCCTCTCAGAACTGCATGAAGATTTGGAAAAAGCAGTACAAAACGAAGATTATGAAAAGGCAGCGAAAATTCGTGATGAAATTTCAAAACGCGAGTCTTAAATAGACGTTATACTTTTTAACAATGAAACAATATCACGATTTAGTGCGACACGTTTTGGAAAACGGTTGCCAAAAAGGAGACAGAACCGGAACCGGAACCAAAAGTGTTTTTGGTTACCAGATGCGGTTTGATTTGAACGAAGGTTTCCCAATGGTAACTACAAAAAAACTGCATTTGAAATCGATTATTTATGAATTGCTTTGGTTTTTAAAAGGCGATACTAACATTAGTTATCTTCAGGGAAATGGTGTTAAGATTTGGGACGAATGGGCCGATGAAAATGGTGATTTAGGTCCTGTTTATGGGCATCAATGGCGCAACTGGAACAGCGAAGAAATTGACCAGATTACTGAATTGATTGATACGTTGAAGAAAAATCCAAACAGCCGACGTATGTTGGTTTCAGCCTGGAATCCTTCTGTTTTGCCAGACACTTCAAAATCTTTTGACGAAAATGTAGCCAACGGAAAAGCAGCTTTGCCTCCATGCCATGCTTTTTTTCAGTTTTATGTAGCCGACGGAAAATTGTCTTGCCAACTTTACCAGCGAAGCGCTGATATATTCCTTGGCGTTCCCTTCAACATTGCATCTTATGCATTGTTTACCATGATGATTGCGCAGGTTTGCGAATTACAAGTTGGTGAATTCGTCCACACTTTTGGTGATGCACACATTTATAACAACCATTTTGAACAAGTGGAATTGCAGTTGTCACGCGAACCGCGTCCGTTGCCGAAAATGATCTTAAATCCAGAAGTGAAAAACATCTTTGACTTTACTTTTGACGATTTTACTTTGGTGGATTACGATCCGCATCCACATATTAAAGGAATTGTAGCGGTGTAAATCTTAACTATGAAAACAAAGACATTACTGCTTTTCATTCTTTTTTCTAATTTTTTATTAGCACAAAATCCAGTTAGTCGCATATTTTATCTAGATTCTCTGGGAAATGAAACCGAAGAAGGAAAACATAGATATTATCGCATCATAAAAGATTATTTTACTACCAAACCTTTGCATGAGTTTACGGATTATTATCAAAACGATACTATACAGATGAAAGGACATACATCATCTGTCGACAAAATCATTAAGGATGGTCGATTTATATATTACTACGAGAATGGAAAAAGAAAAATGGTGGCAAATTATCAGGAAGATCGTTTGGTTGGCAAAGAATTCAAATGGTATGAAAACGGAAACAAGAAATCGGATGTAGAATATACACTTTCTGATGATAGACTGGAACCTTCTAATCTTATAGTAAATCAATATTGGGATAAAGATGGGCAGCAAAAAGTTACAGATGGCAATGGTGATTTTGAAGACTCAGATGACTCTTGGATTGCGGGCGGAAAAGTATTTAATGGTAAAAAAACAGGCGAATGGAAAGGCGAAGACAAAAATAGAAAAATTACTTTTGTTGAAAATTATAATGATGGCAAACTGATTTCAGGAATTAGCACAGATCAATTAAATATACAGTATACTTATGATAAAATCCTGATAAAACCTAAACCAAAAAAAGGGCTTGACCATTTTTATCATTATATTGGAAGTCACTTCAGCTATAGTAAAGAATCGGAGGGCAAGACAGGGAAAATTTTTATTTTATTTTATATTGAAAAAGATGGTCATGTCTCAGATTGTAAAATTTTAAGAGGTATTGGCTTTGGACTTGATGAAGAAGCAATTAGACTTATATCTAGATATAACGAATGGGAAAGTGGAAGCTATAGAGGCATAAAAACCCGATTTTCATATACAATTCCAATCTCTATCCAATCACCATATTAAAAAATCCGTCCCGATAAAATCGAAACGGATTTTTAAACAATAAACCTAAACCAAGAATTTATAGTGCTAACACACTATTTTCTGCTCCTGCAAATTCGTTATACGCATAACTATCTGCTTCCGGATCGTTTACATAAGTACCGTCAACTAAATATTTGAACTCAAAAGAATTGTCTTTTGGTAAATCAAAAGTAGCTTTAAAAGTTCCTGTCTTTAGTTTCGATAATTCACCTGCTGCTGGATTCCAATTATTGAAATCACCAACTACTGAAGCAGTATTTGCTTCTTTTGCTTCGATTGAAAAGGTAACTTTAACAACCGGCTTTGTTTTTATAACTTGTTTTTTAATAGCCATAACTAATTCATTTATAGATTACTGAGGACAAAGTAAAGCATTAGTTTCATACCATTTACAAGCGAAATCATTTTTAAGAATTTGCTAAAAAGTATGCCAATTAAGAAGAAGATGTACAATTAAAAGCACTTTTAATTTTGTATCTGTGATTAAGAAAACGATTTCGAACGATGATATGTTAAAATCACATTTCGCCATTATAAAAATAAATTCTACCTTTAAGCCACAAATTTTGTCTTATGGAAGCAGAACAACACGAATTATATGAATATGCCAGAGATAGAATTAAGCAAAAAAAACGCTTGTTTTATCATTTTGTATTGCTCTGCATTGGCTCTGTTTTTTTAATTGTGGCGAACCAATGGCTCGGGCTGTATCCTGAAAAGATATGGTGGACATGGGCGATTGCTGTTTGGCTTTTCATCTTTATACTTCATGTTATCAAAGTTTTTGTGATTAATAACTTCATGAATAAAAATTGGGAAAGAGAACAAGTCGATAAACTAATGCTGAGACAAAACAAAAAAGTCGAAAAATTAAAAAACGATTTAGAAAATTCAAAACCAGCAGCAGAATGATTACACTTATTGCTGCTGTTGCCGAAAACAATGCGCTTGGCAAAGACAACCAACTGCTTTGGCATTTGCCGGATGATTTCAAACGATTTAAAAATATAACTTCGGGGCATTATATTATCATGGGACGAAAAACGTTTGAAAGTTTCCCAAAACCCTTACCCAACAGAACCCACGTTATTATTACGCATCAAAAAAATTACACAGCGGAAAACTGCATCGTGGTTGATTCATTAGAAAAAGCGATTGCCATTTGTCCACAAGGAGAAGAAATATTTATTATTGGCGGTGGAGAAATCTACAGTCAATCGATTGAAATAGCCGATAAACTCGATATCACAAGAGTACATCACACCTTTGATGCTGATACTTTTTTCCCTGAAATCGATTTGGAAAAATGGGAATTAACTTCCGCCGAATTTCATCCAAAAGACGAAAAAAACCAATTCGACTTTACGTTTCAAACTTATTTGAGAAAATTTTAGAGAACTCCTCCAATCAAAATATTGGCTTATATTTGTCGAAAATTCAAGCATGTCAAAGATTATCACGCCATACAAAGACTCTACATTGGGCAAAAAAGAACAGGTTACCCAAATGTTTGATAACATATCAGGGAACTATGATGGCCTGAACAGGGTTATATCGCTTGGTATCGATGTGAGATGGCGAAAAAAAGTAGTTTCCTTAGTTGCAGAAAAAAATCCACAAATCATTCTTGACATTGCTACCGGAACTGGAGATCTAGTGATTATGATGGAAAATACTTCTGCCAAAAAAATTATTGGACTTGACATATCTGCGGGAATGCTTGAGGTTGGCAAGCAAAAAATTGAAGCCAAAAAGCTATCCGATAAAATAGAAATGGTTTTAGGAGACAGCGAAAACATGCAGTATCCTGATAACTATTTTGATGCCATCACGGTTTCGTTTGGGATTCGGAATTTTGAAAATCTGGAAAAAGGGTTAGCTGAAATCTACAGGGTTTTAAAGCCCAACGGGATTTTTGTGATATTGGAAACTTCGGTTCCGACTAAGTTTCCGTTCAAACAAGGATATACATTTTACACTAGATTTATTTTGCCTATTATCGGAAAAATTTTCTCGAAAGACAATAATGCTTATGGTTATTTATCCGAATCGGCTGCGAATTTTCCTTTTGGAGAAGCTTTAAACAATATATTGCGTAAAATTTCGTTTATAGATTGTAAAGCTATGCCTCAGACTTTTGGTGTTGCTACAATTTATACAGCAACCAAAAAATGAAATTGACTTTTGAGTAACAATATGAAAAAAATAGTTGTTCTATTACTTCTACTTTCTTTAAATGCCAATGCACAATTGGGCAAAAGTATGTTTACCAAAGATCCGATAATTAATCTGGAGAATTTTGATAAGCAACGTGTGTATTGGGGTTACTTTTTGGGGTTCAGTACTTTTGATTTCAAAACCGATTTCAAAACAAATCCAACATCTGATAGAAATATCGATGTCAAAGGCCATTCCGGTTTTAACGTTGGATTAGCTGGCGTGCTTCGTCTTCATGAATATGTAGAATTGCGGTTTGAACCCGGACTGTATTACGCAAGCAGAACGCTGAGCTATTCCCAATTTACAAACGATAGAGACGGTGTCAGAGAAGTAAAAGCTACTTATATAGATTTCCCATTGATATTAAAGTTCTCTTCTTTGAGAACAGGAAATGTCAGGCCTTATCTTCTTGGCGGTTTATCTTCAACACTAAATCTATCGAGCAATTCAAAATCTAAAGACGATAATTTAGAACAAAAATTTAGGGTAAAACCGTGGACTCAAAATTACACTTTGGGTTTTGGTGTTGATTTATATTTCGAATACTTCAAATTCTCGCCTTCTATCCGTGGTGTATTCGGGCTAAAAGATGAATTGATTCGCGATACAGATCCCAATAGTCCATGGACAGGAAATATCCAATCGATGAAGACCCGTGCGGTACTCATCAATTTTACATTCCACTAAGATTCAGAACCAATTCACAATAGCGTATTCCTTCTGAATTCACTCAGGAGAATAGCGGTTGCAGTTGCTACGTTTAGACTTTCCGCTTTTTGTATGTCACCAAATCTAGGAATGGTAATTCTGTTTCGTATACTTTTTTCCAATACGGCAGAAATTCCATTGGCTTCATTTCCCAAAATCAGAATAGCTTCCTTTGGTAACGTTTCTTTATAAAGGTTTTCTCCATGCATAAAAGTGCCGAAAACAGGAAGCGGACTTTGTAAAATATATTCATTCAAATCAACATAATTAACCTTTACGCGGGTAATGGAACCCATCGTAGCCTGAATTACTTTTGGATTATACACATCGACGGTTTCCTGGGAGCATAACAATTGTGTAACGCCAAACCAGTCACAAAGCCGAATGATGGTTCCTAAATTCCCAGGGTCACGAATAGCATCTAAAGCAACAATTAATCCGTTAGTATCTATTTTGGTTTCTGTTGGGATTTTAAAAATAGCCAAACAGGAACTCGGCGAACTTAAAGCTGAGATTCGCTTCATATCTAATTCCGTTATCGCTGTTTTTTGAGTAATGGATACATGTTCAAAAACAAGTTCCGTTTCGAATAAATGTTCAAGCACAAAATTTGATGCTAACAATTCCTGTATTACTTTTACACCTTCGGCAATAAACAAACTATGTTCGGCTCTATATTTTTTATGCTGAAGGCTTGTAATTAACTTTATTTGGTTTTTACTAACCATAAAATAATGTATTTTTGAATTAAATATTTCGCAGCACTTGAAAAAGAGTATCACAAAAATATCATTATTTATTCTAATTGGGCTAATTATCTTTGGTTGCAACACCAGAAAAAGGGTTCCTGACGGTAAAAGCCTCCTCACCAAAAACAATATTATTGTTGACGGTAAAAAAAACACCGATGAAGATGTTTTCAATCAGTTGTATCAAAAACAAAACAGCTCAATTCTTGGTTATCGCCTGCGATTGAATATTTACAATTTAGCCAAACAAAAAACGGACTCCATTTATAGAGCCAAATTTGCTAATAACCCAAAAAAATATTTCCGGAAAGTTAAATGGCTTTCCAAAAAACAAGTCAAAAGATTAGGTGAGTCTTTTTGGTATTCGGGCATTCATAATTTCCTGAGAAAAACGGGTGAAGCACCTGTAATTTTAGATACTCTTAGCACTAAAAAATCGGTTAGACGCTTGAAGTCTTATTTTTATACCCGTGGTTATTTTGATGTTGCGGGTAGTTACAAAATTGACAGCATTTCCCGAAAAAAAGTAAAACTACGCTATGACCTCGTAAAAGGAATGCCTTATATAATTGACACTATTAATAGTCATATCTCGAGCGTGCCATTAGATTCTATGTATCAATTGAGGAAAAGAAGTTCGTTTATAAAATCGGGCAAGCGACTTGAATATTCTAATTTTGATGCTGAAAAAGCAAGAATTACTGAGGATTTCAGGAACAATGGTGCCTTCCGTTTTCAACAAAATTATGTGACTTATGTTGTTGATACAACAAAAAGTAAGCATCTCGCCAACGTAGATTTAATTATTGAAAATGAATCTCTCCGGGTTGAAGACAGCGTGTATAGCATTCCTTTTGGACTATATAAAATAAGTAAAGTCAACATTTTTACTGACCATAGTCCGGCCAATCAAAATGCTGCGATAAAGGACAGCACTGTTTACAGAGATTTTACTTTATATAGTGTTAAAAAGTTGAGATACCGCCCAAAAGCGATTACTGACGGCATTTTTGTCACCAAAGGCAATTATTTCTCAGACAATAAAACAATGCTGACTTCAAAATACCTGAGTAATCTTCAAGTTTTTAATTACCCATTGATTCAGTATATTGAGGATAAAAATCAAAAAAATGGTTTGATTGCAAACATTTATTTGTCACCAAGAAAAAAACACACCTTTGGTTTTTCCACTGATTTTATTCATTCTAACATACAGGATTTTGGAGTATCTGGAAATGCATTTCTGCGCATCCGAAACGTGTTTAATGGTGCTGAAACTTTTGAAATTGGAACCAGAGGAAGCGTTGGCGCTTCAAAGGATTTTGCCAATCCGAACCATAATTTCTTCAACATTTCGGAGATTGGAGCTGATGCCAAATTGAATCTCCCGAGATTATTTTTGCCTTTTAATACAGACAAAATCATTCCTAAAACCATGATTCCGTACACTACAATTAGTGTGGGTTATTCCAAGCAAACCAACATTGGATTAGACAAACAAAATTTTACCAGCTCGCTGGTTTATAGTTGGACACCAAGAAAAAAAACAACCTTGCGTTTTGACCTGTTTAATATTCAGTTTGTAAAAAATATAAATCCGGGAAACTATTTTAATGTCTACCGTTCCTCTTTTAAAGCTCTAAATCAATTTGCAATTAACTATGGCGCTAATCCGGGTTATTTTGATACTAATGGTAATTTAATAATTAATGACGGTGTCAATAGTTTTCTGAACGATGTTAATAATGGCGTGATTGTTCCTTCTGCCGGTGATGTTAAAGCCATTAACAGCATTTCGGAACAAAGAGCAAGATTAACAGAAGACAATTTAATTGTTGCTTCGAGTATTTCCTATTTAAAAACTTCGCAAAAAGATTTATCAGATAACACATTTTATGCTATTAAAGCAAAGGTAGAATCAGCCGGAAATTTAATGTCTTTAATTGCCGGAGCCTCCAAACAAACCGAAAACGGTTCGAAAACTGCTTTTGGCGTAGCATTTTCACAATACATTAAAACCGAGTTTGAGTACATTAAACATTGGGATTTACAACGCAGAAAAATAATTGCGGCCAAGGCTTTCATAGGCGTAGCAATTCCTTATGGGAACTCTAACAGCGTCCCTTTTTCCCGAAGTTATTTTGCCGGAGGAACAAACGATATCCGCGCTTGGCAATCTTATGGTTTAGGTCCCGGGAAAACTGGCTCGGTCAATGATTTTAATGAAGCCAACATGAAACTGTTGTTCAGTACAGAATTCCGTTTTGGCATTTTTGGAAAACTAAATGGCGCTTTATTTGTTGATGCCGGTAACATTTGGAATGTGAGTGATATTGTTACGAATCCTGAAGCTACATTTACAGGCTTCAAATCTTTAGAAAACATTGCTGTTGGTTCTGGATTTGGATTCAGATATGACTTTAACTTTTTTGTAATCCGTTTGGATTTAGGTTTCAAAACATACAATCCTGCCAATCCTGAAAATGAAAAATGGTTTAAGGAAATACGCTTTGACAAATCGGTTATAAATATTGGTATTAATTATCCTTTCTAAAATTAGAAATTATTATTTTTGTAAACTTAATTTTAAACAATACAAACAATGGCTCATAATATAAAGCCGGGAGTAGCAACTGGAGATGAAGTTCAGGCAATTTTCGCTTACGCCAAAGAAAAAGGATTTGCGCTTCCTGCGGTAAACGTTATTGGCTCAAGTACTATCAACGGTGTTTTGGAAACTGCTGCAAAATTAAAAGCGCCGGTTATTATTCAATTCTCTAATGGTGGTTCTGCCTATAATGCAGGAAAAGGACTTTCAAATGTTGGTGAAAAGGCAGCCATTGCCGGAGGAATTGCCGGAGCAAAACACATTCATACTTTAGCCGAAGCGTATGGTGCCACCGTAATTCTTCATACGGACCATTGTGCCAAAAAATTACTGCCTTGGATTGATGGTTTATTGGATGCTTCTGAAAAGCATTTTGCAGAAACCGGAAAACCACTATATTCTTCACACATGATTGATTTGTCGGAAGAGCCAATCCATGAAAACATCGAAATCTGTAAAACCTATTTGGCGCGTATGAGCAAAATGGGAATGACGTTGGAAATTGAATTAGGAATCACCGGCGGCGAAGAAGATGGCGTTGACAATTCAGACGTTGACAGCTCAAAATTATATACCCAACCTGATGAAGTAGCCTATGCTTATGAAGAGTTGATGAAAGTTTCCCCAAGATTTACCATCGCAGCGGCTTTCGGAAATGTACATGGCGTTTACAAACCGGGAAATGTAAAACTGACTCCGAAAATCCTGAAAAATTCTCAGGATTATGTTCAGAATAAATTCAATACAGTCCACAATCCAGTTGACTTTGTTTTCCACGGTGGGTCGGGTTCTACCTTAGAAGAAATCCGAGAAGGAATCTCTTATGGTGTAATCAAAATGAATATTGATACCGATTTACAGTTTGCTTTCACCGAAGGTATCCGTGATTATATGGTTAACAATATCGATTACTTAAGAACACAAATAGGAAATCCCGACGGAGCAGATTCGCCAAACAAAAAACACTACGATCCAAGAAAATGGATACGCGAAGGCGAAATGACTTTCAACAAAAGATTAGAGCAGGCATTTGCCGATTTGAATAACGTAAACACTTTATAAATTTCAAATTACGAATTACGAATTACGGCTCAACTGCTAATTCGTAATTCGTAATCGATAATTCTCAATTACTTATGGCTTGGTTTAAAAGAACAGAAAAAGGTATCACTACCGCAACCGAAGATAAAAAAGACGTGCCAAAAGGACTTTGGTATAAATCGCCAACAGGAAAAATTATTGATCAGGACGAACTGGCAAGAAATCTTTGGGTAAGCCCGGAGGATGACTTCCACGTTAGGATTGGCAGTAAGGAATACTTCGAAATCTTGTTTGACAACAATGAATTCAAGGAATTGGATGCTAAGATGACATCTAAAGATCCATTAGGGTTTGTGGATACTAAAAAATATTCAGACCGTTTGAAAGACGCGATGGACAAAACAGGACTAAAAGATGCTGTTAGAACGGGTGTTGGAAAATCAAAAGGAAATGATTTGGTTGTTTGCTGTATGGATTTTGCTTTTATTGGTGGTTCAATGGGTGCTGTCGTTGGTGAAAAAATTGCTCGTGGTATTGATTATTCCATTAAAAACAAAGTGCCTTTCGTGATGATTTCAAAATCGGGTGGCGCACGTATGATGGAAGCGGCCTATTCGCTGATGCAATTAGCGAAGACTTCAGCAAAATTAGCTCAATTAGCGGAAGCCAAAATTCCGTATATCTCTTTATGTACGGACCCAACAACCGGAGGAACAACTGCATCTTATGCTATGCTTGGTGATGTAAACATTTCGGAACCTGGCGCGTTGATTGGTTTTGCCGGGCCAAGGGTTGTTCGTGATACTACCGGAAAAGATTTGCCGGATGGTTTCCAAACGGCCGAGTTTGTCTTAGACCATGGTTTCCTTGATTTTATAGCACCAAGAAAAGAACTGAAGGATAAGATTAATTTATATATTGATTTGATTTTGAATCAAAACATTCGATAAGTTTCCCAATCAAAATATAGAAACACAAAGTTTAAGCTTTGTGTTTTTTTGTTACATTCCACTTCTAATTGACTCACTGAATCAATCTAGTCGCAAAGCTGAAATCGCTGTTTTGAGATTAAGGGGAGGAAGCCGGTGGGCTTCAGGTACGCAAACTTTAGTTTGCTTTATATCCCACTTCTAATCGCTTCCACCGGATCTAGTCGTGAAGCAGAAATGGCAGGAAGGATTCCTGCAATTAGCCCAATTATAGCAGCCAAACTTGTTCCCAAGATAATATTACCCAAGCCGAGTACAAATTCAAAGTCGAGGACTTTGGTTAAAATAGTGGCAATTATCCAGACTAAAAGCAATCCCACAATGCCACCTATTACACAAAGAATAATTGCTTCGAAAAGAAACTGAAAAAGGATAAACTTGTTTTTGGCACCCATTGATTTCTGAATTCCAATTAAATTAGTTCTTTCTTTCACCGAAACAAACATGATATTGGCAATTCCGAAACCGCCAACCAAAAGTGAAAACAAACTGATAATCCAACCACCGAATTTCAAATTTGAAATTACGCCGTCAATTAAGTCGGTGAAGCCGGAAAGTATATTGATGAAAAAATTGTCTATTTCTCCTTGTTTTACACCCCGGTAGTTGCGGAGTTTTTGAGAAATCTCACCCTTTAATGCGTCTATATCCGCTCCTTTGTCGGGCTTTATAACAACTACAGGAAGTACATTTTGGTTATTATCACCGTAAAGGCTTCGAAGAAAACTGGATGGGAAAAATGCAGAGGTATCATCGCCACCGCCTATATCCATTCCGGACCCTTTCTTTTTCGTAACGCCAATAACGGTAAAACGCTGACCATACATTCGAATCGTTTTTCCAATTGGATCTGCATTCTCAAAAAGCTGTTCCGAGATATCGTGACCTAAAACTACCACCTGCTTCCCTGAATTTGATTCTAGTTCATTAAAAAATCTTCCTTCAGAAAACTCCATTCTTTGGATATCTGTAAATTCAAAGGTAACACCCACCATATTTACATTGGAAACGGTTTTCGATTCAAACTTTATATTCTGACCGCCCGTAAAATACTGGAAACAAGAATTTTCAACATTATCCAACGACGATTTTAAATATTGGTATTCATCATATTTAACATTTGGGAACTGTTCTCTTTTCCAGCGTGGAATATCACTTGGCCCAAAAGACTGGCTGGTCAAATAAATCGTGTTTTTGTCCAAAGTACTCAAATCAGATTTTATTTTTTTATCCAATGAGTCAACAGCGGCCAGCACCGCAATGATAGAAAAGATGCCAATAGTCACACCCAATAAAGAAAGCATGGTCCGCAGTTTATTGTTGCGTAGCGCATTCATGGCAAAAGCAAAACTTTCTTTGAGTAGTCTAAAGTAAAGTAACATTGAGGTGGGTTTATGGTGTTGTGAATTTCGATAAAAATAATGAAAATTATCGCTATTTTCCAAATTGCCTTATAGGTGTTATAAAGTAAAAAAATGTTACAAAAAAGTTGAAATCAGATTGCTTCGTTCCTCGCAAAGAGCTACTTTTGTTCGCACACACACAACTACACAATGAGCACTACAAAAACAATCAAATCGGCACTGATTTCAGTCTTTTCGAAAGACGGATTAGAGCCGATAGTTCGCAAACTACACGAACAAAACGTCATTATTTATTCTACAGGCGGAACAGAAGAATTCATCAATAACTTAGGAATTCCTGTGGTTCCTGTTGAAGAAGTTACCTCTTTTCCGGAAATTCTTGGTGGAAGAGTGAAAACATTACACCCAAAAATCTTTGGCGGCATCTTAAACCGTCAGGACAACGAAACGGATATTGCGCAGATGAAGGATTTTGAAATCCCACAGATTGATTTGGTGATTGTTGATTTGTATCCGTTTGAAAAAACAGTTGCTTCAGGCGCAAGTGAAGCAGATATTATTGAGAAGATTGATATTGGCGGAATTTCGTTGATTCGGGCTGCCGCCAAGAATTTTAATGATACTGTTATCGTGGCTTCGGTAAATGAATATTCGATTTTGCTGGGTTTCATTTCAACCCAAAACGGAACTACAACTTTGGAACAACGAAAACTATTGGCAACCAAAGCCTTTCATGTTTCTTCCCATTATGACACGGCAATTTTCAACTATTTTAATACTGACGAAACGATATTCAAAACCAGTATTGACAGCGGTCAGATATTGCGATATGGCGAAAACCCGCATCAGAAAGGTTTCTTCTTTGGCGATTTTGATAAAATGTTTACCAAAGTCCATGGCAAGGAATTGTCATACAACAACCTGCTGGATGTTGACGCAGCAGTAAACCTAATTTTGGAATTTAAAGATAACGAACCAACATTTGCCATTTTAAAACATAACAACGCTTGCGGATTGGCGACGAGAAACACTATGCTAGCCGCTTATTTAGCCGCATTGGCCTGTGACCCAACGTCTGCTTTTGGCGGCGTTTTGATTGCGAATGGCAAAATAGATTTGGCTACAGCCAAGGAAATAAACAGTTTGTTCTGTGAGGTTGTCATTGCTCTGGATTATGATAACGAAGCGATTGCAGTTTTATCCGAAAAGAAAAACAGGATTATATTGATTCAACACGAGGTCGAATTGCCAACCCGTCAGGTGCGAACCGCTTTAAACGGATTATTGGTACAAGACAGAAATAACATTACCGACTCAGAATCAGGTTTAAAAGTCGTTACCAAAACCGCTCCAACCAAGCAGGAAATTGACGATTTATTATTTGCTTCAAAAATTTGTAAAAATACCAAATCAAATACAATTGTGTTTGCAAAAAACAGTACATTAGTGGCATCAGGAACAGGTCAGACTTCAAGAGTCGATGCGTTAAAACAAGCGATTGAAAAAGCAACAACTTTTGGCTTTGATTTGAATGGTGCAGTGATGGCGAGCGATGCTTTTTTCCCTTTCCCGGATTGTGTTGAAATTGCCCACAATGCTGGTATTACTGCTGTTATTCAGCCTGGTGGTTCGATAAAAGACGCGTTGAGTATTTATTTTTGCAACCAAAATAAAGTTGCAATGGTATTTACCGATACACGTCATTTCAAACATTAATTTGTTTAACTTTGTGCGTTAAATTTTTATAAACATTAACCCTACTACAATCTATGGGATTTTTTGATTTCATGACCGAGGATATTGCAATTGACCTTGGTACCGCAAACACACTGATAATACACAACGATAAGGTTGTAATTGATAGCCCGTCAATTGTCGCCAGAGATCGAATATCAGGAAAAATTATTGCTGTTGGAAAAGAAGCCAACATGATGCAGGGAAAAACCCATGAGAACATAAAAACCATACGTCCTCTAAAAGATGGGGTTATCGCCGATTTTGATGCGTCTGAAAAAATGATCAGTATGTTCATCAAAAGCATTCCGGCCTTAAAGAAAAAAATGTTTACTCCAGCACTTAGAATGGTGGTTTGTATTCCTTCCGGAATTACCGAAGTAGAAATGCGTGCGGTAAAGGAAAGTTGCGAACGTGTAAACGGAAAAGAAGTTTATCTTATTCACGAACCAATGGCTGCGGCAATTGGTATTGGTATCGATATTATGCAGCCAAAAGGAAACATGATTGTAGATATTGGTGGTGGAACAACAGAAATTGCAGTTATCGCTTTGGGCGGAATTGTATGTGATAAATCAGTTAAGATTGCGGGTGACGTTTTCACGAATGATATCGTTTATTATATGAGAACACAACACAATTTATTTGTGGGTGAAAGCACTGCAGAAAAAATCAAAATAACTATCGGTGCGGCAACTGATGATTTAGAAACGCCACCTGATGATATGTCAGTTCAAGGTCGTGATTTATTGACCGGTAAACCGAAACAGGTTGAGGTTTCGTATAGAGAAATTTCCAAAGCATTAGACAAATCTATACAGCGTATTGAAGATGCGATTATGGAAACCTTATCGCAAACACCACCAGAATTAGCAGCCGACATATACAACACTGGAATTTATCTTGCTGGTGGAGGTTCAATGTTGAGAGGATTGGACAAACGTATTTCGCAAAAAACAGATTTGCCGGTATATATTGCGGAAGATCCATTAAGAGCTGTTGTCCGTGGAACCGGTATGGCGCTTAAAAACATTCCGAAATTCAGAAGCATACTTATTAAATAGTATTCTGTACTACGTTTTCAGTTCAGTTTCCACTATACATTTATACAGCTAAACCATGCAGCAAATAGTTAATTTTGTACTTAAAAACAGTAATCGCTTACTGTTTTTGCTGCTTTTGGTATTATCGCTTTCGCTGACTATTCAGTCCCATTCTTATCATAAAAGTAAAATCATAAGTTCTGCTAATTTCTTTACCGGCGGCATTTATCAGAGGGTTAACAATGTTGATGAATACTTAAATCTGAAGTCTCAAAATGATGAATTAGCAAAGGAAAATGCCAGATTAAAATCAATGTTATTTAATCAGAAGGACACTACAAAACTTCCGCAGATAGATTCAATAAAAGGTGTTAAGAAAATGGATATTGTTGTTTCAAAAGTAATTCACAACTCCTATAGTATACTGGAAAATTATATCACAATTAACAATGGTGCAGCTTCGGGAATCAAACCTAATATGGGTGTAATTAATAGTGCGGGAATAGTGGGAATTGTAGATAAAACTTCAAAAAACTATTCCACCATCATCAGTGTTTTAAATGTGAAATCTCAAATCAATGCCAAAATTAAGAAATCAAATCACTTTGGTTCTTTGGTTTGGAACGGAAAAAGTACAGGTTTTGTCCAGTTGATTGACGTTCCCCGATTGGCCGGAGTCCGTAAAGGCGACACCATTGTTACCGGAGGTCAGTCTATCATATTCCCTGAGAATATTGGAATCGGAACTATAGACAAAGTATACATAGACAACGAAACCAATTATTACACTTTGGACATCAGGCTGTTTAATGACATGACAAATCTTGGACATGTTTATATTATCAAAAACAAGGACACCGAAGAAATAACCAATTTGGAAAATCAAAGTAAGAAAGATGAATAGTGCCTTATTAGGAAATATTTCGCGTTTTATCTTGTTGCTTGCGGCACAGATTTTAATATTCAACAGAATTGATCTTTTTGGCTTTATCAATCCGTTTCCTTATGTGCTATTTATTATTTTATTCCCTGTAAATGGTAATAAATCAGGATTATTGGTTTCCAGTTTTTTTTTAGGATTACTGATGGATATGTTTTGGAATTCGGGCGGCGTTCATGCTGCCGCTTGTTTGATACTTGCCTATTACAGACCCGCTATTTTTAAATTTTCCTTTGGTTTGAGTTACGAGTATCAAACCGTTAAACTCAATGATGTATTAACTCCGGAACGGTTTTCTTTTATACTGATTGCGGTTGTAATTCATCATTTTGTATTGTTTGTTCTGGAAGTTTTCAAAGTAAGTTTCCTTTGGGATATTCTGGTTCGAACGGTATTGAGCACAGTCTTTACAATTGTCACTTGTATTATCATTATCTATATAATTAAGCCAAGTAAGCGATGAGAAAGGTTTTGTTACCCACAATTATTTTTATCTGCACTATTTTACTTGTTTTACGTCTCTTTTATTTACAGGTAATTGATGATACATTAAAATTAAAATCGGATAATAATGCAATTAAAATAGCATATGATTATCCCGAGCGAGGTTATATTTACGACAGAACTGGTAAACTTTTGGTTGCCAATCAGCCTTCCTACGATATCATGGTTATCCCAAAAGACATCAAGGATTTAGACACAACCGAATTTTGTTCGTTGCTGAAAATTACTAAAGAAGATTTTCTTGCCAAAATTGCTAAAGCAAAAGTTTACAGTCCCAGACTTCCATCTGTATTTTTGGGTCAACTAAATAAAAAAGAGTACGCGGCTTTTCAGGAAATTCAAAGAAAATTTGTTGGCTTTTATATCCAGAAACGTGCTTTAAGAGATTATCAGGTAGCATATGGTGCAAATGTATTTGGGTTTATTACCCAGGTGAATGATAAGATTATTGCAAACAATAAGTATTATAATAGCGGCGATTTAATTGGAAGACAAGGCGTTGAAGAAAGTTATGAAGACTTTTTGCGTGGTGTCAAAGGCGTAAAATACATTCAAAAAGACAAGTATAATCGGGAAATTGGTTCTTATAAAGAAGGGAAATTTGATACCATTGCCGTTCAGGGAAGCGATATTAATTTGAGTATCGACGCAGAACTGCAAAAGTATGGTGAGGAATTAATGGTCAACAAACGTGGTGGAATTGTCGCCATTGAACCAAAAACAGGTGAGATTTTGGCTTTAGTTACTGCTCCATCTTACGATCCTGCAATTCTGGTAGGAAGGCAACGATCCAAAAATTACACTACTTTATATAAAGACTCTATTGCGAAACCATTGTATGACAGAGGATTATTGGCTGAATACACACCCGGTTCACCATTTAAAATCCTAACGGGATTAGTAGCTTTACAGGAAGGCGCCATTGATGAGAGCACTACTTTTTTCTGTCATCATGGATTCAGTTATGCACCAGGTCGTTTTATGAAATGCCATTGTCATGGAGGCGCGATGCAATTTCATAGGGGAATTTACGAATCTTGCAATACATTCTTTTCGAGTTCGTATATGAGAACCATTGATAAATATAACAATCCACCCAAAGGTGTCGATGTTTGGAGTAATCACCTGAAAAGTTTTGGCTTAGGGCAGTTTATGGGGTATGATTTACCAACAGGAAAAAAAGGCAACTTACCTACCTCAAAAACCTACAAGAAAATGTATCCGGGTTGGGGATGGTCAAGTAAAACAATAGTTTCTAATGCTATTGGTCAGGGGGAAGTTCTGATGACTCCGATTCAATTGGCAAATATGATTGCTGCAGTTGCCAATCGTGGTTATTATTATACGCCACATATTATCAAAAAAATTAAAGGTCATGCTATTGATAAAAAATTCACAACAAAACACATAACCACCATAGACAAAAAATATTTCGAACCTATGATTAGCGGATTATTTGATGTTTATAATTTAGGTACAGCACATGGTTTGAATGTGGAGGGAATTGACATTTGTGGAAAAACAGGTACGGCAGAAAATTTCGCAAAAATTAATGGTAAAAGAGTAAAACTTCAGGATCACTCTATTTTTGTGGCTTTTGCCCCTAAAGATAATCCTAAAATTGCTATTGCCGTTTTTGTAGAAAATGGTTATTGGGGAGCGCGTTGGGCGGGACCAATTACGAGTTTGATGATTGAAAAATATATCAAAAGGAAAATTACCAGAACCGATTTAGAAAAACGAATGCTGGAAGGCAGCCTTCAGGGTGAATACAATAAGTATTATTCAAATCCAATTGTAGATAGTCTGATTAAATCAAAAGTTAATGACGCCGTGAAATCAATTGTCATAAAACCAGAAGTTAAAGCAGATGTTGCTCCGGAAAATTAATTTTTAGGAAAATGAAAAATCAAAGTGTGACCAATAACCTGGACTGGGTAAGCATTGCCATCTATTTCCTTTTAGTGATTTTGGGATGGCTGAATATATATTCGTCTTCTTTGTCTTCAATAGAGCAGGAAACTTCGATTTTTGATTTCACCCAAATTTACGGTAAACAATTTATGTTTATCATCCTTACGATTCCTCTGATCTTTATAACGCTATCTGTTGAAGGTAAGTTTTATGAAAAATTTTCCAGTGTAATTTATATTATTGGATTATTGTCGTTAGCCGGTTTATTTGTTTTTGGAAAAACAATAAAAGGCCAGGCCAATTGGTACTCTTTTGGTTCCTTTGGTTTGCAACCATCAGAGTTTGTGAAAGCCGCAACCGCTTTGGCTTTAGCCAAATATTTAAGCGATGTTCAAGTCAATTTAAAAGACCTAAACAGGCAAATACAAGTGTTGGGAATTCTTTTTTTACCAATATTATTAATTGTTCCTCATGATCCCGGAAGTGCATTAATTTATAGTGTTTTCATATTGGTTTTATATAGAGAAGGATTACCTTCATGGTACGTTTGGACGGGTTTTATAGCCTTGGTTTTGTTTGTTTTGGCCTTAATTATAAAACCAATGGTATTAACAGGCATTGCTTTGGTCGTCATTTTTTTTCTATATTATAGAAGTCGAATCATAAACCGGAACTGGATTTTGAGTACCTTAATATTTGTGATGATTGGCGGCTTTGTTTTTTCGGTTGACTATGTTTTTGAAAATGTTTTTAAACAACACCACAGAGACCGATTTAATATTCTCTTAGGTAAGGAAGTTGACATGAAAGGCATTGGATACAATACTAATCAATCTGAGATTGCAATTGGATCAGGTGGCTGGTTTGGCAAAGGATATCTTGAAGGAACACAAACTAAAGGTGGTTTTGTGCCGGAACAACACACTGACTATATTTTTACAACGGTTGGCGAAGAATGGGGATTTTTAGGATGTCTTTTTGTAATTGCCCTGTTCCTTTGTTTAATAATGCGGATTATTTATTTAGCCGAACGGCAAAAAACCAAGTTTAGTCGAGTCTATGGCTATTGTGTCGCCGCCGTGTTGTTTATTCATTTTTTTGTGAATATCGCCATGGTTGCAGGTATTTTTCCAACCATTGGTGTTCCGTTACCATTCTTTTCCTATGGTGGTTCAGGGCTTTGGGGTTTTACTATTTTGCTTTTTATCTTCCTAAAAATGGATGCAAATAAAGTAAATGAATGGTAGTTTCCAATAAATAATAATAAAAGCGTCCCAATTAAATCGGGACGCTTTTTTTATTGATTATTTTATAATTAAGATTTTACTACTTTCTCCTTTTTAACTTTTTGAGTCAAACCTTTATTATTTTCTGATTGCAAATCGTTTAAAATATGAATCGCTTCTTCAATATAAATGTCTTTAGTCAAACTTTCGTGCCATCTGTCGCGTTTCTCTTTCAGTACTGTATCTCTACTCATTTCTTCAACTTCATAAGGTAGCGACTTAAATTCGAATGCATTTTTATAGTCAACAATTGGTTTGTATTTTTTGTTTTTTTCATCTAATGCTTTTTGTTCTGCCTTGAATTTATCGATGTTTAAGCTATACATGTTTTCTTTATTTCTTTCATCCAACCATTTCGCATTATCGTCAATCAGGTTCAGTTGAGCATTGTTACTCATTCGTTCTCTACTTTTTGTAATAGCTAAATCAAAATTATTTTGCTTATCCCAAACTTTATAATCAGCTGCATCAATTTTATCCCATGGCATGGCATTGTCAATATCCTTTTCTCCCATTTTCAGATAAGCATATCTGTCCGGAATAGCAATATCACTCTTCACTCCTTCTAACTGCGTAGAGCCACCGTTAATTCTGTAGAATTTTTGGGTAGTGGTTTTTAACGCACCTAAATCTCCATAAGTACTTCCACGAACGAACTGATTTAAATCTATTACATTCTGAACGGTTCCTTTTCCATAAGATTGTTTGCTTCCAATGATTACACCACGTTTATAATCCTGAATTGCCGCTGCTAAAATCTCTGAAGCCGATGCCGAAAACTCATTAATCATAACTACCAACGGGCCATCCCATTGCACTTTCGCATCTCTGTCATAAAGCACTTCCTTTTTTCCTGCAGCAGATTTAATCTGAACAATTGGTCCCTGCTCAATAAACAATCCGGCAATATCTACAACAGTTTTTAAAGAGCCACCTCCATTATCCCTCACATCCATCACAATTCCCTGAACTCCTTCTTTTTTCAAACGTTCTACTTCTATCGCAACATCCTTTCCGGCATCGCGACTGTTTTGGTCTTCAAAATCAATATAGAATTTTGGCAAATAAATGATTCCGTATCTAAAGCCATCTTTTTCTACGACACTTGACTTCACATAGGTCTCTTCAATTTCAACCTCGTCACGAATAATGGTAATCACTTTAATGGATCCATCTGTTTTCTTAACTGTCAAACGAACCTCTGTACCTTTTGGTCCTTTTATTTTTTTAACAACATCATCTAATCGCATACCCACAACGTCAATAGGTTCGCCATCTGCCTGAGCAACCTTCAGAACTATGTCTCCTGCTTCAAGTTCTTTCCCTCGCCAGGCCGGACCTCCGGAAATCAATTCAGTAATTTCGGTAAAATCATTTTTCTTTTGAAGGCGCGCACCAATTCCTTCTAGTTTTCCACTCATACTAACATCAAATTTTTCTTTTTCATTTGGCGCAAAGTAAGAAGTGTGTGGATCAAACCGTGAAGCAATAGCGTTTACATAAATAGAAAACCAATCTTCTCTATCCAAATCTTTTATAAAATTGAAGTTGTCATTCAAAGAGTTCAGCGTACTTTCTCTTGTCTCTTTTTCTAACTGCTCATAGGTTTTTGGGGCTTGATTTTTTCTTTTCTCAACTTCTGCAATAAATTTCTTTTCTGATTCAGGTGTAAGTTTATCGCCTTGATTTGCTCTAAAATCTTTCAATTTTTCTTCCAAAGTTTTGCCTTTATCCTTTGCTAAATCTTCTTCTAGTTTTTGTTTCTCAACCAACGATGACAGCGTAGATAATTTCACTTGCTGACGCCATCTTTCTTTCAATTCCTGAACATTTTTCGAAAATGGCAATTTCTCGTAATCTGTATTTATAGATTCGATTTTCTTATAATCAAATGGTTTTTCAAGAGCTAATTTATAGTAAGCTTTACTTTCTTCCATTCGTTGCATTAGCCGGCTATAAGTCACATCAAAAAAAGTCAAATCCTTGTTTTTGATTTGGTCATCAATTTGAGTTTCATATTTGGCAAACTCATCCATATCCGATTGTAAAAAAAATCGTTTTGATGGGTCTAAAGCATTCAGATAATCTTTGTAGACACCTTTTGAAAAGGTATCGTCCACAGCAGCTGGATTATAATGCCCCTTCTCTATAACAAACGTCAATAGTTCTATCAGCATTTTATCCTTCTCAGGATCAGAAGATTTTTCTTTGGGCATAAAGCTCCATAAACCCACTGATAAAGCGGTAATTACCAGGAGTGTTTTATAATTCCTTTTCATATATTGAATTAGTTTAATCATTAAATTTTGGTCTAAAGTAAACAAAAAACTAGGTGAAGTATTTCTTGCTCCGATAAATTTTTGTTAAAAGTCATTATTTTAGCGATTTGCGATATTGAGCAGGCCAAAGTTATGAAAATGTAAACATCTAAATCTTAAAAATAGTTTAATTTTGTCTGCCGATAAGTCGTACAAATTGTACTCGTTACATAAATTAAAAATTATGAATATAAAACCAACAATTTTAGTAACCAATGATGATGGCATAAATGCTCCGGGAATTCGTGCTCTGATTTCGATTATGGCTGAAATAGGCGAAGTGATTGTTGTGGCACCTGATAGTCCACAAAGCGCAATGGGTCACGCGATTACTATTAATAACACACTGTATTTAGATAAAATTTCAACTAAAAACGCAGCAATCACAGAATATAGTTGTTCAGGTACACCAGTAGATTGTGTTAAGTTGGCAGTAAACGAAATTTTGAAAAAGAAACCCGATTTATGTGTTTCGGGAATTAATCACGGATCAAATTCTTCCATCAATGTAATATATTCTGGAACGATGAGTGCCGCTGTAGAAGCCGCAATTGAAGGAATTCCTGCTATTGGTTTTTCCTTATTGGATTATGACTGGAACGCTGATTTTGAGCAAATAAAACCTTTTATCAAAAAAATCGCTTTAGAAGTTTTAGAAAAAAAACTATCAGACGGAACTGTTTTAAATGTTAATTTTCCTAAACTAAAATTTGAGGAAATTAAAGGAATTAAAATTTGCCGACAGGCAAAAGCTATTTGGATGGAGAAATTTGACAAACGACAAACGCCTTTTGGCAAGGACTATTATTGGTTGTCGGGAGAATTCGTAAACCAAGACAAAGGTGAAGATACTGATGAATGGGCACTTTCAAATGGATATGTTTCCATAGTTCCCGTGCAGTTTGATTTAACGGCGCATCATGCTATTGCCCAATTGAATACCTGGAATTTATAAGACTATGAAATATTATATCATTGCAGGCGAAGCTTCGGGCGATTTACATGGTTCTAATTTGATGAAAGCACTTTACAAAGAAGATGCTTCTGCTGATATCCGATTTTGGGGTGGCGATTTGATGCAGGCTGTTGGCGGAACTTTAGTGAAACATTATCGTGAACTGGCATTTATGGGCTTTGCGGAAGTGGTGATGAACCTGAAAACCATTTTGAATAATATTAAAATCTGTAAAACTGACATCGAAAAATTTAATCCCGATGTAATTATTTTTATCGATTATCCGGGTTTCAATATGCGCATTGCTAAATGGGCAAAGTTAAAAGGAATAAAAACACACTATTATATTGCGCCACAAATTTGGGCATGGAAAGAAAATCGTATTAAAGCGGTAAAAAGAGATTTTGACAAACTGTTCGTCATTCTTCCATTTGAGAAAGACTTTTTTGAAGTAAAGCATCATTTTCCTGTGGAGTTCGTTGGTCATCCGCTAATTGATGCAATTCACAATAGAACGAAAACCGATGAAGTTTCTTTTCGTAAAGAAAATAATCTGGACGAAAAACCAATCATTGCCATCCTGCCGGGAAGTCGAAAACAGGAAATTTCGAAAATGTTAAGCGTAATGTTGAGTATAGTCACTGATTTCCCGGAATATCAATTTGTAATTGCCGGTGCACCAAGTCAGGAATATCATTTTTACACGCCATTTTTGACTACTGAAAACGTGAAATTTATTTCGAATAAGACATATGATTTACTAAGTATTGCAACGGCAGCCTTGGTAACTTCCGGAACGGCGACTTTAGAAACGGCGCTATTCAAAGTGCCCGAAGTTGTTTGTTATAAAGGAAGTTGGGCTTCGTACCAAATTGCAAAAAGGGTGATTACCCTAAAGTACATTTCGTTAGTAAATTTGATTATGGATGAAGAAGTGGTGACGGAACTTATTCAGAATAAATTCAACACAGAAAATTTAAAACGAGAGCTTTCTAAATTATTGGATGAAAAACACAGAAATGCACTGTTAAAAAAATATGACGACTTGGAATTGAAGCTCGGCGGCGTTGGCGCAAGTGAAAAAACCGCCAAAATAATCGTTAAAGTGATTAAAAGTTTGGTTTAAGTGCAAAAAATGCTATATTTGCGAACCAACCTTAGTGAATGAAAAACATATTTAAAGTAGCGCTTCTTTCAATTGTATGCTCTGGCAGTACTTTTGCCTCCGATACAATGACTGATGTTATTTTAAAAAAAGTTACTACTTCAGGTACTTCGACAAAGGGATTTAATACCGATCCAAAGAAAAAAAATCCTATACTCAACGATAAAAATGCAACCGATATTTTTATTGAAAACAATACGGACAGTTATCTGGCGGTTCAATTGATTAATGTTGCTTCGGAAAATTTAGGTACTAGTTATCGGGCGGGCGGAACAACTGCTGCAGGCTTTGACTGTTCGGGTCTAATGTATTCTACTTTCAAAAAATTTGATATTACACTTCCGCGTTCATCATATGAAATGGCATACACAGGTACAGTTGTTGAACAAAATCAAGCTAAAAAAGGAGATTTGATTTTCTTTATAAATAGAGGTCAAAGTAGAATAAACCACGTAGGAATGATTGTTGAAGTAAACGACGGCGTCATTAAATTTATTCATTCTTCAACTAATGGCGGTGTTATAATTTCTTCTTTAAAAGAATCTTATTACGATAGGACTTTTAAACAAATCAACAGAATTATACAATAATTTTCCTTCAATAAATGATTTTTATGTATTTTTAATACATGAAAATCTTACAATTTCCTTTATCTAAAATTTTTATTGGGTTTTTATCCGGATTACTTTTGTATCGAATAGTAAATTCAAATGCTATTTTTGTGTTTTCTTGTTTAGTATTCGGACTTGCGGCGCTTTTTATTTCTTCCTATTACATTCGGAAAAAGTGTTTTAAAATCTTTTTTGGATTTTTTGTTTTTATAGTTTCATTTCTTTTCGGAATTTCAACAGCACTGATTAATAAAGAGAACTCAAATGCATTTCATTATACCAAGCAAATTACTGAATATGATAAAGTTCATAATCTGGATTTGTTATTGATAGAAAAATTAAAAAATACAAAAAAAAATAATCGGTATGTAAGTTTAGTAAGGGTGATTGATACTAAAATAAGTTTTGGAAAAGTTATTCTCAACATTGCCAAAGAAGATACTCCAAAGAATCTGAAAATTGGCGCCCAACTAAATGTAACCGGAACCATTTTTACAAATAAAAACCCATCCAATCCAAACATGTTTGATTATGGAAAATATCTTGAAAACCAAGAGATATATGCTCAGATGTATACCAAACCGAATCAAATTAAAATTGGGCATTACGAGCCAGGCTTGTGGGCATGTTTTTCAAACTTCAGGGAAACTATTATTTCTAATTTGGAACATTCTGCCATTGGAAAGGAGGAACTAAATGTGTTAAATGCATTAATTCTGGGTCAACAACAAGATATTTCCCCCGAAATTTTGAAGGATTATCAATATGCCGGAGCAGTTCATGTTCTGTCGGTTTCAGGTTTGCATATTGGTTTTATATTGATGTTTATTACATTTTTGCTAAAACCGATTAATAATTCCAAAAAAGGATCATTGTTCAAATTACTAATCATTGTTTTGTCACTTTGGTCATTTGCAATTCTCACGGGTTTATCACCATCAGTCATTCGTTCAGTAACCATGTTTTCTTTTCTTGCCATCGGAATTCATTTAAGAAGAACAGTTAATATTTATCATACGCTATTAGTTTCAATGCTACTTATTTTGTTGTTTAAGCCCTCTTTTTTGTTTGACGTCGGATTTCAACTGAGTTATCTTGCTTTGTTTTTTATCCTTTGGTTACAGCCTATTTTATCTAAGATTTGGCAACCAAAAAATAAGATTATAAAATACTTTTGGGATATCATTACTGTTTCGTTTGCTGCACAAATCGGCGCCATGCCTTTAAGCATTTATTATTTTCATCAATTTCCCGGTCTGTTTTTTGTGACCAATCTAATTATTCTGCCTTTACTAGGAATAATTATGGCAGTAGGCGTTATTGCTGTTCTAATTGCCACATTTCACACTGTTCCTGTTTTTATTGCAAAATCAATAGGCTTTCTGATGGGCTTTCTCAATGCCGTAATTCATTTCGTTGCGTCTTTTGATACCTTTGTTTTCAAGAACATTTCGTTTTCCACAGTTATGTTATGGAGTTCTTATTTGGTAATCATTCTAATTGTTCTTTGGATTAAAAGGCCAACTTTTAGACGACTATCATTAACTTTTACAAGTATTCTGCTAATGCAGCTAATTTTTATTGTCCAAAAAAACCAAACCCAAAACCGTGAAGAGTTAATCATTTATAATTGCAGGAAAAATACAATCATCACCGAGAGGGTCGGAAATGTGGTAACCGTTTATAGTAACGACAGCATTCGAAAAAATCTGGATACTAATTTACTCATTCAATCGTATTTAGTTGGAAATTTTTGTGAAGCCAAAGCAAAAAAACCACTGCAAAACTTACTGTATTTCAAACATCAAAAAATGCTAATCATCAACAGTTCGTGTGTTTACACAAAAGAAATTCAACCTGATATTTTGCTAATCACTCAATCACCAAAACTAAATATGCAACGCTTACTCAAAACCTATAAACCCAAAGAAATTGTTGTTGATGGCTCAAACTTTAAAAGTTACATTCGATTATGGGAAGCAACGTGTAGAAAAGAAAAAATCCCTTTTCATAATACTAATGAAAAGGGATTCTATAAGATTTAATTTTGTTAATTAGTTGTATACTTTGCTTTTGTTGACTTATTAGTTGCCAGGATTTGATCTGCAGCTGTTAACCAAGTAGTTGGTCCACCTGCAAGATAACCTGTGCTGCCTAATTTTTCAAGATTGATTTTTCCGTCTTTTTTACTTGCGTTTACAAACCAAACTGTTGGATATCCCTGAACCGCAAAAGTTTGTTGTAATTCTGCGTTTTGTTTTTGAATTGCCGGTATTTGTGGAGTTTTTCTTGGGTAATCCAATTCAACAAGTACTACATTCTTTTTAGCCCATTTTTCAAATTCAGGAGTTTTAAAAACTTCCTTTTGCAAACGCATACACCATCCGCACCAATCGCTTCCAGTGAAAAATAAAAACAATGGTTTTTTAGTTTTTTTAGAAATCTTAATTGCCTCGTTCATATCGGTTTGCCATGTCGCCTCTTGCGCCTGTATTGTTAACGAACCCAAGACTAGAAATAAAGTAAGTGCTATTTTTTTCATTGTATTAAATTTTTTTTTCAAATATAACAAAAAGAATGCCAAATAAATCCCAATTACCTGACACCATGCATCAATTTTTTAATAATTGGCGACATTAATATCGATAATAGAGCCATTGTGACAGAAATTATTGTCAAAAGCCAAAAGAAATAACTTAATCCATGTTCGTCTGCAATCTTGTCTATGTTTTCACCAAAAATTCCTGCGCCTTTCATTCCAATTGCAACTGCCAAATACCATACGCCAAACATAAAGGCAATCATTCGGGCAGGCACCAACTTACTGACATACGACAAACCAACAGGGGAAATGCACAATTCACCCATAGTGTGAAAAAGGTAAACTAAAATTAGCCAAATCATACTTACGGATGCGGTTTTAGCTCCGGGTTCAATTCCGCTTGCTCCAACTGCTATGCAAGCCATACCTACTCCCAAAAACAACATTCCCATTCCGTATTTTACAGTCGCTCTTGGATTGTATTTACTTTCCCATAATTTAGAAAATAAGGGCGCCAATGTAATAATAAACAGTGAATTTAAAGTTGAAAACCAAGTAGCGGGCACTTCTGTAAGTGGCGTAGTGACTTTATCAATTTTTAATAAATCAAGTGTGCTGTCAGAAAGTGTTAAAACTCCTGCAGTGTAATAATCTTTGACCAGCATCCAAATTGCAATGCTCCAAATAATAACAAAACTTAAGCTTAAAATGACATTCGCGACAGCATAGGTTTTGAACGTTTGCCTAAACATCTTGAGCATTAACCACGTAATAATTGCTAAAGGCAAAACAGTCATCAGAGAATTAGCAACCAGATAAATAGTACTCCAGTTCCCTTCTAAAACCCTATCTGTATAATCCTTTGCGAAAATGGTTAAACTGTTTGGCGATTGTTCAAATATCGCCCAAAAGAAAATAGCCAGAAAGGCAAAAAAGGTAACTGCCATTAATTTTTCACGGGTGATTTTAGAATATTGCGTAAGGCGGTAAATTAGTAAAATAATAAACAACACTAAAGCAGTCAAAATAGCGGTCGCGTTTCCGTTACTTCCCAAAAAGCCGAATACATCTATTTTCCCTTCGGATATTTTTGAAATAGGTGCATTTATTATCCAGAGCAGTCCCAACATAACGGAAATGGCAATGACTATTAACTGCCAGCTTGTAAACGGATTTCTTTTGTCATCATCCAGAGTTTCCTTTTTGGCTTTACTCTCCTTATTAGGTTTTAATCCGATGTCACCAAAAATACTTTGAGATAACCAGAATTGAATCATTCCAAAAAACATAAAAATTCCCGCCAAGCCAAAACCATAGCCCCAGCCTACTTTTTCGCCTAAATAACCACATAATAATATTCCGAAAAAGGCTCCGGCGTTAACGCCCATATAGAATAACGTATACGCACCATCTTTTTTCTCTTGTCTGTCTTTATACATTTCAGAGATTATGGATACCATGTTTGGCTTGAAAAATCCATTGCCAAAAACCAGTAATAACAACCCTAAATAAATTGAAAAATGCGTTTCAACTGCCATCGCGGCATGACCCAGAGTCATTAAAAATGCGCCAACCATAACCGCCCAGCGGAAACCAATAACCTTATCAGCAAAGTATCCACCAAGCATTGTTGATAAATAAACCAGTCCAACATACGATCCAAATAAGGCAGAAGCATTTTCCCTTGTCCAGGTCCAACCTCCATCTGTTAATGATGATGTTAAAAAAAGTATTAACAAGGAACGCATTCCATAAAATGAAAACCGTTCCCACATTTCGGTAAAGAACAAAACAAACAAGCCGGAAGGATGGCCTAAAACGGTGCTTTTAAAAAACTGATCTGTTGAATTTTGACTCATAAAATTATTTTACTTCCTGCATTAATTTTTTAACGAATGGAGAGATTGCAATTAAAACAATTCCTGCAATTAGTGCATAAATGGCAAGTTGATAATATCCGTGAGTATACCCTTCTAATTTTGTAGTTAGTGAAGCATTTTCATCTGGTGACGACATTCCCGCTCCTAATAAACCAGCCGCATACTGACCATAAGCACTTGCCAAAAACCACATTCCCATCATCATCCCGGACAATCTTTTTGGAGATAATTTAGTCATAATTGATAACCCGATTGGAGACAAACACAACTCTCCAAAAGTGATAACAAAGTAAGCAAGCGTAAATATGTTTAATGAAGTCAGTCCTTTTATATCTGCATAAAATTTTGTGTAATAAAACACATAAAACGCCAATGCTAAAAATAAAAATCCTAATCCAAATTTGATAACTGTATTAGGCTCTACTTTCTTTTTTGCCATAGCCAACCAAACCAATCCGAGAATTGGACTGAAAATGATAACAAATAAAGAATTAGCTGTGTTATTTATAATGTTCGGATTAGATTCAAAACCTAACAGGTCGTGATGTAAATTATCTTTAGCAAATAATGCCAATGAGCCTCCACTTTGTTCAAAGAAGGCCCAGAATATAACTGAAAACAATATGAATACAAAAGCAGCGATTAGTTTTCGTTGCGCTTTGGCGTCTTTCTCAATATAGGTTTCATAAAGAAAATAAAGAATTGCCAAAGGTCCGATGGTATACATAAAATAATCTGTATAATCGGTGTTTTTAATCATGATAAAAATAAGCGGTATACTCAGTAAAGCTCCTATGTAAACCACAATTTCCTTAGCCGTTCTTTTTGTTTTAGCAATATGTAAAAGAGGAGAATCACCAATAGGGCCTAATGACTTTTTGGTAAACACAAATGTTACTAACCCAATAAACATAACAATAGCCGCAGATAAAAAGGCATAGCTCCATCCATAATCTTTACTTGTACCTAAGTAAACACAAACAGCTCCGCCCAATAATGCCCCAATATTAATTCCGGAATAAAATAATCCAAAACCAGCATCTCTTCTTGGGTCACCTTCTTTATAAAGTTCTCCTACCATAGAAGAAATATTTGGTTTAAAAAATCCTGTTCCGATAATAGATAATGTTATTCCCAGATAAAAAAAATGCTGCGGAGAAAAGGCAATCATCAAATTTCCAACTATCATTACAACACCTCCAAAAAGCAACGATTTTTTAAAACCCAATATTTTGTCTGCGAAGATTCCACCCAAAAAAGTAAAGGCATATACAAATGCCTGAATGGCCCCATATTTAAGATTCGCATCTTTATCAGACAATGCCAATCCAAGCAACTTATCTGCCATAAAAATAGTTAAAACGCCACGCATTCCATAGAAGCAAAAGCGCTCCCACATTTCTACGGTAAATAAATACCATAATTGTTTTGGATATTTTCCTTCGAAGTTTTGGATCTGTTCTAAAGTGATTTCTTTTTCCATAAAAATTTAAATTAAAAAACCTCCAAGGAGCCTTGGAGGTTTGAAAGATATAAAAATATTTTATAATATGTAATTATCTATTTTCGACAGATAAATCAACTCCTTCAACATGGTCAGTGTCCATCATTTTTTGTAACCATGAACTTAACACAAACAAAATTAATGAAGCCGTACCAGTCATAATAATGAACACCATGAAGAATTCATATAAATTAGTAATTTGAAAACCAACAATTGATGGATAAACAGTTGGTTCGGTAGTAGCTTCAGCGCCAGCAGTTGGTGGAATCAGGGCACTCAATGTACCGGCAAATTTATTGGCTGCAGCGTTTCCTAAGAACCAAGTCCCCATCAAAAGTGATGATAAGCGAAGAGGTGCTAATTTTGAAACCATTGACAAACCTATTGGTGATAAACATAACTCTCCCATAGTATGAATAACATATAAAGCAATCAGCCACCACATTGAAACTTTATCCTCAATACCTAATCCCTTTACTGCAATAGCAATAACAACATATCCTAATGCGACCAAAGCAAGACCTATTGCCATTTTCTTTGGCGATGAAGGCTCTAATTTTCTAATGTATAAAAAGCCCCAAATTATTGTAAATATTGGTGCTAATGCAATTACCGCTAATGGATTTACAGACTGGAAATAAGAAGCCGGCATTTCCCAGCCAAAAAGTGTTCTCTCGGTTTGTCTATCTGCAAATAAGGTTAATGAGGCTCCAGCTTGTTCAAATGCGCCCCAAAAAAAGATAACGAAAAACACCAAAATTAGGATTACAACGATTCTTTTTAATTCAAATGATTTTAAACTCTTATCCGTTAGAATCAAGATTGGCATTAAAATCATTGCACCATAAATAAAGTAGCTGATAATATCAACATCACTGTTAAACATTTGTTTAAAATTCAACATGAAGAAAATAATAGCTATTGAACCGATAATTGTAGCGATACTTTTCACATCTAGTTTTTTCACCGGAAGCCCTATTTCTTTTCCTTCTTCAGAAATTAAATATTTTTTTTGATATAGTATAAAGACTGCTAGTCCAATCAACATACCTATACAAGCTGCCAAGAATCCCCATTTGAAATCCATTGAACCACATACTAATGGTGAAAAGAAAGCTCCAAGGTTAATTCCCATATAGAAAATGGTAAAAGCACTATCTATTCTTCTATCATTGGCTGGATAAAGTTGACCAACCATCGTTGAAATATTCGGTTTAAAGAAGCCATTACCAATAATAATTACGGTTAATCCCAACCACATAATAGAAACCCCACCATGAGCACCAGCTGATGCACTTAAAAACATGCAAAATTGACCTAGCGCCATCATAACTCCACCAATAATGATACTTCTTCTGTTTCCAAGGAATTTATCACAAAGATACCCTCCCAAAAGTGGCGTTAAATAAACTAATCCTGTGTAGCTTCCATAAATTTGAGACGCATCTGCATCTTTCATTAATAATATTTTAGTCATAAAGAGGATAAAGATTGCTCTCATTCCATAGTAACTAAATCTTTCCCACATTTCGGTGAAAAATAAGAAGTACAATCCTTTTGGATGCCCTGTTTGTACAGCAGTTTTGCTCATATTTATTGTTTTAGATTGATATTGATGAGTTTGGTTTTCGTTTAAAAACTGTCAATTTTAGTGAAAAAAATACAATTAACAGCACTTTTTTGTATTAAATACAATTTTGCATTCTTAAACCATTGTAAATAATGGAAATTAATAATGTGAGGAATTATAATAACAAAGTGAGCAGGTGCAGTTACAAAGTGGTCTTCAGCCCAATGGAAATAAGGAAATAATCATTTTTATGGCTCAAACCCGGTATAAAACAGCTCAAATAAAAATAACAAAAAACCCATCAACTTTTCTGTGATGGGTTTGTTTGTGGTACCTCCAGCCCCGAAGCTTCAGGGGAACCAGGGACACATGGATTAAAAACCATTTTTTGAAATAATATCTTTCAAAATTGATGGGTTTGTAATGGCCATTTGAATAAAAACTTTACTTTTCATCTTCTTTATAAATTTTTCCAATCTAATTTGCCTGTTCTCTTGAAACGCAATTAAACGATAAAACAACTTCCCAATCCGCTGATATCTTGGTGAAAGAATCTTGATAAAAATGATTGTTATGTTTTGACAATCTCAATTCTATATTGTCCGTTTCACCAACATAATATTTTTTGACGTTTTCAGAATATAATATATAAACAATATGCATTTTGTAAAAATAATAAAAAACCCATCAACTTTTCAGTGATGGGTTTGTTTGTGGTACCTCCAGTTCTACACATATCAAAATATTAATAATTATATTATTGATAATCAAGTATTTAATAATTACTAAAATTGAATGTCAAAACATATTGTTTTACACTTGTTTTACTCTATATTTGTATTTGATTGAATTATAATATAATAGCAATATATGAAAATAACTTATAAACCTTGTCTTAAGACAAAATATACTGGTGATACTGTTGGAATTATAAACTGCAAATTCCAGTCATATTGACCACCCAATTCCAATTTAAAGTGACCACCTGATTCCAATTCAAAATGACCACCTAATTCCGGAGCAAAATGACCACCTCCATTTTTCATTTAAAACTACTTTTTTTCATTTGTTAATTAGTACTCAAATATAGTTAAAATATTACCCCTTGTTTATCCCTCTTTTCTTTCTCATAGACTCTCCTAATAATTCGATTCTGTGAGATTGATGTATTAGCCTGTCCAAAATTGCGTCAGCTATGGTTTTCTCTCCAATTATATCGTACCATCCTTGTACTGGGATTTGTGAGGTAACGATAATTGAACCGTTATTATGTCGGTCTTCAATGATTTCTAAAAGTGTAATTCTGTTATGACTATCCAATGCTTGAAGCCCAAAATCGTCGAGTATGATAACATCTTGTCGTTCTATTTTGGCAAGTTCTCGCAAATAAGAACCATCTGCTTTTGCCATTTTTAATTTAGCAAACAACTTCGAAGTATTAAAATAACTTACTTTAAATCCTTGTATACAGGCTTGATAACCCAATGCGGTACCTAAGTAACTTTTGCCTACGCCAGTGCTTCCGGTGATTAAAATGTTTTCGTTTTTTTCTACAAATTCACATTCTGCAAGACGCAGAACTTGGTTTCGCTCCAGATTACGGGACTGGTCAAAATTGATGCTTTCAATGTTTGATTTGTAGTGGAATCGAGCGTTTTTGATACCGCGTTCAATACGCCTATTGTGTCTCTCGTCCCATTCTGAATCAATAATCATCGATACAAACTGATCGAGTGTGTAATGGTCTGTTTTTCCGCTTTCAATAGCGGTTTTAAAAGCATTATGCATACCATAAAGCTTCATTTGTTTCATTTTTGTTACTGTGGATTCATTCATGTTTATTAAATTTAGATTAGTTAAAATAGTGTTTCCCCCTTATGTTACCGTGACTCGGGAGTTCTTGCTCTTGCTCTTGTTCAAAATCAACACTGTCCAAATTGTTTTCTAAAATGTTCTGTATGGTTTTAAAGCTGTAAATTTTAAAATCGAGTGCTCTCTTGCAAGCATTTATTAATCGTTCCCTACCTACTTTTTTTTCAAAGGTTAGTATCCCTAAACAACTTTTATAGGCTTGTTCTGGGTGATTTCTACTTTCAATTATTTGGATAATATAGTCTCCCACTGAAGCATCGATGTTGCTTGCCCAATCAATAAACCGAGAGGCACTCCACTCTGCTACAAATTGATGGGTACTTGCTAAATGCTCTGGGGTTGTAGTATAGACGTAGGGTTTGTAATTCCTTGGATGAATGGCTATTCGATTATATTTATAGTATATTTCAACGGTTGATTTTGTATACAATAGTTTGGCTTTCTTCTTCACATATTGATACGGAACACTGTAGTAGTTTTTGTCTTGGCTTAATTGAACGTGTCCATTTTGCATCACACTTGCAAAGGATTGGTATTTAATTTCAAAGCGTTCTTGAGGCAGCGGACGAAGTTTTTCTTTTTCATCTTCTAAAAACAACTCAAAACGAGAGTAGGGTCGCCCTGTGAGTTTTCTATTGTTATGGGAGTCGAGTAAATCCCATATTTGTTGGTTTAATTCCTCCAGACTAAAAAATTTAGTCTCTTTTAGATTCACATAAATCCTTCTGTATAATATCTTTACAGCACCTTCGACTAATGACTTATCTCTTGGTTTATAGGCTCTGGTCGGCAGTATGGTGGTTTGGTAATGTTCTGCTAAATCCGCAAGGGTTTCGTTGATAGTAGGCTCAAAACGACTACTTTTTATTACCGCAGATTTTAAATTATCTGGAACAATTGCCGCAGGAGTACCTTCAAAAAAACGCATTGCATTCTCTACAGATGTAACAAAATCTTCCTTTTGTTGGCTCATAGAAGCCTCTGCATAAGTGTATTGACTAGCCCCTAATATGGCAACAAAAAATTGGATGTCTTTGATTTCACCCGTGTCTTTATCAATAATGGAGAGTGTTTTTCCAGCATAATCCACATACATTT
>NZ_JANXTI010000069.1 GCF_025352425.1 Flavobacterium sp.
ACGAGCAACATCGTTTTGGTGTGGAGCAGCGTTCAAAACTATGGCAAAAAAATGATATTCCACCACATGTTTTGGTCATGACCGCTACTCCACACCAAAACGATGTTGCTCGTCAATAATTGCCAACCCTAAATTATTGAATTTCACTTTGTCTTCGAGTAATGCATGCGTACCAATAATAATGTGCAGACTTCCATTTTCCAATTCTTCATGGATGATTTTTCTATCGGCAGTTTTGGTTGAGCCAGTAAGTATTTTTATATTGATATTTAAGTGTTTAGCCAATTCTGTTAAACCATAATAATGTTGGTTTGCCAGGATTTCTGTTGGTGCCATCAGGCAACTTTGAAAGCCATTATCTAAAGCAATCAGCATTGCCATTAAAGCTACAATTGTTTTTCCGGAACCAACATCGCCTTGTAAAAGTCGGTTCATTTGGGCATTGGTACCCATATCGTTTCTAATTTCTTTAAGTACTTTTTTTTGCGCATTCGTCAGTTCGAATGGTAAATGATTCTGGAAGAAATTATTGAAATTTTCACCAACCACGGTAAAAGCATGCCCTTTTATTTTATGTTTTCGAACCAGGTTTTTGGTAATCAGTTGCAGTTGGATAAAAAACAATTCTTCAAACTTTAATCGGAATTGGGCTTTGGACAACAGTTCCTGACTTTTTGGAAAATGAATGTTAAATAACGCAGCGTTTTTCGGAATTAATTTTAATTCGTCCAAAAGATAAATGGGCAGGGTTTCTGCAAACTTGGCTTGCGTCTCAAAGAACAATTGCTGCATCATTTTATTGACGACTCTGTTTGAAATGCCTCGATTTGTCAAGATTTCTGTTGATGGATAAACGGGTTGCATGGCGGAACGCAGGCTTTGCTCTTGTTCTGTATGCAATTCCATTTCGGGATGCGCCATATTGAAGGTGTTTCCAAACGACGCAACTTTTCCAAAAATGACATACGGAACATTCAGTTTTAAACTGTCGCGAATCCATTTATGGCCTTGAAACCAGGTAAGTTCAATTTGGCCGCTTTCATCCACGAAAGTGGCAACCAATCGTTTTTTGGCTTTACCAAACTCAACCGTTTTGATATTGATTATTTTGCCAATGATTTGAACTTCACTGTCATTTTTTTGGAGTTCATTGATTTTGTAATAACGTGTCCTGTCGATATATCGATTCGGAAAAAAATTGACTAAATCCTCATAGCGATGAATGCCTAATTCCTTACGCAGCAACTCGCCACGTTGAGGACCAACGCCTTTGAGGTATTCGATAGGAGTTTGAAGAAGCGCGTTTGACATTAGCTGAAATTGGTATAGCGAAGATAGTTTTTTAATTTGAAAATTTGAAAAGGAGCCAATTTGAAAATGATTATATTCGTATCAGATATTGTATTTCAATGCGACATTTACTATTTCTTCTTTTTACCGTTTTCACTTTTGCACAACAAACCCCAAAAGTAGATTTTAAAACAGCTTTTGGGAATATTTCCATCAACCCCATCGAGAAAAAGGTTGCGGGTTCGGTTCGTTATGTTTTTGAAGTGAAGCAAGCTATTGATACCATCAAAATTGATGCACAAAAGATGGTTGTAACCAATGTTAAAATCAACAATAAAACTGTAAAATTTGCCAATACCGGAAAAACAATAAATTTTTTTGAAGGTTTTAAAACAGGGAATAACAGCGTTTCTTTTAGTTACGAAGCCACTCCAAAACAAACAATGTACTTTAATGGGGATTTCAGCAGCAATAGCATAAGCAATCAGCAGGTTTGGACACAAGGTCAAGGGAAATATACCAGCCATTGGTTTCCCAGTTTTGACGATGTGAATGAGAAAGTAATTTTTAATCTGAATATTAGTTTTGATAAAAAATATCAGGTTTTATCAAATGGTGTGCTGTTGAATGAGTTTCCAAATAGAAATGAAATGATTTGGGAATATCAAATGCAAAAACCAATGAGTTCCTATTTGTTGGCTGTGGCGATTGGCGATTTCAGGCATAAGGTTATCGCTTCTAAATCGGGAATTCCGCTACAGTTGTTTATTCAGGCCAAAGACACAGCCAAATTTGAAGCTACTTATCGTTATTCAAAACAAATCTTTGATTATTTGGAGAAAGAAATAGGAGTGAGGTATCCATGGAAAATCTACAAGCAAATTCCGGTGGAAGATTTCCTTTATGCCGGAATGGAGAATACATCAGCAACTATTTTCGCACAAGATTTTGTTGTGGATGATATTGGTTTTAATGATAGAAATTATGTCAATGTCAATGCGCATGAGTTGGCTCATCAATGGTTCGGCGATTTGGTAACTGCAAAATCGGGAAAACATCATTGGCTTCAGGAAGGTTTTGCAACCTATTATGCTTTGCTTGCGGAGCGACAGATTTTTGGCGATGACTATTTCTACCATCAATTATACAGAAGTTCTTTGCAACTGCGAAATGCTGCAAAAACAGATACTATTCCGGTGATGAATGAGAAAGCAAGTTCCTTTTCATTTTATCAAAAAGGCGCATGGGCATTGCACTTAATAAGGGAAACAATTGGGCCAAAGTTGTTTCAGAAAGCCGTGGGCAATTATTTGAAAAAGTACCAATATAAAAATGCAGAAACCGATGATTTCTTGACGGAAATCAGAAAAGTATCTGATTTTGATACGGCAAGATTTAAAAAAGTATGGTTAGAAGATTATCATTTCCAAAGTGATGAAGCCAACACCTTACTGAAAAAAAATAAATTCATACAAACACTTTTTGAAACCCAAAAAATGCGTTTAAAACCATTTGCTGAAAATAAGGAAAGATTTAAGGAATTGCTGCAATCCAATGTTTTTTATCCTGTAAAAACAGAAATTTTGTATCAGATAAAAGACCTTTCGTTTGAAGATAAAAAAGAATTACTGCTTTTGGCATTACAGACCAATGATGTCAAAGTGCGTCAGTCTGTCGCTGAGTTTACCGATGAAATTCCGTTAGAATTTAAGGCAGATTATGAAACCTTGTTAGATGATGCTTCTTATGATACTAAAGAGATTGCGTTGATAAGATTATGTAATAGTTTTCCAGATAACGAACTTAACTATTTGGAAAAAGCAAAGAATTGGATGGGAAATAATGATTTGGGATTACGAACTACATTTTTACTTTTAACTCAAAAAGCAAAAGATTTTGATGAAAAGCAAAAAGAAAAATACTTCGAAGAATTGGTTGATTACACTTCACCTAAATATGAAAGTTCTATACGGCAGAGCGCAATTAGTGTAGCTTTACAGTCAAACCAACCAATCGATATTGAAGTTTTGAAAAACATAGTAAAAGGAACGACACACTTTAAATGGCAGTTCAGTAAGTTTTCGAGAGAATATATTAGACAATTATTGTTGCAAGATGATTATAGGAGTTCGTTTCAGTCATTAATTCCTCAACTTAACGAAAAGGAAAAAGCCCAATTACAAAGATTATTAGATGAAAAGAAATGAGAGCATTAGTAATTTCCGGTGGCGGCAGTAAAGGCGCTTTTGGCGGAGGTGTTGCGCAGTATTTGCTTCAGGAAAAATTCTGTAAATATGATATCCTTATCGGAAGTTCAACAGGAAGTTTGCTGATTCCGCATTTGGCTTTAGGGGAAGTGGACAAAATTCATCGCATTTATACCAATGTTGATATGAGTAAAATTTTCGATATCAACCCTTTTGTAGTAAAAAAAAGGGGCGACGTTGATGTGGTTTCCATAAATCATTTTAATGTGCTGTTGCAATTTTTAAAAAGGAAACGGACTTTCGGCGAAAGCTATAAACTGAGAAGATATATTAAACGGAGTTTCACTTTAAAAGAATTTACCCAATTAAAAGCCTCTAATTGCGATATCGTCGTTACAGTTACCAATTTGTCTAAAAACGAAGTAGAATATAAGTCGATTAAGGATTTTGAGTACAATGAATTTTGCGATTGGATTTGGATTTCCTGTAATTATATTCCGTTTATGAGTCTGGCGAAAAAGGATAATTACGAATATGGCGATGGCGGATTTTCAAGTTTGGTTCCAATTCGGGAAGCTATTAATCGTGGTGCGACAGAAATTGATGTGGTGATATTGGAAACTGAGGTGCAGATTTCTCCCAAAAGTATTGGTAAAAATCCTTTTTCATTGATGATTGATTTATTTCAAATACTTTTAAATCAGGTGGAGAAGCACGATATTACCATTGGAAAATTGGCCGCAAACAACAAAAATGTAAAACTAAATTTATATTATACACCAACCACATTAACCAATAATGCCTTAATTTTTGATAAAAGAAAAATGAAGCAATGGTGGCAACAAGGCTTTGAGTATGCCAAAAACAAGAGCGAATTAATGAGTGATAATTTGCAGTAGTTTAAGCCTTAAATCTTAAGATAAATGCTGTTCCGTGACCCACTTTTGACTCCACAGTAATTTTTCCATCAGCACGTTCAATGAGGCTTTTAACAGTCGAAAGGCCTATACCTGTTCCTTTATTGTTAAACCTATCTAATTTATCCAAAATAACAAACATGCCAAAAATATTTTCCAATTGGTCTTCCTCAATGCCTATACCGTTGTCTTTTACAAGAATTGTGTAATAATTATCTTCAGTTAAAACAGTCATGTCAATGACTACTTTTGGCTTGTCATTATATTTTATAGCGTTGCTTAACAGATTTAAGAAGATTTGATCAAAAATTCCTTTATAGTTAAAAATTTCAATGTTATTCGGAAGGTTAATTTCATATTCATTTTGAGGGTTCAACAATTGGTTACAGCGTTTCAAAACGGTATTTAAATGGAAAAATTCCTTTTCGTCCGAAATTAATGTACCACTTTTATATATACGCAGTGTAGCATCAATATAATCTTTGAGTTTTTCGGATGATTCTGTTATTAAGTTAACATAAAGTTTAGCCTCACGATTTTTTATTTGACATTGTTCACCCTTTAACAAATCTGCGAGGCCTAAAATATTGTTCAAGGGTGATTTTAAATCATACGAAACAATATTGGCAAAACTTTCTAATTCGTGATAACTTTCTTTTAGAAGATTGTTTTTTACGATTAATTTATAATTTGCTTTTTTAAATTCAATAAGATTTAAAACCTGATGGGCAAGTATTTTCAAGGCTTTTTCCTGAAACAAATTGAGTCTTTTGGTTTTGTTATCAATCACGCATAAGGTTCCTAATGCATAACCTTGTTTGTCAATTAGCGGGATTCCTGCATAGAAAACTATATTTGGGTCACTGGTTACAAGAGGCGAGTCATGAAATCGTTCATCGATTCGAGCATCTTCTACTACAAAAATTGCATCGTTATGAATGGCATGTGCACAAAATGACATAGTTCTTGGAGTTTCCCGTACCGATAAACCATGGGCTGATTTAAACCATTGCCTGCTATTGTCTACTAATGAAATTAATGAAATTGGAGTGTCGCATATTTCCGAAGCTAATTGTGTAATATCATCATAATCATTTTCTTGTTCGGTGTCTAAAATTTGGTATTCCTCCAATATTCTTAAACGACGTGCCTCATTGAGAGGTAGTTTTGCTTCTATCATTGATTGTACTTTTTAACTAAGCAAAAATATAAATAAACAATTATTAGAATTATTTTTTTGCTTAATGTTTGTTAATTCTAGTCTTTAGTTTCCAAGTTAAAGATTTCCTCAACAGATTTATCAAAATACCTAGCCAACTTTAAAGCAAGAACCGTTGACGGAACATATTTTCCTTTTTCCATTGCGTTTATGGTTTGTCGACTGACGCTGATTTGTTTAGCTAATTCTTCTTGAGAAATATTTTTAATAGCTCTCAAAACTTTTAGATTATTCGTCATCGTTCGAAGTTTTATTGAGTTTGTAAATCAAATAATGAAAGCGTATGATAAAGAAAAGCAGCAATGTAAATGTATTAAAAAACAACACGTTAAGATATGAAAACCCGTAAACAAATATCGTAAAGAATAAAATCAATCCATAGTTTAAATAGGTTGCCCAAACCAAACTTTCGTATCTTATTTTGGAAGTGAATTCATCTTCAATTTTTAATTTGGAAAAGCCTACCAAAATACCCCCAATGATTAAACTATACAGCAATACTTCATCAGCAATGCTATTCTCAATCACAGAAAAATAATTATTTGGACTCATAATGCCCGTTTCGGTAAAAGCAAAAACTTTCACAACCCAACACTTTTCAATATTGAGATTTGCAATAGAAATAATCAGCGAAGCAATAAACGAAGGAACAAATAATAGCCATCCTAATTTCTTGAATTTGTTCGGAAATAAAAAGTGTGTTTTCATATTGTCGTTTTAAATTTATGTTAAAAGTAAAATATATTTTACTAATAGACAAATAAACTTTACAAAAAGTTTATTTTATTTTACATTTAGTTTAAAATGTACACTTTTTGCCTACTTATTATTTACAGCTTTATTCTATTTTTATTTTTAAAAATAGAGTAAATGCTAGTAAAAGTTTTTGGAAGTGCCGTTTTTGGAGTGGAAGCCACAACAATCACTGTAGAAGTAAATATAGATAAAGGTGTTGGTTATCATTTGGTGGGCCTGCCAGACAACGCCATTAAAGAAAGCAGTTACCGAATTGCAGCCGCTTTGAAAAATAATGGTTACAATTTACCGGGAAAGAAAATCACAATAAACATGGCGCCAGCCGATTTGCGCAAAGAAGGTTCTGCCTATGATTTGACTTTAGCCATCGGAATTCTTGCCGCTTCAGGTCAAATAAAAGCCGATGAAGTTGACCAATATTTAATTATGGGAGAATTGTCGCTCGATGGCGGTTTGCAACCAATAAAAGGCGCACTTTCTATTGCTATTAAAGCCAAAGAAGA
>NZ_JANXTI010000090.1 GCF_025352425.1 Flavobacterium sp.
ACAAAATACCTGATTTGATGCCGTTGGTGCAACTGTTACATTTACAGTTACTGCAACAGTAGTTCTCGCACTCTCAATGGAATTTACCGTTTGTGATACATAATAATTACCTGTAGATAAAGCTGTAGTCGATGTCAAAGCAGTTCCACCTGTAGCAACAGAATACCACTTTAAAGCAGTTCCCGTTGCAACTAAATTAGCCACGGTAGCCGAATTACAAAAAGTTTGATTTGATGCCGTTGGGGCAGCAGGGGCAGAAGTACCAGTGCCAGTTGCAAAAGCAATTGTTGTTGTTCCAGTACCACTATAATTAGAAGCCCCAATTGTGTATGTTGTAGTGGTTCTCACTTCTGTTGGAGTACCCGATATTACACCCGTTGAGAAATTAAAACTCATCCCCATTGGCAAAACTGGTGAAATTGTATAAGGTTCTACAGAGGTAATTTTACGAATTCGTTGGGTATATGAATCCGCAACGTAAACACTTCCGGAAGCATCAGTGGTTACACCTACCGGAAAATAGAATGAAGCAACATTCCCAATTCCGTCATTGTATTCGCTTAAACCACTTCCCGCATAAGTGCTTACTAATCCTGCATTTGTAATTTTTCTAATAACAGAATTATAGTAATCTCCTATGTAGAAATTACCTGCAGCATCGATGGCAATTCCAATTGGGTTATTAAAATAAGCTGCCGTTCCCTGTTCATCCTGATATCCAGCAAAACTACCTGCAAATGTACTTACTGTCCCGTCTGTGGCAATTTTACGAATTCTGTTGTTTGTAGTATCTGCAATGTATAAAATTCCGGTGGCATTATCAATAGTTATTCCCTGCGGATTCTTGAATCTTGCTAACGTTGATGCTCCATCCGCATAACCGGATAGAATATATCCTGCTACAGTGGTTACTGTACCGCTGCTACTAATTTTTCTTATACGGTTGTTTTTTGTATCGGCAACATAAATATTTCCGAAAGTATCAATTGTTAAACCATACGGATTATTAAATTTTGCAGCTGTACCTTGTCCATCAAGATAACCCGCAGTTCCATCGCCGGCAATTGTGGTCACAACTCCTGTGCTTGTAACTTTACGAATACGGTTGTTGAATGTATCGGCAACATATATATTTCCAACTGCATCAACAACCATCCCTTTTGGATTATTAAAGTATGCGGCTGTTCCCTGACCATCGGCATAACCGGTGCCTGAATTACCTACAAAGGTAGAAACGATTCCATTAGAAGTTACTTTTCGTATACATGAATTGAAATCATCAATAACAAATGTTATTCCACCTGACGCTACTGCAACAGCAACTGGGCTGTTAAACATTGCCATTGTACCGTTTTGACCATTATCTACTCCACGAGTCGCTGAACCCGCATAAGTAGAAGTATCTCCGACACTTGTTATTTTTCGGATACAGTTATTAGTCCCGTCAGTTACAAAAACATTCCCGGAAGAATCTACTCCAAGTCCTTCCGGATATTTGAAAGTAGCCACTGAACCTGCACCGTTTACGGCACCATAAGCGCCAGTTCCTGATAACGTAGTTACTGAACCTGTATTTGTTATTTTTCGAATGCAGTTGTTGGTATAATCTACAACATAAAGATTTCCAGAAACATCTGATGTTATTGCACGAGGAGTATTAAATTGGGCTGCAGTTCCCTGTCCGTTTAACATCCCCGGTGATCCGTTGCCTGCAAAAGTTGTTACCAAACCTGTATTAGATATTGCACGGATTCGATTATTAGAAGTATCGGTTATATAAAGAGTACCTGAACTTGTGACAGTAACACCAATTGGGTTATTAAATTTTGCGGCTGTTCCCTGACCATCAAGATATCCTGCGGTTCCATCTCCTGCAAATGTAGTAACTAAACCGGCACTAGTTATTTTTCTAATTCTGTTGCCGCTCGAATCAGCTACATAAATATTTCCTGAACTGTCAACTGCTAATCCTTTAGGAGCTACAAATAGTGCATTTGCACCTTGCCCATCCATAAAACCAGCGGTGTTTTCTCTGCCGGCTAAAGTTGATACCAAACCCGCTGGAGTAATCTTTCTAACAGCATAGGAATTTAATTCTGTGATATATACATTTTCTGAAGCGTCGACCGCTATCGAATACGGCGTATTAAATTGAGCGACATTAGCTGCACCATTAAAAAATCCTACTATTCCAGTACCCGCAAAAGTAGTGACATAACCGGAAGTAGTTATTTTTCGGATACAATGGTTTTGGCTATCAGCAATATAGATATTTCCGGAAGGTGCTATAGCAATTCCCGTCGGACTGTTAAATTTAGGTGAAATTGCACTACCATCCATATAACCCGAAGTTCCGTTACCGGCAATTGTAGAAACAATAGTTCTAACAATTGGTAATCCACCGGTATTATTTGGCGTTAATGGAGATATTGCGCTGTTTGTATTGTAGGTGCTTTGCACTCCAGTATAAGAAATACTTGGAACTTGTCCAAAAATAAATGAGCTACATAATATTACGAGAAACAGAGAGAAACTACTTTTCGTGTTTAAGCGTCCAATATTTGGTAGTTTTAGTTTTAATGAAATGTAACAATCAATAGTTACATTTATCATTTCAACTAAATAAAAATATGTTTGTATAATTTTTTCCATTTTTCGATTTGGTTTTGCAATGATAACAATTTTTAGCTTTCAAATGCTTTTGAATCAAAAGATTGACAAATTTTAACATTTTAAAAAAGTAGGTTTTTTACTAAAAATAATTTATCAATAATTATTAACAATATAAATATTTTTAATTTAATATATTTTTTTAACATTTTTTTTAATAATAAATGGTTTTTTTAAGTTTTTAAATTAAATAAACATAGATTTTTAAGATAAAAACTGAAAATATCATACCAAAGAAAATTCATCGAAATAAGCTATTTATCTATAAAGTGTAGAAAAAATCGTTGAATTACATTATATTAACATTAATAAGTATTTTACCGTTAAATAAAATATTTCATCATTCTACCATTGAAATTTATTCTACGGTAAAGTTTAAATCTATAATTTCGAAAGAACGTTTTAAGCAAAATCAACCAAACAATATTATTAATTTTGTCGATTAAAATTAAAATAAAATCGATTAAATACATGATTTTAATTTTAAATGCAGTATATTCTTATATAATATAAATTTACACATCATAATCAAACACATATATTTTTAAAATAAAAAAAAACCTTTCCGTATGAAAAGGGTTTTCTTAAATTTAATTACTATTTTATCTCTTAATTACTCGTTGATTTTTTACTTCCATTCCTTGTATAACAATCACATTGTAAACTCCCGATGGGTAATTATCACTATCTCGAATGTTTCAACATTAGTAACTTTAACATTAATAGTTTGCAACAATCTTCCTAGCGCATCGTAAACTTTCAGCTGCAAGTCTTCATTATTGGTTGTTTTAACATCAATTTTAAAGTTGGCTGCAAATGGGTTTGGATAAGCAATCATTGATAAACCACTTAATACAGATTGGTTTTTAGTAGGAACAGCAGGGTGCGCAGGGCATGTAGCCACATCCCAACCAACGAATATTTTACATTCGTCGAAAACATTATTGATTGCATCTACAGCACCACTAATCGCTGAAAGACTAACTCCTCCTTCAGCACCATTAATACCATCCGCATTACTTAAAGCACGATTTGCTAAGTCAATTAACGGAGTACAATCGAGTGTTACGGAAGGATAATTGAGTGAGACGAAAGAGCATTCGAGGGCTAGAAGCCTTGGTAATGCTCAAAAGTTGGTTATCCTCTGATCTTTACCTTATATCCTTTTTATAAGTCCTTCTTCTTCTAAAAGTAACCGGCTCAAAATGTTTCCACATGTTATGGATAGCGTAGTTATTTTCCAATTCGGGAGTTCGGATGCAGTTTTGAATTCCTTTTTCTGAAAAAGTATTGTAATATTCATTAAAGATAATAGCGGTAACCCCTTTGCTTTGATATTCAGGGTCAATACCTATCAAATAAAAAAGCACTTCCTTACTTTCTTTTTTCGCCTTAAGCAAATGATAAAATCCAAAAGGAAACAATCTCCCTTTTGATTTTTGCAATGCTTCCGAAAAACTAGGCATGACAATACTAAAGGCGACCATATTATTGTCTTTATCCATCACAAATTTGATATATTCCGGATTGATAAAGCTGATGTATTTTTTTTTGAAATATTCTTTTTGAACCTCAGTAATTGCAACAAAAGAAGACAAACTCGCATAAGAGGCATTGAACAAATCAAACATCTTGTCCACATAAGGCATGATGTCCTTATTATTAGTGAAATTTAAGGGTTTTAATTCGTAGCGCTTTTTGACTAATTCGTTTGCTTTTAAAAAAAGTTCGGTTTTTACATTTGAAAAAGGGAATTTATTTTCGAGGTATTCTTTCTCTTTTACATATCCCAATTGTTCCAAATGTGCTGCGTAGTATGGATAGTTATACCAGGTAATCATTGAACCTATTTCGTCGAAGCCTTCGGTAAGTACGCCCACTTTATCCAGATTTGAAAAACCCATAGGACCTTCAACGTATTCCAAATTGTTTTTTCTGCCTAATTCATAGACTTTACCCAATAAGGCCTTGGTCACTTCAATATCGTCGATAACATCCCACCATCCAAAACGCACTTTCCTTTTTTGTTGGTCATTGACCTCATCCCAATTAATGATAGCGGCAATCCGGCCCACCACTTTATCGTCCTGATAGGCTAAATAAAAATTTGCTTCCGCAGATGTAAATACGGGATTTTTGGTTTTATCAAAGGTGTCCAACTCATCATTGATTAACGGCGGCACCCAATAGGGGTGGTTTTTATATAAGGCAAACGGAAAATTAACAAACGCGCGGAGCAGTCTTTTTGAATTGGCTTCAACTATAGTAATCATTATTTAGTCTTTTCTAATTCTACTTCGTCTTTACGTTTTTTGCCTTTATCTTTTTTAGATTTTTTATCTTTCTTGTCTTTCTTATTGTCTCCTTTTATTCTTTTATAATTAGTTTCATAATTGCTGTCAAAACGCCAAGCCATTCCAATATTTGCCAAAAGTAACGATGGCGTTTCTTTCACATTTTTACTAAAGGACGCATCCAACTGAATGTTTTCGCGAACCAGATAAGCAGCACCAAGCCTAAAGACAGTATCAGCATAATAGTCACTTTTATATCCTTGAAATTCGATAAATCCCGACCAACGCATATTAAATCCTCTTGTCATGGTAGATATAATTCCCAAAGTAGGATAATCTGTCATATACTTATCAGCAATGATGTTGTTAACCCAAACCCATTTACTGCCAAAATGGTGCTGGGTTATTACCATCACTTTTGGACTTACAGTTCTATCGGTAGGAAACGTATACGGATTATTTCCGAAATTAAAATTAACTCCTGCATAAACCGCAACAGCTGGAATAAATTGTTTAAAGCTGAACTTGTGATTGGCTTTCCAACTATAAACATTTGGTTTGTCTTGTTTGATAAATGGGTCATAAACCAAGTATTTTGCTCCAATGGTGATTTGCTTAAATCCACCGCGTGTATCATCAACCAATGGCGCTTTGTACCAGTCATATTGGTATTGCGTGTTTAAAGTGAATTCAAATTGGTCGAAAAAAGCACCATATCGCACATCCAATTCTGTCCCAAAACCAGTCGCTTCATAACGCAATAAATTGTGATTTTCCTTAATACCATACAAACCGGCTTCCGCCTGAATTACTGTTTTTCCAACTGAAAAGGCCGACATTGATTCTCCGGGTCTGTTAGAATTAATAATGTCTGTATATTGTGCGTATTGAGTGGCCGAAATCAGCAAAAAACTAATGGAAAGAAATCTTTTTATATTCATCATGCGTTCTGGAATTTAAGCATTACAACTTGGTCTTTCAAAAGTACTATAATTTATTATTTATTTAAGAAGTCAAAGCCAATTTTAAATTGTGGAATTTAGTATTTTTGACAAAAATTATTTGTTCAATGGAAACTGCATCCTTTCAGGGAATTATAGACACAATTTTATTCATTATCATTTTCTATTATGTAGTGAAATTTTTAGCGCGTTTGTTCCTGCCTGTCATCGCCAAAAAAGTAGTTGAAAAAGCATCGCAGCAATTTCAGCAACAGCAACAAAATCAAAACCAAAATACTACTGAAAATCAAACTGCCGAAAAGCCAAAAGAGAAAAAAATCATTGGTGATTATGTTGATTTTGAAGAAATAGAATAACTTCGTGACGCTGTTTTAAACAACAGACACTGACAACCGACAACCATCAACCAAATTTAAATGAAGCAACTTCAAAAGCTCTATCCTCATCTATTAGCCATCATTGGTTTTATCGTTATCTCATTAGTTTACTTCTATCCCGTCATTCAAGGCAAAAAAATCTACCAGTCCGATATTGCGAAATATACCGGTATGGCGAAAGAACAAATTGATTTCAGAGCCGAAAATCATACTGAACCGTATTGGACAAATTCCTCTTTTGGTGGAATGCCAACCTACCAATCGGGCGCTAATTATCCTAATGATTACATTGGAATGCTGGATAATGCTATTCGTTTTCTACCTCGTCCTGCGGATTATTTATTTCTTTACTTTTTAGGATTTTATGCTTTAATGCTGGTCTTTAAGATTGATCCTTTGAAAGCATTTTTCGGAGCATTAGCTTTTGGATTATCAACTTATCTGATTGTCATTCTTGGCGTTGGTCACAATGCTAAAGCACATGCTATTGGGTATATGCCGCTTGTAGTTGCTGGTTTTATTTTAGTTTTCAGAAAGAAATATTTACATGGCGGAATTCTAACTATGCTTGCCGTTGCGCTTGAAATTACTGCCAATCACTTTCAAATGACATACTATTTGTTACTGCTTTTGATAGTGATGGGATTCTTTTTTGTGTACCAGCTTTATCAGGAAAAGGATTTGAAATCATTGCCAAAAATCATCGGAACATTTGCTGTTGCCATAATTTTGGCAGTTGGTGTCAATGCCACAAGTTTGATGGCAACAAAAGAATATACCGATTTTAGTACGCGTGGAAAAAGCGAATTGACTTTTAATACAGATGGCACTAAAAAAGAAGCTAACATCGCCATGGATAGAAGCTATATCACTGAATATAGCTATGGCATTGTAGAAAGTTTAAATTTGTTTGCACCAAGATTATTCGGTGGTGGAAACAATGAAAAGCTAACCGAAGATTCCCATGTTTATAATTTTATGCTCAATTATGGCGCTTCACCGGAAGAAGCACATCAGCTTACGGATAATTATGCTGTGACCTATTGGGGCGACCAGCCACAGGTAGCTGCTCCGGCTTATATTGGCGCTGTAGTTTTCTTCCTTTTTGTATTGGCATTATACCATGATAAACGCAAAATAAAATACGCTTTCCTTGCCGGAGCTATATTCTCTTTATTACTTTCCTGGGGGAAAAATTTATCAATCCTGACAGATTTCTTTATTGATTATGTTCCGATGTATGACAAGTTCAGGGCAGTTTCCTCTATTCAGGTTTTACTTGAATTATGTATTCCTGTTCTGGCTATTATGGGTTTACAATCTTTCTTTACAGATGAAGCGAATCGTTGGAAAAGTTTATGGAAAACCGGAGCTACAACTTTAGGGATTATCATCTTACTGTTTTTATGCAAAAGCATGTTCCACTTTGTTGGTGAAATCGACAGTCAGTTAATTGAAGCTTTAAAGCAACATCCTGACAAATCATTCGGCCCACAATTTATAGAGGCACTTAAAGACGACAGACGAGATTTATATTCAGCCGATTTATTGCGTTCCGGATTTTTAATTGCCATTACGTTTGGCGCACTTTATTTATATATCAAAAATAAATTGGCAGCCAATACAGCCGTGATTTTGGTTGGCGTATTTATGGTTGGCGATTTATTCTTTGTAGATAAAAATTATTTAAGTAACGATGGACAGCAATTCAGAAGCGCACAGGAAGTTGCTATTCCATACCAACCAACACAAGCTGATTCTTTGATTCTTCAGGATACAACAAACTATAGAGTGTACGAAGTTGCTGGTGGAATTTACAGTCCGCGTTCGTCTTATTTCCATAAATCTATCGGTGGTTATAGCGCCGTTATGCCAAGACGATTTAAGGAAGTTTACGAGTATCAATTAGAAAAAAGTATGTCGGATTTAGGAAGCATCATCGACCCAAAAACACTTTCAATTACCAAAAGCCTTCCGGTTATCAATGCTTTTAATATTAAATACCTGATTGTTGGTACCGAAAAAGGCGATATCCCGATTGTAAATCCGTTTCATAATGGAAATGCCTGGTTTATCAAAGAATTGAAAGAAGTAAATTCGGCTGATGAAAACATTAAAACATTTGGGAAAATTGAAACCAAAGATGTTGCAACTATAGATATAAATGAATTCCCTATGGTATTCAAATCAACCAACATTTTCAAAACTGATAGTTTAGCTTCAATCAAAATTGATTTATACAAACCAAACCATTTAATCTACACTTCCAATAATACAAATGATGGTTTTGCAGTCTTCTCAGAAATCTATTATAAAGATGGTTGGAAAGCTACAATTGACGGAAATGAAAGTGCTGTTTTTAGAGTTGATTACACTTTACGCGGAATGCAAATCCCGAAAGGGAAACACACTATCGAATTCAAGTTTGAGCCGCAGGTTGTAAAAACCGGAAGCACGATTGCGTTGTTCAGTTCTATTCTAATGTTTATTGTGATTATTGGTGGCGTTTATCTTGATAATCGAAAAAAGACGTAATGTCAGAACCAAAAAAACTTTTAATCATCACCTATTATTGGCCGCCAGCCGGTGGGCCCGGAGTACAGCGTTGGTTAAAGTTTGTGAAGTATTTGCCCGAGTTCAACATTCAGCCAATTGTCTACATTCCCAAAAATCCAACATATCCAATTATAGATAATGGTTTGGAAAGCGAAGTTTCCGAGAAAGCAATTATCCTGAAAAATAAAATCTTTGAACCTTATGGTTTCGCTTCGGTTTTTTCGAAAAACAAAACACAAAAAATCAGTTCGGGAATCATTCCAAATCAAAGGAAACAATCCTTTTTAGAGAAAACTTTACTTTGGGTTCGTGGTAATCTTTTTATTCCCGATGCGCGTTGTCTTTGGGTAAATCCTTCGGTAAAATACCTGAAAAAATATATTAAGGAAAACAATATCGATACTATTGTAACTTCCGGTCCGCCGCATAGTTTGCACCTTATCGGGTTACAGTTAAAAAAGGATTTAAATATAAAATGGTTTGCCGATTTCCGTGATCCGTGGACAACCATTGGTTACCAAAAAGCACTGAAATTATCTGCTTACGCAGAAAAAAAACACAAAGCTTTAGAGAAAGAAGTTTTGAATTCTGCTGATACAATTATTGTAACCAGTAAAACCACCAAAACCGAATTTCAGGCCATCACTTCTAAACCTATTGAAGTCATTACAAACGGTTATGATGTAGAAAAAATTGAAAAGCATCCGCTTGACGGTAAGTTCACTCTCGCACACATTGGTTCCTTTTTATCGGATAGAAATCCAATACTACTTTGGCAGGCTTTACAGGAATTGATTTCGGAAAATACAGATTTCAAAAACGATTTCCGACTGAAACTAATTGGTGCCACAAGTCAGGAAGTTTTAGATACGATTGCTAAATTTCAATTGAATGATTATCTGCAGAATTTAGGATACGTTTCACACAAAGAAGCTGTGGAGCATCAAAGAAAATCTCAAATTTTATTACTAGTAGAAATCAATTCCGAAGAAACTAAAAGCATCATTCCCGGGAAACTTTTTGAATACATGGTTTCCGAAAGACCAATTATAGCAATCGGTCCAAAGGATTCTGATTTTGCCGAAATTATCACGGCAACAAATACCGGCGTTTTCTTTACTTACGACTCCAACCAAAAACTAAAAGCATTACTTTTGAAATACTATCAGGAATATCAAAACCAAAACTTGAAAGTTCACGCCGTTGGTTTGCTGCAATATTCCAGAAAAAGCTTGACTGAACAACTTGCGAAATTAATTTCTTAACCACAAAGACACGAAGAAGACACGAAGTTCACAAAGAAAAAAATGATACATTCGTAATTCGTAATTCGTAATTCGTAATTCCATTATGGGAATCGTCCAAAGTCAATCTATTAAAAACACCATCATCACGTTCCTCGGGTTCGGGATTGGTGCCGTTAATGCATTGTTTTTGTATACCAACTTCCTTGGGAAACTGCATTACGGAATCGTAGCAACCATACTTTCGGGCGCTAATATTATGATGCCTTTAATGGCTTTTGGAGCACAGAATACTTTAATCAGATTCTTTTCTTCGTATAAAAATCAGAAAGAACGTGATGAATTTTTAACCTTTATGTTGTTTCTGCCATTAGCTCTAATAATTCTGCTTGGATTGGGATTCTATTTTTTCTACGATGCCATTTCACACAGCTGGATAAAAGAAAACCCAACGCTCGAACCGTTCTTTTGGTTAATTCCTGTTATTGGTTTATTCATGGCGTATTTCGAAGTGTTTTATGCCTGGGCCAAAGTGCATATGCAATCAGTAATTGGGAATTTCATCAGCGAAGTTTTGGTGCGTTTGGTGGTAATGGTTTTACTTATTGCTGTCCATTTTGAATGGCTGACCAAAGACACTTTTGTCTATTGTGTGGCTCTTGCCTATTTTGCGCAATTTGTCGGAATGAAATTGTATGCCATTTCTGTAAAAATGCCTGTATTGCGATTCGTTATTCCCGAAAATATAAAGGAAATAATCCAGTATTCGTTTTTCATTATTGTTTCCGGCGGTGTTGCCGTAATGCTTGTCGATTTTGATAAAGTGATGATACCACAGTACAAAGACATTAGCCAAAATGCATTGTACGCTGTGGCGATTTTTATTTCAACCGTAATTGCTGTACCAAGTCGGGCCATGACACAAATCATTGCGCCGATTACAGCCAAATTGATGGTCGAAAACAAATACGACGAACTCAACGATTTGTATAAAAAAAGCGCCATAAATCTGCAGGTTATTGGCGGATTTATTATGATACTCATTTTTGTAAACATCAAAGAAATGTATCATCTGATTCCAAAAGATTACAGCGGAGGAATTCTCGTGGTGTTCCTAATTGGTTTATCCAAATTTTATGATGTTTTATTGGGAAATAACAATTCAATTATTGTCAATACGAAGCACTACCGAACCGTTTTATTATTTGGCGTTTTTACTGTCGCATTGATGATTGTTCTGAACATGATTTTTATTCCACTTTACGGAATTGAAGGTTCGGCTTTTGCGACTTTAATTACGGTGATGATTTACAATACAATCAAACTTTTGTTTGTGGTAAAGAAAATGAAATTGTATCCATTCACCATTAAAACACTCGAATCGCTTGGCATCTTAGCTGTTTGTTTTTTGTTATTTTACTTCTGGGATTTCCCGTTTCATACTATTATCAATATCGGATTTAAATCTGTTTTAGTTGGTGTTTTGTACGTCTATTTGAACTTCCAGTTAAAAATTTCTGAAGACATCAATAGTATAATTATTGATAATCTGAAGAAAGTAAAGTTGATGTAACAATTGACAAATAAAATATTGAATATATTTTCATAAATTCGTATTCCAAAATTAATAAACCAAACTCATGAAAAAATTATTTGCTTCGCTTTTTGTTTTGCTAGCCATTACATTTGTTAGTTGTAAATCTGATAAAAAAGAAAACAACGCCGATACCGACAAAACCTTCGCGTCTTTTGAAACAAAATTTTTAGATGCCTATTGGAAGCAATATCCTTCTGGTTCTATAGCTCAAGGTTATGGTAAATATTATGACAAAATGGTCGTGCCAAACGCAGCCGCTTTTGCAGACAATGTCACCTTTTCTAAAAAATGGTTAGCCGATTTAAACGCTTTGGATTATGACCAACTAAGCGACAACAATAAAATCAGCAGCAACATCATCAAAAACCAATTGGAAAGCGATATTTGGTATACAACCGTTTTCAAGCAACAGGAATGGGATGCTTCGGTGTACAACATCAGTAGCGCTTGCGATTATATCATCAATCAGCCTTATGCGCCTTTGGATGAGCGATTGAAAATCCTAACCAAATACCTTGAGAATTCGGATGCTTATTATAAAGCAGCTTTAGAGAATTTAAAACAACCAACCAAAGAACATTTGGAAATGGCTATCAATCAAAACAAAGGCGGAATGCAGTTGTTTGGAAAATCGCTTACTGATTCGATTACCGCTTCACATTTAAACGCAGCAGATAAGGAAACTTTGCAAAAAAACATCAGCAAAGCAGTTACTGCGATGAATGATTATGTGAAAGGTTTGGAAAAAATTGACGCTGATAAAAACTTCAAATTCAAAGATTACAGAATAGGAAAAAAACTCTTTGCCGAAAAATTCAAATACGACTTAGCAACTGATTTTACTCCGGAACAGATTTATGACAAGGCTGTTGCCGATAAGAAAATGTGGCACAATAAAATGTATGTTACAGCAGATAAAGTTTGGACAAAATACTATCCGACGCAAGCCAAGCCAAAAGACAGTTTGGAAGTAATAAGAATGGTGTTGAGCAAGATGCAAGGCAATCATCCGACACCTGCAGAATTTTATCCAACACTAAAAAAACAGGTAACTGAATTGAAAAAGTTCATCATCGAAAAAGACTTATTCGATTTTGATACAACCTCAACTCCAATAAAAGTTCGTTACATGCCGGAATATGCCAGAGGATTTGCATTGGCAAGTGCTGAATTTATTCCGCCGTATCAAAAAAAGGGAACAACCTATTACAACATTGATGATGTAACCCAATATCCTGCAGCCAAAGCAGAAAGTGCTTTACGCGAAACTAATTTTTATTCATCACAAATTCTATCCATCCATGAAGCCGTTCCGGGACATTGCGTTCAAGGGATTTACAACAACAAAAAATCGCCGGATGTGTTGCGTTCTGTTTTCCAAAATGGCGCTATGATTGAAGGTTGGGCAGTGTATTGCGAAGGCATGATGGTAGATAACGGTTGGGGAAATCACGAACCGGAAATTGAATTGGCGTTAGGTGTATGGAAACTTCGTGAGTTGGCTAATGTTATCATTGATTACGATATTCAATGCTTAAACAAGCCAAAAGAAGACATCTTCAACTTATTATCAAAAGAGTGTTTCCAAACCGACCAGCAGGTAGAAGAAAAGTACCACCGAGCAACCGTTTCGCAAGTGCAACTTTGCTCTTACTATAGTGGTTCAACAGCAATTATGCAACTTAGGGAAGAGTATAAAAAGAAAATGGGCAACAAGTACAGCCTAAAGGATTTCCACGAAAAATTCCTGAGTTTTGGCAGTTCACCGGTAAAGTATATTCGGGAGCGAATGTTAGAATAGTGTTCAATATTCCGCAGACTGTTGGCAGCTAATTTTAAAATAATATAAATATAAAAAATGGCATCAATTAATCCTTATTTAATCTTCAACGGAAATTGCGAAGAAGCGTTTCTATTTTATCAATCCGTTTTTGGTGGTGAATTTCCATACATGGGAAAATTCAAAGACATGCCGCCTTCAGACGATGAAAATTGTCCGCCACCTTCAACAGAAGATGCTAACCGAATCATGCACGTTTCTTTACCAATTGGCAACGGAAGCATCTTAATGGGAAGCGACAGCAATTCACAAAGTGGCGATGTAATTATCGGGGCGAATGTTTCTATTTCCATCAATACAGAAAGCCGTGCAGAAGCGGATAAACTTTTCAAAGGATTGTCAGCAGAAGGTAATGCCTTTATGCCTATGAACAATACTTTTTGGGGCGCTTACTTTGGTATGTTCGTTGATAAATTTGGTATTCACTGGATGGTAAACTTTGATGAAGCGCCACAGAAATAATTATCAATGTCGTCGGTATATAAAGGATTTGCAGAAAATACAAGTCAAACGAGTAGAGTAAAAAAACAAAACCCCTTCCAATTGGAAAGGGTTTTGTTTTTTAAATTCCAGCAACAGCTTTTATCTCGGCAATAATTCGAATTGCTAATCCATCCGCTAATTCCTGAGTTTGAGCTTCCGTATAAATCCTGATAATTGGCTCCGTATTCGATTTCCTTAAATGCACCCAACTTTCAGCAAAGTCAATTTTCACACCATCAATTGTATTGATTTCTTCGTTTTTATATTTCTCGGCCATCGCTACCAAAATCGCATCGACATCAATCTGCGGTGTTAGTTCAATCTTATTTTTGCTCATATAATACTGCGGATAAGACGCACGTAATTCGGCAACTGACATATCAAGATTTGCTAAATGCGTCAGAAACAAAGCCACTCCAACCAAACTATCTCTTCCGTAATGTGATTCAGGGTAAATGATTCCGCCGTTTCCTTCGCCTCCAATTATGGCATTGGTTTTCTTCATCAACTCAACCACATTTACTTCACCAACAGCACTTGCCTGATAGCTTCCACTGTGTTTATTGGTAATGTCACGCAACGCACGAGAAGAAGACATATTGGAAACCGTATTCCCCGGAGTTTTACTCAATACATAATCGGCGCAAGCCACCAAAGTATATTCTTCACCAAACATTTCGCCATCGTTAGAAATAAAAGCCAAACGGTCAACATCAGGATCAACAACAATTCCGAAATCGGCTTTTTCTGCTACAACCAACTTACAGATATCGCCCAAATGTTCTTTCAATGGTTCAGGATTGTGTGGAAAATGCCCATTTGGTTCGCAGTATAATTTCACGCACTCCACTCCCATTTGCTCCAATAGTTTCGGGATAATAATTCCCCCCGAAGAATTCACTCCATCAACAACCACCTTGAATTTTCTTTTGGCAACAGCTTCGGCATCAACCAACGGCAGATCCAAAACCTCATCAATATGGATATCCATATAAGCGTCATTTATCGTAATTTCTCCCAACGAATCCACATCCGAGAAATCAAAAGCTTCAGATTCTGCAATTTCCAAAATCAATTCGCCTTCTTTTCCACTTAAAAATTCGCCTTTGGCATTCAGTAATTTCAGCGCATTCCATTGTTTTGGATTGTGGGATGCGGTAAGAATAATTCCACCATCCGCTTTTTCCATAGGAACGGCAATCTCCACTGTGGGCGTAGTTGAAAGTCCCAAATCAATAACATCAATGCCTAATCCAAGTAAGGTATTCATCACCAAATTGTGAATCATTGGTCCCGAAATACGCGCATCACGACCGATAACTACTTTTAGCTTTTTATCATTCCGAGGCAACGAGGAATCTCTTCCTTTTTGCAGGAACGTTCCATAAGCCGAAGCAAATTTTACGGCATCAACAGGCGTTAAATTGTCACCCACTTTTCCGCCAATGGTGCCACGAATTCCCGATATAGATTTTATTAAAGTCATTTTTGAGTTATGAATTATGAATTATGAGTTATGAGTTACAAATATATTGAATTGCGATTTTCTATTTATAATTTAAAATTTATAATTTAAAATTCCTAAATTAGGCACATGAACTTCCTGGCGCACATTTATCTTTCTGGTAATAACGATTTTTTAAAAATCGGAAATTTTATGGCTGATAGCATTCGTGGGAATAGTTATGAAGAGTATAAGGGTGAGGTTAGAAAAGGAATATTATTGCACCGTTCCATAGATAGTTTTACTGATATGCATCCCATTTACAGGCAAAGCAAACACCGTTTACACGAAAAATACGGGCATTATTCAGGTGTGATTATGGATATTTTCTATGATCATTTTTTAGCAAAAAACTGGAACATTTATTCCAATGAAAAACTGGAAGTCTATGCAGATACTTTTTATCATCTTCTTAAAGACAATTATGAAATCCTTACAGAGAAAGTCAAAGCTATGATTCCATATATGTTTGCAAGAAACTGGTTGGTTAGCTATGAAACTATCGAGGGTTTGCAAATGATAATGTTTCATATGGATCATCGTACCAAAAACCGTGTCGATATGCACGAATCAATAGTTGAACTGCAACAATACTACAACGAATTTGAAACAGAATTCACTTTGTTTTTTGAAGAATTGCGTCAGCATTGCATTGAAAAATTAAAAGAACTGAATGGCTAATATGAAAAAGTGTTTTCTTTTATTTCTACTGATTTCGGCCTCGATTTATCCCCAACAAAAAGGGCTTATTGCCGATAAAGCTATGGTCGTTTCGGCACGGGAAGAAGCTTCCAAAATTGGTCTCGATATTATCAAAAAAGGTGGCAACGCTTTTGATGCCATGATTGCGACACAGTTGGCTTTAGCCGTGGCTTATCCTTATGCCGGAAACATTTCCGGTGGTGGATTTATGGTGTGCCGAAAAGCTAACGGCGATGTTGGTTCGTTAGACTTTCGCGAAAAAGCACCAAAGAAAGCCAGCAAAAATATGTACCTGGACAAAAACGGAAATGTGATTCCAAATTTGAGTACCGATGGCGCTTTATCCGTGGGCATTCCCGGAAGTGTCGCCGGCATCTTTGAAGTTCATAAAAAGCTAGGCAAACTTCCATTGGAAGCTTTGTTTCAACCGGCAATTGATTTGGCAGAAAAAGGAATAATCGTTACCCAAAAAGAGAAAGCTAAACTAGATCAATATCGTGTGGCTATCGTGAAAATTAGCGGAGACAAAACGTTATACAATAAAACATTTCAAGTTGGCGATACTATCAAATATTTGGCTTTAGCCAATACACTGAAACAAATTTTGAAAAATGGAAAAAACGAGTTCTATAAAGGAGACATCGCTAAAAAATTAGTCTCCTTTCTAAAACAAAAAGGCGGAATTATTACTCTAAAAGATCTATCCGATTATAAAGTTGTTTGGCGCAAACCAATATCTTTTCGATACAAAGAATTAAATATTATCTCGATGGCTCCACCGTCAAGCGGAGGAATTACTTTGGCGCAAATTATGAAAATGATTGAATCTTATGATGTTTCAAATCTGGGTCAAAATTCACCGCAATACATCCAGCTATTAGCAGAAGCGGAACGACGGGCTTTTGCCGACAGAAACTATTTTCTTGGCGATCCCGATTTTGTCAAAATTCCGCAAAAACAATTACTGAATGAAACCTACTTGAATGACCGAATGAAGAGTTTTTCTTTTGACAAAGCGACTTCTTCTGCTGATGTCAGTCATGGAAATGTTTCCGTTTATGAAAGTATGGAAACCACACATTACTCAATTGTTGACAGCGAAGGCAACGCTATTGCAGTTACAACAACCCTAAACGATGCTTATGGGTCCAAATTGTATTGCGACGAATTGGGTTTTTTTTTAAACGACCAAATGGATGATTTTTCCGCAAAACCAGGTGTTCCTAATCTTTACGGTTTGGTTGGAGCTGAAGCCAACAGCATCGCTCCAAAAAAGAGGATGCTGAGTTCGATGACGCCAACTATTGTCGAAAAAAACGGGAACCTTTTAATGCTACTAGGTTCGCCTGGCGGTTCCACAATTATAACTTCGGTATTGCAGACGATATTGAATGTATATGAATTTAAAATGACAATACAACAAGCAGTTAATGCGCCCAGATTTCACAACCAATGGCTACCTGACGACATCATGGTGGAACCTAATAAATTTGATAAAATCACTTTGTAAAATCTTATGTCTAAAGGATACAATATCAATGAAAAATTCGCGCCTGTTATAGGAAAAGTAGATGCTATCTTAGTCCAACCCGATGGAAAACTGGAAGGCGGAGCCGATTATCGTGGCGATGATAAAGCGGCAGGGTTTTAATTTAAAATAGTATTTTAGCATTTCAAAGATTTGAACACATGTCGAAGACTAAAGCTTCTAATTTTAAAATTGTTTTCAGAAGTATTTTCAGAAGAGCCGAGAACTTAATTTTCCTTTTGAAAGAGAAATTAAGCGAGCGGAATTTTATCTATTTTGCGAGTGTTCTTGTAGCAATCACATGTTCTTTTGCGGTAATTATCCTTAAAAGTTTTGCCCACAATATTTTCCTTTGGGCGAATGACATCAACGATTTTTTAAAACTTCCATATATAAATAGTTTGCTGCCAATAGTCGGGATTGTATTAACTGTTTTTGTGGTTCGGAATTTTTTAAACAATCACATAGAAAAAGGAAGTTCCAAAATATTATATGCTGTTGCCCGAAAAGGAGGCATCGTTGCCAAAAAACAAATGTATGCCCAAATTGTAACGAGTTCGTTAACCGTTGGACTTGGTGGTTCGGCAGGATTGGAAAGCCCTATTGTGATTACAGGCGCAGCGTTTGGTTCCAACTTTGCACAGAAATATCATTTATCCCAAAAAGACAGAATTCTCCTTTTGGCTTGTGGTGTCGCGGCCGGAATTGGTGCGGCTTTTAATGCACCAATTGCTGGTGTTTTATTCGCCATTGAAGTGGTGTTGACCGATGTTTCCATTTCGGCATTTATTCCAATTATTATTTCCGCAGCTACAGGCGCGCTGATTTCTAAAGTTACCTTGAGTCCGGATACTTTATTAAATTTTGAACAATCCCTTAAATTTGACTATCACAATACACCTTTCTATATTTTATTAGGCGTTTTGGCAGGCTTCGCTTCTATTTATCATGCCCGGAATTTTCAGAGAGTTGAAAAATTTTTTGGGGCTTTTAAAAACAAAGGATACCGCAAGGCATTGTTTGGCGCTTCCATTTTGGCGGTATTAATTTTCTTTTTCCCAACATTGTTTGGAGAAGGTTATGAAAGCATCAAAACATTAGCTTCTAAAAACCCAAACATTTTACTTGACAACACTATTCTAGAACCATTCAAGAGCAGCGAATGGATTTTACTGGCCTTTGTTGGTGTAACGATGTTGCTGAAAGCCTTTGCTACAGGACTAACTTTGGGTAGCGGCGGTAATGGTGGTAACTTTGCGCCTTCGCTTTTTGTGGGTTCCTATCTTGGTTTTTTTGTGGCCAAAACAGTAAATCTGCTAAATATCACACACCATTTACCGATTGCCAATTTTACCATTGTAGGCATGGCCGGAATTCTGAGTGGTTTGTTTCATGCGCCGTTGACTGCTATTTTCCTTATTGGAGAAATCACCGGCGGTTATGATTTAATGGTTCCATTGATGATTGTTTCTTCCGTAAGTTATGCCGTTTCTAAACAATTTGAGAAACATTCAATGGATGTAAAAGCGTTGGCAGATAAAGGTGATGTTTTCACCAGCGATAAAGACAAAAATATTTTGCAAAGCATCGACCTTTATAATCTTGTTGACAAAAATTTTAAAACCTTAACGCTCGGAAACGGTGTGGAAAAGGCTGTGGAAATTTTCTCTACAACGAATCAAAAAATTATTCCGGTTTTAGCCGAAGATAAATCACTGGTTGGAATTGTGGATTTTGACGAAGTTAAATCCTTTATTTTCAATCCTTACCATGTAAAATTTACTTCGATGAGTGAAGTCATTACGCAACCAAAAGCTATTATTTTGTTGGAAGACAAAGTAGAAAAAGTAATGAAACACTTTGAAGCTTCCGATACGGATATACTGCCTGTAATCCAAAAAGGAAAATACTTCGGTTTCCTTTCTAAAATTGATGTTTTGGAAAATTATCGGCACCGTTTAAAAGAGATGGTAATCGATTAGTTTTTTAACAATATCTTCTTAATGCATTGCTAGAAATTTCAAGCCAAAACATTACCTTTGCGTTTTGCAAAATGCTATGTTAGAGACTGAAAATTCGATTGAAGTTCTTGGTGCCCGCGTGCACAATCTGAAGAATATAGACATCACAATTCCAAGGGAAAAACTGGTTGTTATTACCGGGCTTTCGGGTTCGGGGAAATCGTCTTTGGCATTCGATACCATTTATGCGGAAGGTCAGCGGCGTTACATCGAAACATTCTCGGCTTATGCACGTCAGTTCCTTGGTGGCTTGGAACGTCCTGATGTTGATAAAATTGACGGGCTTTCTCCGGTAATTGCCATTGAGCAAAAAACTACAAGTAAAAGTCCTCGTTCAACGGTTGGAACAATTACCGAAATCTATGATTTTCTGCGTTTGTTGTATGCTCGTGCGGGCGAAGCTTACAGCTATGTTACCGGAGAAAAAATGGTGTCCTATTCGGATGATCAAATCAAGGAATTGATTACTAAAGATTTTGCGGGCAAGCGCATTAATATTCTGGCACCAATTATTCGTGCAAGAAAAGGACACTACGCCGAATTATTCCAACAAATTACAAAACAAGGTTTCCTCAAAGTGCGCGTAAATGGCGAAGTTCAGGATTTACTGCCCGGGATGAAACTAGACCGTTATAAAACCCACGATATCGAAATCGTCATTGACAGAATGGCGATTGAAGACAACGAAGAAAATCAAAAGCGTTTGGCGGAAAGCATCAAAACTGCTATGTATCACGGCGAAAATGTGCTGATGATTTTGGATCAGGATACCAATGAAGTGCGTTATTTCAGTCGAAACTTGATGTGCCCCACTTCCGGGATTTCATATCAAAATCCGGAACCGAATTTATTCTCGTTCAATTCTCCAAAAGGTGCCTGCGAAATCTGTAAAGGTTTAGGAACCGTTCACGAAATCAATCTGAAAAAAATTATTCCTAATCCAAAATTGTCTATAAGAAATGGTGGTTTTGCGCCGCTTGGCGAATATAAGAGTTCCTGGATTTTTAAACAATTGGAAATCATTGGTGAAAAATTTGGCTTTAGCCTCACTGAAGCCATCAGCACCATTCCCGAAGAAGCGATGCAGATTATCCTGTATGGCGGAAAGGATAAATTTTCAGTCGAATCAAAAACATTAGGCATTACAAAAGAATATAAAATTGAGTTTGAAGGAATTTCACATTTCATCAAAAACCAATTTGACGAAAGTACCTCGACATCTATAAAACGATGGGCTAAGGAATTTATGGATGAAGTGGAATGCCCGGAATGCAAAGGTTCTCGATTAAAAAAAGAAGCAATGTATTTCCGAATTCATTCGAAAAACATTTTCGAATTGTCAGCGATGGATATTTCAGAACTTTCGGATTGGTTTGAGAATCTGGACAGTCATCTGAATGAAAAACAAAAAATTATCGCGACCGAAATTATCAAGGAAATCAAAGACCGTTTGCGTTTTTTGGTAAATGTTGGTCTTAATTATTTATCCATAAATCGAAGTTCCAAATCTCTTTCGGGCGGTGAAGCACAACGCATCCGTTTGGCAACACAAATTGGTTCACAGTTGGTTGGCGTACTCTATATTCTGGATGAACCAAGCATTGGTTTACACCAAAGAGACAATGAAAAATTAATCCATTCACTAGAGCAATTACGAGATATCGGAAATTCTATTCTAGTCGTAGAACACGATAAAGACATGATAGAGCGTGCCGATTATGTGATTGATATCGGCCCAAAAGCGGGAAAATTTGGTGGCCAAATCATCAGCAAAGGAACACCCGCAGAATTACGCAAAGAGCACACCATGACGGCGATGTACCTCAATGGCGAAATGAAAATTGAGGTTCCAAAAATACGCCGCAAAGGCAACGGCAAATTCATGAAACTGACCGGCGCAACAGGAAATAATTTAAAAAACGTTTCTATCGAATTGCCATTAGGAAAACTGATTTGCGTAACCGGCGTTTCAGGAAGCGGAAAGTCTACGCTAATTAATGAAACACTGTATCCAATCCTAAATGCCTATTATTTTAATGGTGTTAAAAAACCACAACCATATAAAAAAATTGAAGGCTTAGAGCATATTGATAAAGTTATTGATATTGACCAAAGTCCGATTGGCAGAACCCCACGAAGTAATCCGGCTACCTATACTGATGTCTTTTCCGAAATCAGAAGCTTGTACACCATGACCCCTGAAGCCATGATTCGTGGCTATAAAGCGGGTCGGTTTAGTTTCAATGTTTCCGGCGGAAGATGCGAAACCTGTGAAGGTTCCGGAGTCAGAACAATTGAAATGAGTTTCCTTCCTGATGTATATGTGGAATGTGAAACCTGCCAGGGCAAGCGTTTCAACAGGGAAACACTGGAAATTCGATACAAAGGAAAATCCATTTCGGATGTGTTGAATATGACTGTTGACGAAGCGGTTCCATTTTTTGAAAACATTCCGAAAATTTATCGCAAGGTCAAAACTATTCAGGATGTTGGCTTAGGTTACATTACCTTGGGACAACAAAGCACAACGCTTTCCGGCGGTGAAGCGCAACGTATCAAATTGGCTACTGAATTATCCAAAAAAGATACCGGAAACACTTTTTACATTATGGACGAGCCTACAACAGGCCTGCATTTTGAGGATATTCGGGTGTTGATGGATGTGATAAATACATTAGTGGATAAAGGCAACACCATTTTAATTATCGAACACAATATGGATGTCATTAAATTGGCTGATTACATTATCGATATTGGTCCCGAAGGCGGAAAAGCCGGTGGTGAAGTAGTTGCCAAAGGAACTCCCGAAGAAATAGCGAAAAACAAAAAAAGCTACACTGCTCCGTTTTTGAAAAAAGAATTAGAATCTTAAGATATTCAGAATGAATAACCAAATTGAAATTACGACCCCAAGGCTAATTCTGAAAAGCATCACTCCAAGTATTATAAATGAGCTTTTCAAAACAAGATCCAAAGAAGAAATTATCAGCTATTTCGGGTTTGATGATGCTGCTTTTGAACATTATAAAGACATGCACGAAAAAGGTATGGAAACACATCGGATTTCGATTTTTGTTTTTTTGCTGATAGAGAAAGAAAGCGTATTGCCCATTGGCGAATGCGGGTTTCACACCTGGAATTCATTGCATAGACGAGCCGAAGTATTTTACAATATGAGGGATGAAAGCCAAAAGCGAAAAGGCTATATGACGGAATCTTTGGAAGCTGTTTTGAAATATGGATTTACCGAGTTAAATCTACACAGAATCGAAGCATTGATTGCCGCAGAAAATGAACCATCGTTACGATTATTACTTCGTTATGGATTTTCAAAAGAAGGCACTGTAAGAGAAGATTATGTTGTGGATGGAAAAAACGAAGACTCCGATTGTTATTCCCTGCTAAAATGGGAATGGGAGAAAAATCAAGGCTAAAAATTATACTCTAAAATTTAAAAAAAGAATTACTTTTGCGCGTTTGATTTACTATTAAAAACCTAAGAACCAATTATGAGGAAAGAAGAATTCCTGGATGACGATGATAAGATCCATGATAAACTAAAACAAAAACCCTGGAATGAAATAAGAACAAACGACTCATGGGCTATTTTTAAAATTATGTCCGAGTTTGTAAATGGATACGAAACCATGGCGAGAATTGGTCCGTGTGTTTCCATTTTTGGGTCTGCCCGAACAAAACCTGATACCAAATATTATTTATTAGCCGAAAAAATCGCTTATAAAATCAGTAAAGCGGGCTACGGAGTTATCACTGGCGGCGGACCCGGCATCATGGAAGCGGGAAACAAAGGAGCGCATAATGGCGCGGGAACATCGGTAGGTTTGAACATCGAATTGCCTTTTGAGCAACATTATAATCCGTATATTGATAAGGATAAAAACCTAAACTTTGACTATTTCTTTGTTCGTAAAGTAATGTTTGTAAAATACTCACAAGGATTTGTAGTAATGCCGGGCGGATTTGGAACTTTAGATGAATTATTTGAAGCCGTGACGCTTATCCAAACCAAGAAAATTGGGAAATTCCCAATCATTTTAGTGGGTTCAGAGTTTTGGGCAGGATTATTTGAATGGATAAAAACGGTGATGATTGCCAAAGAAGGCAACGCTAATTCGGAAGATATGAACCTAATTAAAATTGTAGACACCGAAGATGAAGTGGTTGAAGCCCTGGATAATTTCTACAAAAAATACAATCTGAGTCCAAACTTCTAACATAACTTGTACTGAATCATGTAATCAACTTTCTTTGAAATCAATTTTTAAAATATTTTTTCTTGGGTTATTTTTATCATTTCCGATAAAATTATTGGCACAGCATCATTCCAAAATGAATGTGAATATTGACAATGAAAAGAAAGAATTGACCGTTAATCAGGAACTTATATTTTTCAACCAGACGGATGATACCCTAAGCAATATTGTTTTGAACGATTGGATGAACGGATATTCTTCAAAAAACACGCCCTTGGCAGCAAGGTTTTCCGATGAATTTGAAAGAGGTTTTCATTTGGCCAAAGAAAAAGAAAGAGGCAGAACAAGTAACATTAGTATCGTTGATGAAAATAAAACTTCGTTAACCTGGGAAAGAGATACCAACCATCCTGACGTTATTCAAATTGAACTTAAGGAAAAATTGTTGCCCAATCAAAAAGTAACTTTTATCCTCAACTATACTGTGAAAATTCCCAGCGATAAATTCACAAAATATGGTTTTGGAGAAAACGGCAAAATGTACCTCAAAAACTGCTTTCTTATTCCGGCACGATACGAGAATAAAGCCTTTGTCAAATATGAAAATTTAAATTTAGACGATTGTGCCAATGCGCTTTCTGATTATGATATCGAAATCAAAATCCCTCAAAATTTTGACTTGTTTTCAGATTTGAATGAAATCCCGAAAGATACTGTTTCTGAGGGTTCCTACTTTTACCGATTATCTGGCAAGAACCGTTTGGATTTTACTCTGTTTCTCGATAACAAAAAGGATTTTGAAATCTATAAAAACAGCAACCTTGAAGTAGTTTCCAATTTAAAAGACAGTAGACTAAACGATATCCAAAGAGCCATTGTCATTGATAGAATTGTGAATTATGTTGCCGAAAATATGGGTAAATATCCACAGTCAAAAATAACGGTTGCCCAAGCCGATTATGACAGAAATCCATTTTACGGGTTAAACCAATTGCCTTTTTTTATAAGTCCGTTTCGCGATGAGTTTTTATACGAAATCAAGTTCCTGAAAACCTATGTAAACAATTACCTGCACAACACTTTACAATTAGACCCAAGAAAAGATAACTGGATTTATGATGGAATTCAAGTGTATATTATGATGAAATATATAGAAGAATACCATCCTGACAGTAAGATGATGGGAAGTGTTGCCAAACTAAAATTGTTGAAAGGCTATAACTTAGTTTCATTGAATTTCAATGGGCAATACAGCTATTTATACATGCTGATGGCTAGAAAAAACTTAGACCAACCTTTAGCAAATCCAAAAAACACCTTAATCAAATTCAACGAAAAAATTGCCTTAAAATACAAAGCGGGATTAAGTTTTAGGTATTTAGACAGTTATCTCGAAAACGATGTTGTTTCAAACAGTATCAAACAATTTCTTGTTTTAAATACTGCTCAGCAAACAAACCGAAAGGATTTCGAAAACATTTTAACCACAAATTCACCTAAAAAAATAGAATGGTTTTTCAATAAAATTATCGATTCCCGAGACATTATCGATTTTAAATTTGACAAGGTTACCCGAACCAAAGACAGCGTTAGCTTTTCGTTTAAGAACAAAACCAAAACCAATGTTCCAATATCTGTTTATGGTGTAAAAGATAAAAAAATTGTCTATAAAAAATGGTTCGACAACATAACTTCTGACAGCATTTATACCATTCCGAGAAATGAGGCTGGCAAAATTGTAATTAATTACAATAATGAAGTTCCCGAGTTTAACAGAAGGAATAATTGGTATTCATTACGCAGTCTCCATTTTAATCGCCCGATAAAATTCAATTTTTTGAAGGATTTGGAAGATCCGTCTTATAATCAGATATTGTATGTTCCAACATTAGAATACAATTTGTACGATGGTTTGCTCCCCGGCTTTCGCTTTCACAACAAAACCATTTTAGACAAGCCTTTCATTTTTGATGTAAATCCAACTATTTCCACCAAAACCAGTAGTTTTTCGGGAAAAGGATTTGTTTATGTAAGTCAATTCAACCGCGACAGTAATCTGTATCATATTCGTTACATGCTTAGCGGACATTATTTGCATTATGCACCCGATGCTTATTATAAAAAATTAACACCAATTGTTTTTCTGAATTTCAGGCCTGATGATTTTAGGGACAACCGAAAACAAACAATAATCGTGAAAGAAATTATTGTTGATAAACAAAAAACTGCATTTACGGCTAGTGAAAGCAGCGAAAACTATCAAATTTTTAATGCCAAATATTTTAACACCAAAACCGAAGTAACGAATCATTTTTCGTTTTTGGGAGATTTTCAATATTCAAATGTTTTTGGCAAACTGGCTACCGAAATACAATATCGAAAACTTTTTGACAACAACCGATCTCTAAATCTCCGCCTGTTTGCAGGAACCTTTCTGCACAATAAAACAACTTCAAGCTATTTTGATTTTGGCCTCGACAGACCATCCGATTATCTTTTTGAAAGCGATTATTTAGGTCGTTCTGAAACCACAGGATTGTTCAGCCAGCAATCTATTGTTACCGATGGTTTTTTTAAATCAAAATTAGAAACACGAACCGCCAATCGTTGGATGGCGACCATTAATGCCAGTTATAGTATTTGGAGTTGGATTGAAGGTTATGGTGATATTGGTTTTATAAAAAACAAAGACATCAACCCAAAATTTGTTTATGATAGCGGAATTCGATTGAACTTAGTTACTGATTATTTTGAGTTGTTTTTTCCCGTTTACTCTAATAATGGTTGGGAAATTGGAGATAAAAACTACCGTGAAAAAATTCGATTTATAATGACATTTAAACCCGAAACCCTGATCAATCTTTTCACCAGAAAATGGTTTTAAAACGAACTTAAAACTTCCTTATTTTAAATATTTTACTGAATATTCTAGCTTTTATTGAATATTCATCAGTACAATTCCTTTTTAAGACAAATAAATTACAGATAGTTAAATTATATTTTCGGCTCAGAATATAATTTGTTACTTCTTTTTATTTAAATTTGTTATTTCAAAATATTTCCCGTCTATGTCCGAAGCAACATCCAAAACCGAAATCACATTTGAAGACTTCAAACAAGAAGTTTTAAATGATTATAAAATTGCCACTATCAGCAGAGAATGTAGTCTGCTGGGACGAAAGGAAGTACTAACCGGAAAGGCAAAATTCGGAATTTTTGGTGACGGAAAAGAAGTGCCTCAATTGGCTATGGCTAAAGCATTCCAAAACGGTGATTTTCGTTCGGGTTATTATCGTGACCAAACGTTTATGATGGCAATTGGTGCTTTATCAATCCAACAATTTTTTGCGGGTTTATATGGTCATTCCGATTTAGCGCACGATCCAATGAGCGCCGGAAGACAAATGGGCGGGCATTTTACAACACATTCCATTGATGAAAATGGCAATTGGAATAACCTGACGCAACAAAAAAATTCAAGTGCTGATATTTCTCCAACCGCCGGTCAAATGCCGCGATTATTGGGATTGGCGCAAGCATCAAAAATATACAGAAACGTACGCGGATTGGAAAATTTTACCAATTTCTCAAACAACGGAAATGAGATAGCATGGGGAACCATTGGTAACGCTTCTACTTCAGAAGGATTGTTTTTTGAAACCATCAATGCCGCCGGTGTTTTACAAGTACCAATGATTATCAGTGTTTGGGATGACGAATACGGAATTTCCGTGCATGCCAAACATCAGACAACAAAAGAAAGCATCTCTGAAATCCTTAAGGGTTTTCAGCGTGATGATAATGCCAATGGCTACGAAATCTTAACCGTTAAAGGTTGGGATTATCCGACTTTAGTAGCGACATATGAAAAAGCTGCCGAAATTGCCCGAGAAGAACATGTCCCGATTTTAATTCACGTACAGGAATTAACGCAGCCACAAGGCCATTCTACTTCGGGTTCACACGAACGCTATAAAAATGCAGACCGTTTAGCCTGGGAAACTGAGTTTGATTGTGTGACCCAAATGAGAACATGGTTACTTCAAAATGATTTGGCTACAGCCGATGAATTAGAAACCATCGAGACCAACTCTAAAAAAGAAGTTCTAGAAGGCAAGAAAGCTGCCTGGACAGCCTTTGTTTCCCCAATGAAAGAGGAGCAGCAGGAATTGGTTTCGGTATTGAATTCAATTGCCACATTAAGCGCTAACAAAATTTTTATCGAGAAAGAAGCCACTGATTTAGCTTCTATAAAAGAACCAATCCGCAAAGAAATTTTAACGATTGCCCGAAAAGTACTTCGAATGGTTGTCAATGAAAATTGCAGACAAGAATTGGCTAATTGGATAACAGATTACATAAATAAAATCCAGCCGAAATTTAGTTCGCATTTATTTTCGCAATCGGATAAAAATGTATTGAAAGCTACTGAAACTGCGGCCACTTACGATGATTCAGCCGAGGAAGTTGACGCTCGTTTGGTATTGCGTGACAATTTTGACGCGATATTCAATAAATATCCTGAGGCGTTGGTTTTTGGGGAAGATGCCGGAAATATTGGTGATGTGAACCAAGGTTTAGAAGGTATGCAGGAGAAATATGGTGAACTTCGCGTAGCTGATGTCGGAATCCGTGAAGCAACCATTCTCGGACAAGGAATTGGAATGGCAATGCGTGGCCTGCGACCAATTGCCGAAATTCAGTATTTAGATTATTTATTATATGCCATTCAGATCATGAGCGATGATTTGGCGACTTTACAATACAGAACACAAGGCAGGCAAAAAGCGCCTTTGATTATCAGAACGCGTGGACATAGATTGGAAGGAATCTGGCATTCGGGTTCGCCAATGGGAATGATTATCAACGCTATTCGTGGGATTCACGTTTTAGTGCCTAGAAACATGACGAAAGCGGCTGGTTTTTACAATACGTTGTTAGAAACAGATGAGCCGGCATTGGTGATTGAATGTTTGAACGGCTATCGTCTGAAAGAAAAAATGCCAACCAATTTAGGCGAATTCAAAACACCGATTGGCGTTGTGGAAACCATAAAAACAGGAAGTGATATTACGATTGTTTCCTATGGTTCAACACTTCGTATTATAGAGCAAGCCGCAAAAGAATTATTGGAAGCCGGCATTGATGTAGAAATCATTGATGCACAATCGTTATTGCCATTTGATATCAATCAGGATTGTGTAAAATCGGTTATGAAAACAAACCGTTTGTTGGTTATAGATGAAGATGTTCCCGGTGGAGCTAGTGCTTTTATTTTACAGCAAATCATTGACGAACAAAAAGCATACAACCATTTAGACAGTGCGCCGCAAACGCTGACTTCTAAAGCGCACCGTCCCGCCTATGGAACCGATGGAGATTATTTCTCAAAACCTTCTGTTGAAAATGTTTTTGAAAAAGTATATGCCATAATGCACGAGGCAAAACCGGATAAGTTTCCGAGTTTGTATTAGAAACTTTCAATAGTACACCTGACAGATTCTAAAACCTTTCAACTGTAAACCCCAAAAACCAACTTTCCAGCATTTCCAAGCCCTTGCAACCTTCAACGAGGCTTCGGACTCATTCAACAGCGCTTCGGAATCCTTCATAGATGCTTCTGAGGAATTCATTTTCTCTTCGGAGACCTTCAATACTATTTCTGAATCCTTCAACGGGACTTCTGACGTCTTCAACCACATTGCGGACGACTTCAGGCTCACTTCGGAGACCTTCAAAAGTACTAATGATGGCAATTCCGCAATTGTTGATTATCTTTGCAAAAAATATTATCATGCAGCCCAAAGAACTACTTGACTTAACCGAAACATTCGGAAGTCCTTTATATGTCTATGATGCCGAAAAAATTGCGTCACAATATAAGCGCTTAACTACGGCTTTCGCCAAAGTAGAAAAGTTACGAATCAACTATGCGATGAAAGCCTTGTCGAATATTTCTATCCTAAAATTGCTGAAAAATATGGGTTCGGGATTGGATACAGTTTCAATTCAGGAAGTACAGCTTGGCTTACATGCAGGTTTCACTCCGGACAGGATTATTTTTACCCCAAACGGAGTTTCCTTTGAAGAGATTGAAGAAGTTGCAAAAATGGGTGTCCAAATCAATATTGACAACCTTTCAATTTTAGAGCATTTTGGTGCCAAATATCCCAAAGTTCCGGTTTGTATCCGTATCAATCCGCATGTTATGGCAGGTGGCAATGAGAACATTTCCGTAGGGCATATTGATAGTAAGTTTGGCATTTCAATTTATCAGATTCCACATGTGTTGCGTATTGTTGAAAATACCAAAATGAACATCAACGGAATTCACATGCATACGGGTTCCGACATTCTGGATATTGAAGTGTTTTTGTATGCATCAGAAATCCTTTTTGATACGGCCAAACAATTTAAGGATTTGGAATTTCTTGATTTTGGTTCCGGATTTAAAGTGCCTTATAAAAAAGATGATATCGAAACCGACATAGAAGAATTGGGTAAAAAACTAACCAAACGATTTCTGGCTTTTGAAAAAGAATATGGCCGCGAATTGACGTTGGCTTTTGAACCTGGAAAATTCCTGGTAAGTGAAGCAGGTTATTTTTTGGCAAAAGTAAATGTGGTAAAACAAACAACATCAACCGTTTTTGCAGGTATTGATAGTGGTTTTAACCACTTGATTCGTCCGATGTTTTATGGCTCGCAGCACAGCATTGAAAATATTTCCCATCCAAAAGGCAAAGAGCGTTTTTACACTGTTGTAGGTTACATATGCGAAACCGATACGTTTGCCAACAACCGCAGGATTGCTGAAATTCATGAAGGCGACACGCTATGTTTCAGGAATGCGGGAGCGTATTGCTTTTCGATGGCATCCAACTATAATTCGCGCTTTAAGCCCGCCGAAGTTTTATGGAAAAATGGCAAAGGGCATTTGATACGCGAACGCGAAACCTTTAATGATTTACTTCAGAATCAGATTATGGTTGATTTATAACTTCCAAATAAAATGATTAATAAAGAAAATAATTTCGATTTTTTAAGGTTGCTCTTTTCAACATTGGTTATTGTTTCCCATTCATTTGCACTTACCAACAATAACAACAAGGAAATTTTCCTCGTAATTACCGACAATCAGATTTCCTTGGGGACGTTTTCCGTAAAATGTTTTTTTATAATAAGCGGCTACTTGGTATTTTCAAGCCTAAAGCGAAGTGAAAATTTGCGGGAATATATCTGGAAAAGAATGATCCGTATTTTCCCTGCATTAATGGTGGCTTTATTGCTTACACTATTGCTCATGGCGTTACTTTACACTGGCGAAGGAAACATCTTAAACCATGATGATTTCTGGCGGTATCTTTATAGAAATTTAGGTTTGTACCATGTAAAATTTTTCGTTGGTGGAGTGTTTGAAAAAAATCCATATCCACGAGCAATAAATGGCAGTTTGTGGACGATAAGCTATGAGTTCACTATGTATTTATCATTATTGCTCTTTTTTTACTTTAAAAGAAAATTACCCCAGATTTTATTGTTGGCAGCAGCATTTATTATACTCTTTTCTTTAGCCAATTTTGCGCAGCATTTTCTTGATGAAATCATTTCAAAGTTCTATCTTGATTCACAAGATTTATATGACTTGGGTTGTTATTTTATTGCAGGCTCATTTTTGGCTTCGATTAATTTTGAAAAATTCAAACACAAAAAGCCCTTATTGTTATTGGGCATAATTCTTTTGATAGTTGCCACAAAAATGGGACGGTTTCAATTTTTTGGGTACTTACTTCTTCCTTTAATCATATTGGGTTTCGGACTTTTAAAGACTTTATATATAAAAAGTATTGGTCAAAAGATAGGTGATATCTCCTATGGCGTTTATATTTATGGCTTTTTGGTTCAGCAGACATTACTTTACTTTTTCGATTTAGGAACTTATGAGTTAATGCTCACCAGTTTATTAATTACCATGTTTCTTGGTTATTTCTCCTGGCATCTTATTGAGAAACGTGCTTTGAAAACTACTTAAGCCATAAGAATACTGAAGGAGAAATTATTGAAAAGATACATCCAAGCGTCTTTTATTTATCCAAAATCTCGCTCAATACTTCTGATTCCGTTCCGTTAGGAAGTGTAATTTTTAGTTTTTGGGATAAAGTTGGTGCAATTTGGGTGATTACTTTTTTCTCGTGAGATTCTCCTTTTGGAATTTTCCAGCCATAAAACAATAACGGCACATTCGTATCATAACTATAAGTCGTTCCGTGAGAAGTTCCTGTTGGCCCGTATTCAATATAGCCCGGCTTATCAAGAACAACCATATCTCCGTTTTGGGTTGCGTCATAGCCTTTAGCAATGCAATTTAAATGATAATCAGCTCCTGAATTGGCTAAAATTTCTTCTTCGGTATAAACCCTTTTTACATAGTTTTGCGTCATTAAAAAGTCTTTAAACGCTTGTTTTACCTTAACTAAATCCAACCCTTTGGTTTTAATTTTATTCTTATCAAAAAACAAATTAAAACTATCATAGTTCAAGACCAAATCGTCCCCAAAAGTATCAGTAGAGAATTTCTTCAGATTTTTGGTTGCTTCCTTAATATCAATATTAGTTACATCGTATTTGTTATCGTTTAAAAAACGGGCGTTTTCTGCTCCGGCATGGTCAGCTGTCAGGAAAACCAAATAATTTCCTTTTCCAACTGTTTTATCCAAATAAATAAGGAAATCCGCAATAGTCAAATCCAGACGCAAATACGTGTCCTGTAACTCCATAGAACGCGGTCCAAGAATATGTCCAACATAATCCGTAGAGGAAAAACTAACGGCAAGAAAATCGGTAACATCGTCTTTTCCTAAAGCTTCCTTTTCGATGGCAGCCTTGGCAAAGTCGGCAACATAATCATTTCCAAAAGGCGTTGCCCTCAAAATGCTTGGATTGTTTTTTTCGAGCATTGCTTTTAAATCATACGGAAAAACAGGTTTATCTACTTTGTATAGTTTGCCTTCGTATGGATTATCATCCGCCAGACTTTCATCATAAGTTGCGATTGGTTTTAATAAGTTCCAGCCTTGATTAATATATTTCATATAGCCTTTTTGTGCATTGAAATCGGTTACCCAATCTGGTAGTTTTTCACCATAAAAAGTACTCGAAATAAAGCTTCCCGTTTTGCTATACCAAAATGCCCAATTGGCAAAATGCCCGGCAGGAAGAATTGCGCCCCTGTCTTTCATACTAATGCCTATTACCTTTCCTTTAAAGTTAGTTGACAAGCGGAGTTCATCTGTAATTGTTGTAGTCTGCAAATTTTTGGGAGACATTTCACCTTCTTCTTTGGTGCCGTCTCCAAGCGTTTTTACCGAAGCATCGTCTGTACAATATACTTCTTTTCCTGCACTTCTGCTGTACCATTCATTACTCACAATTCCGTGCATTGCCGGTGTAGTTCCTGTATAAATTGAAGCGTGACCAGGCGCGGTATACGTTGGCATATAGTTATAATGCATGTTGTAAAACGTATAACCTTTATTCATCAATCGTTTAAAACCGTTTTCGGAAAAATCATTTTGAAAACGATAGAGGTATTCCATCTTCATTTGGTCGACAACAATACCAACTACAAGTTTTGGTCGTTGCTGTGCTGTCAGATTTGCAATAACGAATAAGCATACAAAAGGAAGAAACTTTTTACTCATAATTTTAAAATCATAAACGTACATCTACGATTTGTGGCATGCTCTGCTTCGGTACAATCATTTTTAGGGCAAATAATTAATGGTTTGGTTTCGCCATAGCCTATGGAACGAAGCCTGTTTCTCATTATTCCGTTTTGTACCAAATATCCCAATGCAGAAGCGGCACGTTTATTTGACAGCCTCAAATTATATACTGTCGATGCACGTGAATCGGTGTGCGAACCGATTAGAATTTCCATGTATGGATATTTTTTCAACAGTCCAACCAACACATCGAGAACTTGCGCCGCCTGCGGTTTAATATCCCATTTATCCAAATCGAAATAAATGTTTTCCAATTCAATAAGAACAGTTCCGTCATCTTTTTTATTGATAATATCTTCCGCATCATAATACGACTCGACTTTCATTTGCAGGTCTATGTATACTTTTCCTTTTTGGCTGGTGTCAAATTCGGCTTCAGCCGGAATATAAAAATCTTTAAAAGCCATGATTTTGTATTTCTTGTTTGGCTCCGTATTGAAAGTGAAAGTACCATCTTTACCTACCAATATTTCTTCGAGAAGATTGCCCTTGTCATCATATAATTTTACTGTTGCACCAGGCAAAAGTTCCGTTGATTTTATATCTCTAACTTCACCTTCAACAAGGTATTGCAATTTATTATCTTCCTGAATGAAAGTGTATAAATTATCATCTCCTGTTCTGTTAGAAGCAAAATAGCCTTTATTGTTTTTCTCATCCAAAATGAAATTGAAGTCATCCATTTCGCTGTTAATACTTGAACCCAAATTGAGTGGTTTGTCAAATTCGGTGTCGCTAAGTTTCAAACTCATGAAAACATCTAAATTCCCATTACCCTGATGTCCGTCAGAAGCGAAATAAAGTGTTCCGTCTTCGGTTAAAAAAGGAAATTGTTCCCTGTGAATTGTGTTAATTGTTTCTCCCAAATTTCTTGGCTGGCTGTAGGTTCCATCATCATTTACATCAACTACAAAAATATCCATTGAGCCTAATGTGCCCGGCATATCACTCGCGAAATAAAGTTTCTTTCCGTCTTTCGTCAGGAACGGATGTTCAACCGAATACGAATCGCTGGAGAAAGGCAACATTGTTATATTTGTCCATTTGCCATCTACAAATTCTGCTTTATAGATTTTAATCATTGCCACTTTTTCTTCGCCAATTTTAACCCTTTTCTCACTGCTTCTGTTAAAATACATTGTTTTTCCATCGGCGCTGAATGTGGCAGAACTTTCGTGTTTTTTGGTATTAATAATAGGAGGAAATGGCTCGACACTTATCAATTGACCGTCTTTGTCAACCGACGCAAAAAACAAGTCGAGATAAGGTTTGTCGTTCCAACCATAGGCTTTTTTTTCGGCATTTCGGGTGGAGGAAAAAGTTACTTTATCGCCATAGAAAGAAATTCCAAAATCGCCATTGGTTTTGTTTTTTGACATGATTTGCAATTTAAAACTATTGGGCGTGTTTCGGGTAATGTTCTTCATGAATTTTGGGGTATTTTGGTCAAAACCTATATACTCCGACATTATGGCGTCGCCTTTATCAAAATCCTTTGTTCCTTTCAATGCGTTAGCGTATCTGAAAAGCACTTCTTTTTTCACACTGTCTTTATAAGTGAAAAATAATTGTCCGTAAGCACGTACTGCATTGGCCATCTGGAAATTGTAATAGTAACAATCTCCCAAATTTTGCAACACTTGTTTTGATTGTTTTGTCTGAATTACTTGTTCATAAGCTTCAGCAGCTTTGACATATGACTTACTTGCAAACAAAGTGTTGGCTTGGTTAACACTGACTTTTTTTTGGGCAAAAAGAGTGGTGATACTGCAAAAAACAAAAAGTATGTAGTAGAATTTTTTCATCATTTTCATTTTAAAAGAATCGGGGTGATTTATCATATCCTTTACCTGAAAGTTTACCTAAATCCAAATCCCATAGTAAAAATACCTCGTGCGAACCTGAGTTGAAATCCCTCAAATTGGAAAGCGTATAATCGTAAGAATACCCTATTCGAAGTTCCGGTGTAATATAAAAACTCGCTAAACCGCTCACCGAATCGCCCATGCGGTAACCAACTCCGGCTTCAAATTTATTGTTGATTAAAACATTGGTTGTCAAATCCAATGAAACTGGTGCACCTTCGACTCCTTTAGCCATAAAGGCAGGTTTTAGTTTGAAGTTATCGTTTCCGTTAAAAGTAAAGACATAACCACCCGTCATAAAAAAGTGGATGGATTCTACACCACTTCCGGCATGTCCGTTTATGGTTTCTATATGTCTTGAAGTCATTAAATTTGGCGCTGACAAACCAAGATAATAATTGGATCCAAACAAATAAGTTCCTGCTCCAAAATTAGGAAACGTCTGGCTGATATTATTCTGAAATGCAGGATCCGGAGCAGGATCGGTAAGCACAAAGCCATTGAAATTAGTGTCAAATAAGGTAACTCCAGCTTTTAGTCCAAATGATAATTTGGTAGTTTCGTTTAATGGTAGAACATACGCAAAGTCAGCAAAAATATTATTCTCTTTAACCACATCGCCTATTTCATCATGAACAACAGAAAGTCCAACTTCCACTCTTTTGGATACCGGCTTGTGTGCGAAAAATGTTTGTGTTGTTGGTGCGCCTTCTATTCCGACCCATTGTGCACGATACAATCCGCCAAAGTTTATCACATCAGCATTGTCTGTTGCGTAAGCCGGATTTATCACACTCATATTATACATATAATGAGTAAACTGCGGATCTTGTTGCGCGTGTAATTTTGATGTCAAAAAAACAACAAGTAGTACTAGGAGATATTTAATAATTTTATGTTTCATAGTTGCACTCATTTGTCCTTTATCTGTTTAGATATACTCTACCTTGAATAGCTTTTCTTGTTCCGTCGTTGAAATTCAGTATGTAGAAATAAACTCCGGTTGGAAGTAACTTGTCACCTAACTTCAGTCCACTTTCCGTTGTTGTTCCACCCCAATTTTCTTTGTTCCTGTTTCCGGTATAAACTAAACTTCCGTAACGATTGTATATTTCTAATTTAAAATTAGGATAATGTATAGCAAGGTCCGGAATTTCAAATGTGTCATTGATTCCGTCGTTGTTTGGAGAGAATCCATCAGGTATTACGACATCACAGAAGGTTAAGTCAACCGTAACCTGAAGACGGGAACTCTCACAACCGTTAGCAGAAACAACAGCTCCATAATAAGTTGTCGCATCAACTAATAAATCGGTTGCACTGTATGCAATTCCTCCTGTTGAAGCATTATACCAAATCATATTTGGAGTCCCAACAATATTCGCAGATAAATCGGCAATTGTTGGTGCCGGCACATCTAATCCGCAGAAAAGGTTTCCTTGGTCAGTTAATACTGGTTCAGCTAATGATGCCACGTTGAAAGTTGTTGTAGGGAAAACAGTTCCTGTAATTCCACAAGTTGTCGCTGTGGAAATCAGGTTTGTAATTGTTATTGTAGTGTCTCCATTATTTACTATATCTGTTCCAAGAATTGTGAACGTTGCAACACCTGACGCAAAAGTCGCAGAAATAGTTGCCGTTCCACTATTAGCTCCCGATAATTGATACGTTATAGAATATGTACCATCAGCTAAACTGTTAGCTCCTGAAATCGTTACCAAACTACCTATATTGATACAAGTGGCTTCCGCCAAAACAGTAGCTCCGGTCGTATTCGGAATTGGATTAATTGTGAAAGTTGCTGTAGCATTTTCACTTGTATTCGTACAACCTGTCGCCGCAATTATTCCGGTAATTGTCAATGTATAATTCGCAGCAGTAGTGAATGATGTTGACGGAATGGTAAATTGCCCAACTCCTGAAGTTATAGTTACATTTCCTGAATTTCCTGCTACCGGAGTAGCGCCTGGAATAGAATAATTAAATTGACAAACTCCGTCCGGTAGATTTACGGCACCGGCAATATTTACAGCTACATTACTTCCAAAACAAACATTGGCAATGCTTAAATTTGCATTATCAATATCTGCCAAAGGCCTTATGATTAGTTGTGCAGCAACATTTGTTAATGTACTAGCGCAAGTTGTTGTATTATTTACAATGCTGGTAAATGTAATTACAGTTGTTCCAACATTAGGAATCGAGGCTGTTGGAATGGTAAAACTTCCAATAGTTGCAGCAATTATAACCACAACGGATTGAGCGGGTAAAGTGTTGCTTCCGCTTAAATCATAATTTAATGTATAGGTTCCATCAACCATTCCGTTAAGATTCACTACGGCATTGGTTCCAATACATGTTGGAGATGTCGAAATGTTCAGTGTTGTTAATTGTGGATTGGCATACACTGTAAATTGCACCACTTCAGTATCTGTGCCACAGGTGTTTGTTACAGTATAAGTATAACTATAAGTTGCGGCGGAGAAACCGGTAATATTTATTGGAGATGTTACGACTTGCGAAGTATTATCTGTCCAAACTCCACCAGCACTTTCACCTGTTAAAAGTCCTGCTAAATCCATTATACCTGTTGATGGACAAACCGAAGTCAGACCTGTAAATGTTCCTGCTGATAAAGGGGCAACGACAGCAAAAGTTGCATTTGCATCTTCTGTTGTATTAGAACAGCCTGTTGTGGTAGTAATACTGTTAATGGTAATCGTATAACTTCCAACTGTTGCAAAAACAGAAGCCGGAACAGTGAACTGACCGCTACCTCCGGTTATTGTAACATCTCCGGAATTTCCAGTTGTTGGAGTTCCTGTCGGAATACTGTAATTAAATTGATAAACACCATCCGGAAGATTTGTTGCATTTGAAATAACAACGGTTGCTACACTTCCAAGGCAAATGGTAGAAACAGCAATATTTGTATTATCAATTTGAACTATCGGATTAATAACAATTGTTCCGCTAACATTGTTCAAAGTAACCTGACAAGTAGTCGTTGTATCCTGAATAGTATTGAAAGTAATAGTTGTTGTACCAACATTAGGAACGCTAGCAGTTGGAATAGTAAAGCTTCCGTTACTTCCTGAAATCACTACCGCTACATTTTGATTCGTAAGTGTATTGCTTCCGCTTAAATCATAATTTAATGTATAGGTTCCATCTACCATTCCGGATAAACTAACCGGTACATCTAAACCAATACAAGTCGGAGAAATACTAATATTTGAAGAAGCTACTATTGGATTTGGAAGCACTGTAAACTGTACATCTTGTGTATCTGTGCCACATGAATTTGTTATCGAATAAGTATAAGTATATGTACCTGCAGCAAAAGCACTAATATCAACAGGTGTAGTTACTGACCATGTACCGCCAGCATCTTGGCCGGTTAATAGAGTATTCAAATCTATTGTTCCAACCGAAGTACAAACTGGGGCAATCGTAACTGCATTACCGGCATTTGGCAAAGGATTTACAATCACTGTTACGGTTGAAGTTCCATTAGCACAAGGAGAAGTTCCTACTACTGTATATGTAAAATGATAGGTTCCAACTCCAACGGTTGATGGATTGAAAATATTGTTTACCAATGCGCCGGTAGCATCATCATCGCTCCAGTTTCCGGCATCTTGAGTTCCATCTAATCCAGTAAATAAATCAAGAGAAGTTATATTCGGACAAGAATTCAAAGTTTGTCCAATGCCACCTGAATTTGGCGCTTGAGTTATAGAAACTGTTACCGTTGCGGTTGAAGGTGTAATACAGGTACTACCAACTGTGTAAGTATAAATTCCTGCAGTATCAACAGCTGGGTCAAAAACGCCTGTTCCGCTTGTTAAAGCAGGTGACCAAATTCCTCCAGCTTGTGGCGTTCCTCCAAGTGAAAGAAACAAATCCGTTGGAGCTCCATTCGAACAAAATGTTTTAGTTCCATCTGTTCCGGCATCAGGAATTGGATTTACTGTTACCGAAATTGTAGCAGAGTCATTTGAACAAGGTGCGGTTCCTGACAAAGTATAGGTATAATTTCCTTGTGGATCAACTGCCGGGTCAAAAACCCCTGTTCCACTCGCCATTGCTGGTACCCATGTTCCTCCAGTTTGTGCATTTGGACCTAATAATAAAAATAAATCCTGGGGTGGATTATTAACACAAATCACTAATGTATTATCAGTCCCTGCTTCTGGACCCGGAGTAACTACAACTGTTACGGTGGCAGTATCATCAACACAAGGTGCAGTGCCTGTAATTGTATAAGTATAAACTCCCGAAGCATCTACTGCAGGGTTAAATGTACCTGTCCCACTTGTTAAAGCTGGCGACCACGTTCCTCCTGTTTGTGGTGTTCCCGATAATGAATTAAATAAATCTACTGAATTTTGATTAGAACAGATATTCAATGTTCCATCATTTCCAGCATCTGCTAAAGGATTGATAACCAATGTGGTTTGTCCCGGTTGGCTTGGACAGCTTGTAGTGGTATTGGTAATGATAACACTATAAACTCCTGCCGTAGTTGTTGTGAATGTAGCCACATTTCCGGGATTCGTTGCTCCCGATGGGACTGTCCATGCATAAGTGTATGTTCCTGCCGGTGTTGGTGTGGCAGTTACTGTGGCTGGTGTGCCTGCACAAACAGGCGCGCTGGTTACAGCTACTGTTGGTGTGGGATTGATAACTACAGTAGTTTGTCCCGGTAAACTTGGACAGGTTGTAGTGGTATTGGTAATGATAACGCTGTAAACTCCCGCCGTAGTTGTGGTGAATGTTGCTACATTTCCGGGATTGGTTGCTCCCGATGGGACTGTCCATGCATAAGTGTATGTCCCTGCGGGTGTTGGTGTAGCAGTTACTGTTGCCGGTGTGCCGGCACAAACAGGCGCGCTGG
>NZ_JANXTI010000012.1 GCF_025352425.1 Flavobacterium sp.
CGAGCAATTTCTCTACGTTGGTCAGCAATACCTTGTCCTTGTAGTTTTTTACTTTCGGCTTCAGCCTTTGCTTTTGCAACAATTCTAATACGTTGTGCTTCACTTTCAAATGTTGCGGCTGTTTTTTCTCTATCGGCAGCGTTAATTCTATTCATGGCATTTTTCACTTGAATATCTGGATCAATATCAGTTACCAAAGTGTTGATAATATCATATCCATAAGTTGCCATTGCTTCGTTTAATTCACGTTTTACACCAATTGCAATATCGTCTTTTCTTTCAAAAACGTCGTCCAAAATTAACTTTGGAACTTCGGCACGAACTACGTCAAATACATAAGCTGTAATTTGATCGTGCGGATATTCTAATTTATAAAATGCTTCATAAACTTTGTCTTGAATTACATTAAACTGAACCGAAACTTTCATTTTGATAAACACGTTATCTTTGGTTTTGGTTTCAATAATTACATCAAGTTGTTGAATTCTTAAATTTACTCTTCCAGCAATTCTGTCAATAATAGGAAGTTTAAGCTGCAAACCAGAGTTTCTAATACTCACAAATTTTCCAAAACGTTCAATAACAACAGCACTTTGTTGCTTAACTGTAAAGAACGAGGAGAACAAAATAATTAATCCGAAGACAAATAAAATAATAATAAAGATTTCCATAAATAAATTTTAAATGGTTATGTAGTTATTATACGATAAAAATGTATGTTTGTTACAAATTAATTTAGTAACCTGAATTCGATTAATATTATAAGTCACAAATTTGCATAAAAAAAAGAATAGTTGTATATTTAAAGTTCTGAAATCCAAATATTTAAACAACTATTCCTCTTATGATTAATTTTGATAAAGTTACCGATATTTTTTGTCTTGTTGATGAGTTTTGCAATAATTTTGATAATTCCACCAAAGATTTCATTCTTGGTAAACCTTCAAAGCGTCCTGCAATAATGTCTAAAAGTGAAGTTATAACAATTACAATCTTATTTCATTTGAGTGGTTTTAGATGCTTTAAACACTTCTATATTTACTATGTTCAAAAGCATATGCAAGATGATTTTCCAAATACTGTTTCATATAATCGGTTTACAGAATTGATGCAAAGCAATATTCTACCATTAACTATGTTCTTGCAAACGTGTTGTTTAGGAAAATGCACTGGTATTTCTTTTGTAGATTCTACACCAATTAGGGTTTGTAAAAACAAGAGAATAAAGCGCAATAAAGTGTTTAAAGATATTGCCCAAGTTGGCAAATCTACGATGGGTTATTTTTATGGGTTTAAACTTCATATCGTCATAAATGACAAAGGAGAAATCTTAAGCTTTACTATCACTCAGGCCAATGTTGACGACAGAGAACCATTGAAGAACGAAAATTTCTTGAAAAATATATTTGGAAAACTCTTCGCAGACAAAGGATATATTTCTAAAGAATTAACCAAAATTTTATTTGTTGACGGTATTCATCTCATCACAAGCATCCGTAACAACATGAAAAACAGCTTAATGGATATGTGTGATAAAATAAATTTAAGAAAACGTTCAGTGATTGAAACTGTAAACGATGAGTTAAAAAATATGTGCCAGGTAGAACATTCTAGACATCGTTCTATTGGAAACTTTTTTACAAATCTTATTGGAGGCTTAATTGCATATAGCTTCTTTCCTAAAAAACCATCAATAGTTTATAATACTATTGTATCCAGTCAATTGCAGCTTTTTTGATTAATCGAATTCAGGTTATTAACACAATCTTCTTACAAATAGAATTTTTTACTATTTTTGACTAACATAAATCAATTAAAAAACTAAAAATATGGCATCAACTTCAGACTTAACAAGCACGAACACCACTAAAAAGAAAAGTTCAGTGAGTGAAACAGGTCACGCAAAAAATGTAGCAAATCTTCAAGATTTAATTTCATTCGTAACAGGTTACGGAGCAACCTATAATCCCACCAAAAACGCACTAAAATTAGCGCAACTAACGGCACTTGCTACAGCATCACAAGCAAGTATTGCTGATGTTGTTACCAAAAACACAGCCTACAACAACAAAGTTAACGAGCGTGTAGTTGCTTTCAGCAACCTCAAAGCACTTTCTACACGATTAATTAACGCATTGCAAACCACCGATGCAAGTTCACAAAAAGTTGCCGATGCAAAAGCATTCAACAAAAAAATGCAAGGTGTTAGAGCCAAAGCAATTACAACACCAACTGAC
>NZ_JANXTI010000093.1 GCF_025352425.1 Flavobacterium sp.
TCTAAAACTCTAAAATAATTTTTTACTATATTTGACATAGATATTGGTTTGTTTGGCGACATCAAGATACTGAATTTCAGTATCTTGACTAATATCTAATCAATTTATTTTACTTCAAATAATTACACCCAACGGGTTATCTTTAATGTGTTATTATTTACAATCCAAAACTTACTTTTTATTATGAAAAAAATCTTAGTGCCTACAGACTTTTCAAATCATGCTTACTACGCTCTAAAAATTGCGGCGCAAATTGCCCGAAAAAATGGTGGTGAAATCATATTATTACACATGTTAGAATTACCTCACCAAGCTGGGGATGCTATTGGAAGCGGGCATGATTTACCGGAGATAATGCTTTTTAAAAATTCTGCGATTAACCGACTTGAAGATTTAATGGACGATGAATGTTTGGAAGGATTAAAAGTGTCTGAAATTATCCAATTTGAATTGGCTTTCGAGGGAATACTTAAAGTTAGCGAAAAAAATGACATTGATTTAATTGTAATGGGTTCACATGGAGCAAGCGGATTTAAAGAAATGTTTATTGGTTCAAATGCAGAAAAAGTTGTCCGTCATTCACCGGCACCCGTTTTAATTATTAAAAAAGAGGTTGGGGAATTTAATGTAGATAAGTTTGTTTTTGCTTCCGACTTCGCTGACGAAATAAAAAATCCTTTTGGCAAAGTAGTGGAGTTTGCTAACAAATTTGGGGCTGAATTAGAATTAGTCCTGATTAACACCCCTAGCACTTTTAAACCTACTCCTGTGGCTGAAAAAATTATGAAAAATTTTGTTTCTAATTTCACCATCAATAAATTTTCGCTCAATATATACAATGATGTGAATGTTGAAAGCGGCATATTGCATTTTGCCGACCATATTAATGCTGATTTGATTGGGGTGTGCACACATGGAAGAAAAGGACTTTCTCACTTTTTTAACGGTAGCATTAGCGAAGACTTAGTAAATCATTCGTTGCGTCCTGTAGTTACTTTCAAAATATAATATTGTTAAAGTTTATAAACCAAAAAAATCCTCTCAAAATTGAGAGGATTTTTTTGTTGGTCTACTAGGACTCGAACCTAGAAAGACTGCACCAAAAACAGTTGTGTTACCATTACACCATAGACCAATTTTTGTTTAACGCGAGTGCAAATTTAGCACAAAATTTATTTTACACAAATAAATAAACATAAAAATTAAAAACCTGTCCCAAAACCCATCCAATATGAATCACAATAAACTTGAGATTAACCCGTTATCCCATTCAAAGAAAATTTTATTAATGCGCGTTTACTTGCGTTAAAAAAAATAGTTTCTTTGTAGCATTAAATAAAACCTTCATTTCACATCTGTATGATGAATTTTAACTTCAATAAATGGAATACCATCCTTGGATGGACAACATTTGCCATTGCCTTAATCACTTATTCGCTGACCGTTGAACCTACCATGAGTTTTTGGGATTGCGGCGAATATATCTCAACAGCTGCTAAACTGGAAGTTGGTCATCCGCCAGGTGCCCCTTTATTTCAGATTCTTGGCGCTTTCTTTGCCATGTTTGCCTTCAATAAAGAAACGGTAGCCTTAATGGTAAATATGCTGTCGGTATTTTCAAGTGCTTTCACCATCTTATTTATGTTTTGGTCATCCACAATATTATTGAAAAAAATTATTTCTCAATACACTGAAATTGACAAAAATAAAGCAATCGTTATTCTTGGAAGTTCATTTGTTGGTTCTTTAGCCTTTACTTTTTCTGATAGCTTTTGGTCAAGTGCGGTCGAAGCCGAAGTATATGCTATGGCGTCGTTGTTTATTGCATTGCTCTTTTGGCTGGGATTGCGTTGGGAACAAGACATGCATACGCCAAGAGGAAACCGTTGGTTGTTGTTAATTTCATTACTGGTAGGACTTTCGTTTGGTGTGCATTTTATGGCATTATTAACCATTCCTGCAATTGGGTTTTTGTATTATTTTAAAAATTTCAAAACCATTACCATTAAGAATTTTATCATCGCCAACATTATTATTGTAGCAATCTTATTATTCATATTCAAATTATTGTTGCCATATACATTAGCATTCTTTGGGAAAATGGAAATCTTTATGGTCAACAGCATTGGATTGCCGTTCAATTCGGGAACCATATTCGCGTTACTGTTGATTGTTGCCTTCTTCTATTTCGGATTAAAATACACTCGTGAAAAAGGCCATCCATTTTATAACACAGGGTTATTATGCGTTCTTTTTGTCCTTATTGGTTTTTCTATATGGATGATGTTGCCAATCCGTGCCAATGCCAATGTAGTTATCAATGAAAACAAACCTTCCGATGCCGCCGAAGTTTTAGCGTATTATAACAGGGAACAATATGGCGTAAACCCATTATTTTATGGTCCGCAATACACGGATACTTTTGCCGGTTTAGACAAGGACGAACCTTATTTAGACAAAGCACCGAATTATGAAAGAGATTATAGAACCGGGAAATATGTCATTGTAAACAATTACAAAAATGCCGAACAAAATAGCGACAACGCTCAAAAGGCAATTCTTCCACGACTTTGGAGTACGGACCACGTTGACAATTATATTCAGTTTACCGGAGTTCCAAAGGTGGAATTAAATCAAAATTACCCTTACGAAGATGACTTGGCACAATATGGTGTTAACATTGATAGTTTAAGCGAAGAGCAGGTTGCCATGGCGGCGGGTCAGTTAAAAGACGAAATGAGCAAAACGGTTTCTGAATTTAAATCTGCCTATGCTCACAAAAAAATTGACAACGAAGATTATGTTTCGTTCCTAAAAAAATACGGCGATTACATAACCGTAGAAAAGCCTTCTGCCTGGGACAATTTTAGTTTCATGGTCGAATACCAATTTGGCTATATGTATGGCAGGTATTTGCTCTGGAATTTTGTTGGAAGACAAAATGACGTTCAGGGGAAATATGATAATCTTGATGGCAATTGGTTAAGCGGAATAAATTTTATTGATGAAATTCACCTTGGCAAAGGAACACAGCAAAATCTACCCGATGATGTTAAAAACAATAAAGGTAGAAATGTTTATTTTTTCTTTCCTTTCTTAATCGGGTTAATTGGGTTAATGTATCATGCGCAAAAGGATTTGAAAAGTTTTTATGTGCTCTTGGCATTATTTCTCTTCACCAGTATTGCCTTAAAAATATTCCTTAACGAAAGACCTTTTGAACCTAGGGAACGGGATTACGCATTGGTTGGTTCGTTCTATGTTTTTGCTATTTGGATTGGTTTTGGCGTTTACGCAATATATGAAATGATAGCCGAGAAAGTAAATTCAACATTAGTTGGGCCAATAGTGATTGCTTCATGTCTTTTGGCTGCGCCAATCTTGATGGCATCTCAAAACTGGGATGATCATAGCCGTGCCCAAAAATATACGGCACTTGCCATGGCAAAGAATTATCTCGAATCCTGTGATCAAAATGCCATTCTGTATACCATTGGTGATAATGACACTTTCCCGCTTTGGTATGCTCAGGAAATTGAAGGCATTCGGACTGACATTAAAATTGTGAATACGCAATTGTTCATGACCGATTGGTATATCGACCAAATGAAATTTAAAACCTATAAATCCGATGGCTTGCCAATTTCATTTAAACACAGCGAATATGTTGGGGATAAATTAGATTACGTGGCTCATATTCCAAAAACGGAGGCGCGTTGGAACATAAAAGATTTTATCGCTTTTATTAAAAATCCAAAGTCAACGGTTGAAATGTCAAACGGACAAACCATTCATTTTTATCCAACCAATAAAATCCGAATCCCTATTGATAAGAACAACATTATCAAGAATAAAGTCGTTGACAGCAAATATTATGATTCGATAGTACCATACATTGATTTAGATGTTAAAGGTAGTGCCATGTACAAAAACCGTTTAATGGCTTTGGATGTTTTGGCCAATAACGATTGGAAACGTCCAATATATTTTACTGGCGGAAGCTTTGGCGATGACGATTATCTTTGGATGAAAGACTATCTTCAATTGGACGGATTGGTTTATAAATTAGTGCCTATAAAAACGCCTATCGACAAAGAAAATCCGTATGATATGGGCGATATTGATAGTGATAAAATGTATGATTTGGTCTTGAAATGGAGTTGGGGCAATGGTGACTTAACTACTATCTATCACGATCCTGAAACCCGTAAAAACAGTATTTCGTACCGAACCAACATGGCTCGATTAATGGAACAATTAATCAACGAAGGCAAAACAGCCAAGGCCAAAAAAATTATCGATCTTACTTTAAGCAAAATGCCAATGGATTTTTATGGTTATTACACTATGGTGGAACCATTTGCGAGCGGGTATTACAAACTCGGTGAAAAAGCCAAAGCCAGAGAATTATTAGAACGATTAATGACCAAATACAAACAAAGTTTAACCTATTATTCAAATATTCAGCCATCAATCCAGAATGGTATTGCCTCTGATATTATTACGGATATTGAACGTTACAGAAGTTTATTAATCGTAATGAAAGACCAAGGTGACGTAACGTTTTACAACAAAAACAAACCAACTTTTAATTCTTTCGTACAACGATTTACCCGTTTTGGAAGGGAGTTGGAATAGTTCAATTTAAAAATTTAGAAAATTGAAGATGTGCTAATTTGATTATACTTATTAGCACATTTTTTTTATATTTAAACATGAGTTTCTGGATAAAAACAAATCGTTTCGTCAAACGGATTTTTCCGAATTACATTTGGGATATTCCAAATAATGAGAATAAAGTATTCCTAACTTTTGACGATGGTCCAACTCCGGAAATTACCGAATGGACATTGGAACAGCTAAAAAAGTACGATGCCAAAGCCACTTTCTTCTGCATTGGAAACAACATTGAAAAACATTCGGAAATTTTCCAAAAATTAATTCAAGACAATCATGCCATTGGAAACCATACCATCAATCACTTAAAAGGTTGGGAAACCAGTACTGATGAGTATGTTAAAAATACGAGGAAATGTTCCTTAATCATAGAGAAGCAAGAAGCAAGAAGTAAGAAACAGGAAAAGGGTAAAGCGCTATTCAGGCCTCCATACGGCAAAATCAAACCTTCCCAATCCCGGGTTTTACGAAAATTGGGTTATAAAATAATAATGTGGGATGTGTTGAGTTATGATTTTGACCAAACCATTACTCCGGAAAAATGCCTGGAAAATGTTCTAAAGAATGTCGAAAGCGGAAGCATCATCGTTTTTCATGACAGCCTAAAAGCGGAACAAAACCTACGGTATGTTTTGCCTAAAACCTTAGCATTCCTTAAAGAAAAAGGATTTGTTTGTGAAAAAATTGATTAAAGCTGTTCCTGAACAAGTCCTATGATAGTATTGGCATCCAATTCTCCTGATTGTCTCCAAACCATTTGACCTTCTTTGTAAATCATCAGGGTTGGTAATCCTTTGATACGAAGCGCATCGGCCAATTCCTGATTTTTATCTACATCAATTTTTATCACTTTTGCCCTATCGCCAAGCGCAGCGGCAACATCACGGATGACCGGATGCATAGAGACTGAAGATTCGTTCCACTCTGTATAAAAGTCAATTAATACGGGAACTTGTGCATTGATTAATTCTCCAAATTTTGACATAAAACCAAAATATTTTTAATTCTTTTTATAGCTCAAAAAAAATCCTAAAGCACAAATGTAGCATTTTTAACTAATTATGCTACTTTTTCGCCTTTTTTTAGTTCAAATACAGTTATCTCGGGCATTATTCCAACCCGACCGGGATACGCATGAAACCCGAAACCGCGGTTTACATATATGTACCTCCCAAATTCTTCATACAAACCTGCCCATTGTTTGTACATATATTGCGCGAGGCTCCATTTAAAATAACCCGGAATTTCTATTCCAAATTGCATTCCGTGGGTGTGTCCGGAAAGGGTTAACTGAATGTTTTTCGGATGGCTTTTTACTATATATTCCCAATGACTCGGGTCGTGGCTCATCAGAATTTTAAAATCTTCTGAAGCTAAATTTTCCGAAGCTTTGTGGATGTCGCCAAATTCGCCAAAGTGTTTTCCCCAATTTTCGACACCAATCAAGGCAATCTCATCAGTTCCTTTTTTGATTTTAACGTTTTCATTCAACAGCAATTTAAAATCAATCTGACGGTGCAAATCTTTGATTGCATCAAAATTATCGGCTTTTGCTTTTTCTGATTTCCAATCTAAATAAGCACCGTAATCATGATTCCCTAAAATGGAATATTTCCCGTGTTCGTATTTTTTTATTCCGTTAAAAATGTCAATCCACGGATGCATTTCATCTGCTTTGGCATTTACAATATCGCCGGTAAACAATAACAAGTCTGCTTCCTGTTCGTTGATCAAATCAATAGCATGCCGTATTTTTTCTTCGTTATCAAAACTACCGCTATGTATATCTGAAATTTGAGTGATTTTAAAACCATCAAATGCATCGGGTAAATCCGGAAAGAATAAAGTTTGTCGGATTACTTTGAAATTGTATTTGCCAATTGTCATTCCATAAATCAAAGAAAGAAATGGAACCGCAGCCAAGCCAAGCGCAACCTGACTAACAAATTTTCTTCTTTGGGGTAAAAAACTATCTGAATTGTGACCCATGAAATGAGTGACAGTTCCCATCAAAATCCGCATAACATCTTCGAGCAACATTACAAATGTCAATACGATTTTTGGCAGTAAAACCAAAAGCAGTAATCCTAAAGTTATTAAAGTCGTTTTGGTTTGCCCAACACTTCTGTCAAACTTCATAATCTCATAGGTAATAAATACTATTGCTGCAACAGAAATTACCACATAGGCAATCAAAATCAATTTGGATTTAGTAAGCGTTTTTATAGCCTGAAACGCATAAAGTTCAACTACGGCTATGATTACGAAAAGAAGAATAAACCGAAAAGCCATTTTTAAATTTTTAGCAAATTAACAAAGAAAGTTGTTCTGATTTTTGCTTTTGGATAAATTTTAACTATGACATAAATAAAAAGACCAATGGAAAAATCCATCGGCCTTTTCAATCAATAACATTTTGCTTTAACTACTTTGTCCCAAAAGTTTTTTGTTATTTTTTTGCTGGTGCAGCAGCTGGTGTAGCTTCTACTTTTTTAGCCGGAGCAGCTTTTTTGATGGCTTTTTTAGTGGCTTTCACTTCTTTAGCCGGGGCCGCTTTTGCATCTTTAGCCGGTGCAGTTTGAGCGTTTACCATTGCAGTTGTTCCTAAAACTAAAACTGCCAACATCAATACTTTTTTCATGATTATATTTTTAAATTAATTAAATAACGTTTTTGTTATTTTTATAAGACAAATGTATTTCTGCTAAATGAAGATGAGATGAAGATTTATGCAGTTTATGAAATTTAACATTGTTTTAAGCATTTACATATTTTACGAAACAAAAAAGCCGATAAAAATTATCAGCTTTTCAGGAATTAATAACTAACCTTTTACAATTTCAAGTCACTCTCACAAACGTTGAAATTTAACTTGGAGTTATTTTTTGGCTACCGGAGTTTGCGCTTTTGCAGCCTCAATTCGTTTTGCTTTTCTAATGGCTTTTCTGTGTTTTCTAACCGAAATTTCTTTTGCTGCTTTTCCTTTTACTGCAATTGGTTTTACACTTGCGAAAGATGCTGTTCCTAAAACAAGCAATGCTAACATCAATACTTTTCTCATGATTCCTAAAATTTTGAATTAATAAATAACACTTTGTTATTTTATACATCAAAATTACATCGGTGAAATGAAGATAAAATGAAGTTATGTCCGGAGGAGAAAAGTTTAACTTTTCTTTGTGACTTCAGGGAAACTGAATCTTGAATGTTGTTCCAATGCCGATTTTGGAATCGGCTTTTACCTCTATATGATGGAATTTGGCAATGCTGTCAACAATCGCCAAACCCAAACCTTGACCTTCCTGCTCAATTGCTATTCTGGTAAAGCGTTCAAAAATTGAGACTTGCTGGGATTCGGTCATTCCTTTTCCGGTGTCAGTGATGCTTAAAAGGAATTGGCTCCCCGAGAAATTGGTTTTTAAAATGACTTTCCCTTTTGTAACATTATATTTGATTGCATTGGAAATCAAATTAGCAATCATAATCCGAATTAACGTTCTGTTTCCTAAAAAGACAAATTCACTCATAACTTCATTTAAAACGCTGATTTGTTTTTCTTCAATTCGGTCTTCAAAATCTTCAAGGATTTCGGTAATGATTTCTTTAATGGAAATTTCTTCATTATTGGCAAACTGATTGTTGTCGATTTTTGAAATCAACAGCAAATTATTGATTACTTTTTTCAGCACATCCAACGTTCGTAATGAACTTGCAATTTTGTCAATTCCTTCATTATTTATCGATTCGTTTTGAAGCAGATTTTCAAATCTGTTTTTCAAAAGCGAAATCGGCGTGAGCAATTCGTGGGAAACATTGGCAATGAATTGCTTTTCCTTTTGAAACAAATCGTTTATCCTAAGCATCATCTGATTCAAAACTGAATCCAATTCTTCAAAATCGGTTGAATACGTTTTTATTATGGTGTAATCAAAACCATTTGGTTCGTTAACGTGCCTGATTTTCGTATTTATGATTTTATAAAAAGGTGTCAAAAGATATTCTATAAAAAAAGTGTCGGCTAAAAAGGTAATTAACACAATTATAAAAAGTAACATGGTGGTAAATAACCGAATGGAAAAAGTCAACTCATTAATCTCACTTAAACTATTTCCGATTTCTAAAACATAATTAGTGTTTTCATACGTGAAATTATAATACAAAACCCGGTAATCGCTTTCTTCATCTTCAATCACTCTCGATTCATTTATAAAAACACTTTTATCTTTGACAAAATTATCTTTTGCACTGTACAATTGCAGGAATTCATTATGCAGAGTCGAAAAACTGGCATACGTTTCAGTCGAATCTTTCCTGGAAATAAAATCGTTGATTTCTTCTTTATCCAAATGCTGAATAAACTTTTGCTTCTTCTCTAAAATACTTTTGTCAATGTGGCTATAAACAACATTTTTAACCAAGACAGGAAGTAAAAACCAAAGCAAAACAATGATCAACAATCTTGTCAATAAATTAAAAACCGCTAATTGATGCTTGATTTTCATTTATATGTTTATTCTGTAACCCACATTTCTAACAGTTTCAAACCAGTCTAATTTGGAAAAAGTATTTAATTTTTTTCGAAGATTTCGAACATGAACATCAATGAAATTGGAATCGGAATTGATTTCCAAAACATCGCCCCAAACATGTTCGGTCAATTGCAGCCGTGTAATGACCCTGTTTTTATTGAGTGACAAGTATTGGAAAATATCAAATTCTTTTTTAGTCAGGGAAATTTGATTTTCATCAAAACTAACTTTGTAATCCTGCAACTGAATTTTAAATCCGTGAACATTTAATTCATTGGCAGTAAATCCGTGAATTCTTCTAATCACAGCAAATAGTCTGGCACCAAGCTCTGTCAAAGCAAATGGTTTTGTGAGATAATCATCGGCGCCGAGTTCTAATCCGTTGATTTTATCGTCCAGTTCGCCTCGAGCCGTAATAACAATCACCGCAATTTTAGATTTTGATTTTCTAACTGCTTTCAAAACATCAAAACCGCTACCATCGGGCAACCCTAAATCAAGTAACATGGCATCATAATCGTTTACCTCAATTTCTTCCGCCGCCGCTTCGCAAGTAGTAACTGCTTTGCATAAATAACCGTTTTTGGAAAGATAATCTACCAATTCAGTTGCCAGCTCTTTGTAATCTTCAACAATTAAAACATTCATAAAACAGGATATAATCAAAGTAAATATAATCAAAAAGTCGGCAAATCCCTTCACCGACTTTTAACACCCACAATCTCTAAAAAATGCCAATCACTCCTCTTTCTAACAGTGCGAAACTATAATACAAAAATTAAGATTAGATGAAGAAATGCCCATTTCAAAAAGTTTAACTTTACTTTGGCATTTAGCCGAAAGATATGCTTCAAATTCCTATTTTTACATTCTTATAATTGAATTATGTCACAAAAACGCCTTTTCCTTCTTGATGCTTATGCTTTAATTTTCCGTGGGTATTACGCATTTATAAAAAATCCACGTATCAATTCAAAAGGGATGGATACTTCCGCAATTCTTGGTTTTATGAACTCCTTGCTGGATGTTATCAAACGTGAAAAGCCAGATCATTTAGCGGTAGCTTTTGATAAAGGTGGAAGCCATGTGCGTTCCGAAATGTATACCGAATACAAAGCAAACAGAAGCGCCACGCCGGAAGCTATTATGATAGCCGTTCCGTATATTCAGGAAATTCTAAAAGCAATGCACATTCCAATTATCGAATGCGAAGGCTGTGAAGCGGATGACTTGATTGGAACGATTGCAAAACAGGCAGAAAAGCAAAACTACCAGGTTTTTATGGTTACTCCTGATAAGGATTTTGCCCAATTGGTTTCCGAGAATATTTTCATGTACAAACCCGCAAGATTAGGCAACGGAATTGAGATTTGGGGTGTTCCCGAAGTTTTAGAACGATTTGAAATTGAACGACCTGAGCAAGTAATAGATTTCCTGGGAATGATGGGCGACGCAGTCGATAATATTCCGGGATTACCCGGAGTTGGTGAAGTGACCGCCAAAAAGCTATTGAAAGAATTTGGCTCCATGGAAAATTTACTAGAGAATACTCATTTGCTAAAAGGCGCAATAAAAGACAAAATTGAAGCCAATAAGGAACTCGGATTGCTATCCAAAAAACTGGCAACGATAATAATAGACTGCGATGTGACCTTTAATGAAAATGATTATGAGCTCACCAAACCTGATGTGGAAAAAACTGATGCGTTATTCATGGAATTGGAGTTCCGTCAGCTTAAAGCACAATTTGATAAGTTTTTCGGTACCGGAAAAGAATATGATGAAATTGAAACTAATAACAATGATGCTGACCCGTTAAACGATAGTCCAAAACCAGGAAAAAGACCATTAAAAAATCAGGAACAGTTTGATTTGTTTGGGTTTTCAGATGAAGAAGGCGAGCCAAAACCGAATGCTTATTATGCAACCTTAGAAAACACCGATCATAATTATACTATCATTCAGGGTGAATTGGGCACAAAATTATTTTTACAAAACCTGATGAACCAAACTTCAGTGAGTTTTGATACCGAGACAACCGGCATTGATGCCTTAAATGCTGATTTAGTTGGACTGTCATTCTCTTTTGAAAAAGGAAAAGGATTTTATATTCCTGTTCCGGAAAATTTTGAAGAAGCCAAAACTGTAGTAGAAAAATTTAAACCCTTTTATGAAAGTGAAACCATCGAAAAGATTGGGCAAAACGTTAAATACGATTTGAAGGTGTTGTCAAAATACGGCATCCAAGTCAAAGGGCAACTGTTTGATACGATGATTGCGCATTACCTGATAAATCCGGATATGCGCCACAATATGGATGTTTTATCGGAAACGTATTTGAAATATTCACCAAAATCTATTGAAACCCTGATTGGCAAAAAAGGAAAAGGGCAACTGTCGATGCGTGATGTTGCCTTAGAAGAAATTAAAGAATACGCTGCCGAAGATGCCGATGTTACGCTTCAGCTAAAGGAAGTTTTCAGTCCTATCCTCGACAAAGCCGAAACAAAAAAGCTATTTGATGAAATTGAGATTCCATTAATTCCGGTATTGGCTGCCATGGAAATGGAAGGCATCAATCTTGATGAAGATTACCTCAAGAAAATGTCTGTAGAAATGGCCAAAGAAAGTAGTGAATTAGAACAGAAAATCTACGAAACTGCTGGCGAGAAATTTAACCTGGCTTCGCCAAAACAGCTAGGCGACGTATTATTCGATAAATTAAAAATCGGCGGTGCCAAGCAAAAGAAAACCAAGACAGGACAATATGCAACAGGCGAAGAAGTTCTTTCCTACTTGGCAAACGACAATCCCATTGTAAAAGACATTTTGGAGTGGCGGCAAATGGTCAAACTGCAAAGCACATATATCGATGCATTGCCAAATCAAGTAGATAAAAAAACTCAAAGAGTCCACACCGATTATATGCAGACTGTGGCTGCCACTGGGCGTTTAAGTTCAAACAATCCGAATTTGCAAAATATTCCAATTCGTACCGAACGGGGAAGATTAATCAGAAAAGCATTTATTGCCCGCGATGAAAATCACACTTTGCTCTCTGCGGATTATTCCCAAATAGAACTCCGGATTATTGCCGCCTTATCGGGTGAAGAAAACATGATAAAGGCGTTTCAGAATAACGAAGACATTCATAGAAGTACGGCGGCAAAAGTATTCAATGTTGCTTTGGAAGACGTAACCAAAGAGCAGCGTAGCAATGCAAAAACTGTAAACTTCGGAATCATTTATGGGGTTTCCGCATTTGGATTGAGCAACCAAACATCATTATCAAGAAAAGAAAGTGCCGAATTAATTGACGCCTATTACGCAACCTACCCAAAATTAAAATCCTATATGTCGCAGCAAGTCGATTTTGCCCGTGAAAATGGCTATGTTCAAACCGTTTTGGGCAGACGTCGTTATTTAAAAGATATCAATTCCGCTAACATTGTGGTGCGTGGTGCCGCTGAACGAAATGCTGTCAATGCGCCAATTCAGGGTTCGGCTGCAGATATCATCAAAATTGCGATGATTAATATTTATAAAAAGTTATCCTCGGAAAACTGGAAATCAAAAATGTTGCTACAGGTACATGATGAGTTGGTTTTTGATGTACACAATTCAGAATTAGAGAAAATCAAACCTATGATTAAACACGAAATGGAAAATGCTTTTATCATGGCGGTTCCCTTGGATGTAGAAGTCGGCTTAGGAAAAGATTGGCTGGAGGCACATTAGGCATTTAAGTTAATTTAACTAAAAATGTAAAATGTTATCCGTTAAACAAAGGTTAAACATACTAATCAAACAATATTTTCGCTTCGAAATTTTACTATCTTTCAGCTGTAAAAAATGCTATAACTTTGGAAACATTAAAGACAATTTTGTATTTTTCTATTTTTAGATACCCACTTAAAATTGAAGAAATACACAGTTACACTAACTATATACATCTTTCTGAAACAGAAAATGAGCTGCAACATCTGATAGCAGAAAAAATTCTCAGTAAAGTGGATGAATTTTATGTATACGGCAGCGATTTAGATTCAGTCACCAAAAGACTACGAGGAAATCTCCGCGCCAAGAAAGCGCTTGTAAAAGCGTATCAAAAATCTAAATTGATTTCCAAATTTCCCTATGTTGAAGCAGTGGGAATCTCCGGTTCGCTATCAAAAGGGTATTATGACGAAGAAAGTGACATAGATTTCTTTGTCATTACAAAACCAAATAAATTATGGATTTGCAGAACATTATTAATGCTTTACAAAAAAATATTTTTGCTTGATTCTCGAAAATATTTTTGTGTTAACTATTTCGTTTCATCCAATCAAATGGAAATCGAAGAGAAAAACAGGTTTACTGCTACCGAATTAAAAACTTTAATTCCAATGCATGGCAAGACTATTTTCGAGCAATTTTACAATAGTAACAAGTGGGTAAATGAGTATTTTTCTAAGTTTGAACCTCAAATTAATACTGTCTCCGACACGCCAAAAACCTTTTTCTCTCGTTTAATTGAACTTACTTTCAATACTAAAATTGGAAGTGTAAGCGATTCTGTTTTTAAAGTAATCACCTTAAAAAAATGGAAATCCAAATTTCATTTCATGAATGAAGAAGATTTCAAAATTGCACTCAAAACAACCAGAACAGTTTCAAAACACAACCCATCGAACTTCCAAAAAAAAGTTATCTTATCTTTGAATATAAAACTTGAAGAAGTTCAGTCAAAGTATAATTTAGTTTTACAACGGGAACATGTCTAATATTCTTTTTTCGCATTCCTATTATTACAAACTTGACCCAAAACAATGGAAAAATAAAAATCCTTTTCCGCCTTTGGGAACTTTGTATGCCGCTTCATTGCTGAGAAAAAATGGTTTTGAAGTCTCTCTCTTCGATACCAATTTATTGAATTCCCCAAAATCAATTCAAGCTGTTTTGCACAATACAAAACCAAAAGAATTAGTTAAAAATAGTTGGCTTCATACTACTGACAATTTTGGAAAAATGGAAAAAGGTAAAGTATTGTAAAATTTCTATTTTTTGATTTTTCATTTTGTGAGTAAGAGATAAGAGCCCTTCCTACAATAACCCCCACTAATTAAATTTTCTCCTAGTTACCCCACGACAGTTAAATAACATTTTTGCTTTTTAACACCTTTCATATAAATTTCTTATATTTGAGTTAAATTCCAAAACAAAAATTATGAATACTAAAAACTTATTCTTCCTATTTCTATCAATCCTTTTGATATCTGGTTGTTCCACAAATTCTGATGGAAATGGAAATTCTACAACCACGGTTGTGCCCATAGCCCCTTCTAATTTAAATGGAACTGTTGTTGCTTCCACAACTCAAATTAATTTGTCTTGGACAGATAACTCTACCAATGAAACAGGATTTAAAATTGAACGAAAAACTGGTGCAGGAACTTATGCTGTTGTGGGAACTACAGCCACAGATATTAACACTTTTAGTGATACAGGTTTAACACCATGTACAACTTACACTTATAGAATTTATTCTTACAATTCAGTTGGAAATTCACCAACGTATTCTAATGAACTTATTCTAAATACAACATCATGTACTACTACCACCGATATTGACGGAAACATTTACCAATTAGTAACCATTTGCGACCAAACGTGGACCAAAACCAATTTGAATGTTTCAAAATACCGTAATGGGGACGTTATTCCCCAAGTTACCAACCCAACGGAATGGACAAACCTTACCACAGGTGCTTGGTGTTATCACTTAAACAACACGGCCAACGGAGCCATTTACGGAAAACTTTACAACTGGTATGCTGTGAATGACCCAAGAGGATTGGCTCCAGTTGGTTATCATATACCTTCTGATGCCGAATGGACTACCCTAACCACTTGTTTAGGCGGAGAGACTGTTGCAGGAGGCAAGATGAAAGAAACAAGCACAACACACTGGACAAGCCCTAACACAGGCGCTACCAATAGTAGCGGTTTTACAGGTCTTCCGGGTGGTTACCGCGGCTACGGTGGAGGAGCGTTCTACACCACTGGCGACCAAGGTTTCTGGTGGAGTTCGTTACAGGTCAGTGCACCAGCCGCCTGGGCCCGCAACCTACGTTACGACAGCGGCACTGCCGGCAGGGACTACAGCAATAAGAGTTTCGGTTTCTCGGTGCGCTGCGTCAGAGATTAGACACTTTTGCTCATTTACCCTTTGAAAAACAAAAGTACATCAATAATGGTGTAGTTTTTTAGTATAAATGGCAATCAAGCGGTCTCTCTACGGTCGTTCCCTTTGTTCCGTTTGGCTGTTCCAGTCGGTCGTGCCTTCCTCCGTTCCACAGACACTTCACAGGACAAAAAAATAAGGCAGCCAAAAATTGGCAACCTTATTTTTTCCGCTGTTCGTTCCTCATCTTCACACGGTCTCTTCCTGCGTTCGGTCGGGCTTATGCATCCTCAATACCGCTTCATTTCGTTACAGTCATTCGTTCGCTTAACGCTCCATTTCATTCCGCTGAAAGCTCTCTCATTCATTTCACTGCATTCCAGCCGTATTACTAAAGGAAACAGATAAAACATATTCACAAGACAATAAGCAATTTGACATTATCATTTCAAATCCGCCGTATTCGGTTTCAGCCTTTAAAGGGTCAATGATTACAAAGGAAAAAGCAGAAAAAGCATTTGACTTATATAATAGATTAACTGACCAAAGTAGTGAGATAGAGTGCTTATTTATTGAACGAACTAAACAACTTCTTAAAGATGGAGGTGTTGCGGGGGTCATTTTACCTAGTAGCATTTTAGGAAATTCAGGGATTTATACACAAACTCGTGAAATACTATTAAAATATTTTGATATTTTAGGAATTGCTGAATTAGGTTCGGGAACTTTTATGGCAACAGGAACAAATACTGTTACCTTATTTTTAAGAAGAAAGAATAATGCAGACGCATTCAACATTGAAGAAACAATTAAAAAAGTTTTTATCAATTTACAAGATGTTACTATAAATGGAATTGAAAAACCCATTCAAAAATATATTAATCATGTTTGGGAGGATATAAACTTTGACGACTATGTTTCTTTATTAAAAAAAGAGCCAAATGAAGTTATTAGAAATCACGAAATATATAAGGAATACAATAAAAAAATAAAAGCAAAAAATGAGCAAGAAAAATGGAATAATATCTTTGCTTTAGAGCAAGATAAATTATTGTACTTTATTATTGCTTATCCTCAAAGGATTGTGTTGTTAAAAACTGGAGAAAAAAATGAGGAAAAACGCTTTTTAGGTTATGAATTTAGTAACCGAAGAGGAAGCGAAGGGATTCGTTCAATGAGAAGTGGTAAAACAATAGATGAATGTACACAACTGTATGATGTAGATTCTTTTGATAATCTTGAAAAAGCTAGTACTTATATTTATAAAGCCTTTAAAGGTAAATTTGATTTGGAGTTACCTGAAAATCTAAAAAACAATATAAGCTATCACAATTTGGTTGATATGCTTACGTTTGATCGTATAATATTTGAAAAAAACATTTCACTTTCAGTTAAAAAAAAAGTTGAATTTGTAAGTAAATGGCAAACGACGAATATTGGGGATATTCTTTTTGAACAGCCAAAATCTAAAATACAAGTTGGTACGGCAAAGGATACTTCAACTGGAATTTACAATTTTTTCACTAGTGGTGAAAGTGTTCTGAAATTTGATGACTTTTTGGTTGACAATGAAAATATTTACCTTTCAACGGGTGGAAATGCAGTTGTAAAATTTTTTAATGGCAAAGCATCTTATTCAACAGATACTTATGTTGTAAAAAGTTCCGATGAAAAAGTTTTAAAAACTAAATTCATTTTTTACTTTCTTGAAAATATCATTTCAGTCATTAATGAATTTTACTTTAAAGGGGTTGGGTTAAAACACTTGCAAAAGCCCGATTTTAAAAGCATAAAAATACCTCTTCCGCCAAATGATATTCAAGATATTATAATTTCAGAAATTATAGTGTTAGAGAAAAATGAAGAAAAAATAAAAAAGGAGATTAAGGCTTTAGATAAATTAATAGCTGACATTGTAGAAAAAATCAATGGAACTCCTATAAAACTTCAAGAAATCACTACAAAAATAGGAAGTGGTGCAACGCCTAAAGGTGGAGAGGGAGTTTATAAAAGCGAGGGAATAACTTTCATTAGAAGCCAAAATGTATATGATGGAGCTTTCTTTAAAAAGGGGTTAGTATTTATTGATGAAGCACAGGCGAAGAAACTACTTTTGAATTGTACAACGCAATTATGGAGAATAGTAATTTCCATGATGTTAATGGTATTGCTTTTTTAGAAAATAATTTGGTGGTTCAAACGGGCGCGCGCACCAAATTCAAGGAATTAGATGAGTTGCCTTTGCCAAACAGGGAAGCCATTAACATTTACAATTATCTTGAAACTTGGAAAAATAATCATGGTGAAAGTTCGATGACGATTTCAACGCAACGTGGTTGTCCTTATACTTGCAAATGGTGCAGTACCGCGGTTTACGGACAAAGTTATAGACGAAGGCCGGCCAATCAGGTTGCCGCGGAAATGAAGATGTTAAAGGAACAATACAATCCAGATGCGATTTGGTTTGTAGACGATGTATTTACGATTAGCCACAAATGGCTGACTGCCTTTCACGAAGAAGTGGTAAAGCAAAATGCCCAAATAAGGTTTGAATGTATCACACGCGCGGAGCGGTTGAACGATGAGATTTTGCGCCTACTGAAAGAAGCGGGATGTTTCCGGATTTGGATTGGTGCTGAAAGCGGTTCCCAGGAAATCATCGATGCCATGGATAGACGTGTAGATGTTAATCATGTCAAAAAAATAATTCAGGATACGAATGCTATTTATTTACAAACTCTTTTATTTCCGACAACAATTGGGTGTCGCTATAAAACATATACAGTTCAAAATCATTACCGCTATTGTGGTACAAATGTAAAGCGTTGAGCAAACACATCGGATCTTTATTTTGATCCAAGCTGCCAACCCAAATAAAGATTAATTTGTCGTTGGAAAGTCCTAAACTTTTGCGGCATGCACCTTTTCCCTTGAGATTAAATGGCGTTGAACACTCCATTATTTCAGTCACTAAATCAGCAGATTTTATAATTCCGGCATCTATAAAAGGTTGTGCCTGAGCTTTAGAAACAAACATATAATTATCCGCCTGTTGGTACGTTATTTTCTGAATTAATTGCTTCAAAATATTTGGCGAAGGATTACCGGCATGATGCTGAATTATCCATTTAAATTTACTTCCGAAAATCATTTTCAAAACCAAAAACCGTATCGGAAACGAGAACCCATGAAATAACACAATAGCTTGTTTTTCCGAATGTAAAAATTTGTATAAGCGTAATAAATCTTTTACGCAATAACGATATAGTTTATAGTTGCCTTCTTCTTCAAAAGCAGCTCCGAACCGAACAATAGTAGGTTGAATAATCGGATTTAAAAAACTCAGGTAACCCAAAGAGTGCGGTGTAGAATCAATTTCTTCCTGAATGGATTTAATGTTTCTGTTATAAACCGAAATATCAATTAAACTGATTTTATTTGTGTGAACCATCACTCAAAGTTAAAAAAAATATTTAAAATTCATACATTTGTTGGGGCTTTGACATTACTCTTTCGGGGTTTTCGTTAAAATTGTCATTCAGAAAAAATGTCCTAACACAATGAATAAAATCATCATTTTCAACCCAAAAAGTGCCAACGGCAAACATCGGATCCCAAATTCGATTTTGCAGGTTGGAGCCTCAATTTATGGCAAATATGATTATGTTTTTGTGGATGGCAATTTGGAAAAAAACGCATGGCAAACCATAGAAAATTATCTTAAAACCGGTGAGTTCAAATACTTTGGTTCTACCGTCATGCCCGGACCACAATTGCGTCAGGCGATTCCGTTTACCAAAAAAATCAAAACTTTATTTCCTGAAATAGTTACGGTTTGGGGCGGTTACTTCGCTGCCAATCAATATAAAGTTTCGTTAGAATCAGACGTTGTGGATTATGTGATTAATGGCCCTGGAGATGTGGCATTTCCCTCATTGATTGATTTTTTGGAAAATAATAAAAAAGACCAAATCTTCTTAATAAAAAACCTGATTTACAAAAACGAAAACGGAGAAATCATAAAAACAGCCGTTGAAGCTTTACTCAATCAGGATACTTTGCCTAAGCTTCCGTATGAGTATCTGAATTCGTTTTATCCTGTTAAAAATTATTTGGCGAAGACTTTTATGGGTAATAAAACCTTATCCTATCATTCGAGTATGGGTTGCCCGTTTTCGTGCTCATTCTGTGCTGTGGTTCCTATTTATAATGCCAAATGGAAAGGCATGTCACCCGCCAGAATTTATGAAGATGTCAGATATTTTAAAGAAAAATACAACATCGACGCGATTGAATTTCATGACAATAATTTCTTTACTTCCAAAAAACGGGTGCTCGAATTTTCAGAACTTATCATGAATGACAACATTAGTTATTGGGGCGAAGGTCGCATTGACACCATTAATATGTACAGCGATGATGAGTTGAAACTCATGCGAAAAGCAGGTTGCAAAATGATTTTTCTTGGTGCCGAAACAGGAAACGATGCCGTGCTGAAACAAATGAATAAAGGCGGAACGCAAAGCGGACAAATGATTAAGGATTTTGTACTGCGGATGAAAAATGCCGATATCATTCCGGAGCTGTCTTTTGTACTTGGGATGCCCGCCAAAACGGAGAAAGAAGTTTATGACCAAATTCTGTGGGACATCAATTTCATCAAAGAAATAAAAGTGATTAATCCCAATGCGGAGATTATCATTTACCTTTTCAGTCCGGTGCCAACAGAAGGTTCAGAATTATACAACCAAATTTTGGATGCAGGATTCTCGTTTCCGAAACATTTAGAGGATTGGATTTCGCCAAGCTGGGAAAACTTCGATTTACGAAAAAACCCCTTGACGCCTTGGCTAAAACCTTATATGATTGATACAATTAAAAATTTCGAAACCGTGTTGAATGGATATTATCCAACGGTTTCGGATTTTAGGATTCGAGGTTTTAGAAAAACAGTTTTGACAACAATGTCGGGTTGGCGTTATAAGACTGGTTTTTATCAGTTTCCTTATGAAATTAAAGCGTTGCACAAACTTTGGAAATACCGTCAACCGGAGATAGAAGGTTTCTATTCCGAATAATAAAAACAGTGAGGTGACCTGGTTTAGCGAAGGATTCAGGAGGCATGGGAAATCATTAAAAGTAATAGTGTTATATGAGGAGTTTAATTAAAAAAATATCCCATCCTTTTTTGAAACTTGGTTTACGATTGTATTATTGGAAACCGAGAACATTTTGTTACGACAATATTTGCATCAAAGTGCATCCTGATGTTTTTCCGCCACAACTAACTTTGAGTACTAAAATTCTTTTGGATTTTGTTAATGAGTTAGATTTAAAAAACAACACTTTCTTGGAACTCGGTTGCGGCAGCGGAATTATTTCACTTTTGGCCGCAAAAAACGGAGCGAACGTAACAGCTTCCGACGTCAATAAAATTGCTTTAGCGTTTTTGGAAATCAATGCTTTAAAAAATAATCTGCAACTAAAAATCATTTATTCTGATTTGTTTGACAACCTGAAAAATCAAACTTTTGACTATATCATTATCAACCCGCCGTATTATCCAAAAAAACCAAAAAACACAAAAGAACAGGCTTGGTTTTGTGGCGAAAACTTCGAGTATTTTGAAAAACTGTTTATTCAGTTACCCAATTATTTAGCTTCAAGCAATTGTTATATGATATTGTCACAAGACTGTGAGATTGAAAAAATAAAAGCCATAGCATTGAAGAACACCATGGCTTTTGAACTTGCTTATGAAAAGAAAAAATTGGTCGAAACCAATTACATCTTTAGTATATCTTCTTCGTAGAATCTCTTTGACGCAATTCAGTTTTAATAGTTGTTGTAGTAAAAGTAAAAGTCTCTTCAGAACTTTCAAGTTTATCTATTAAAAGTTGTGCGGCCACCTCACCAATTTCGGGTCCGTGTTGGCTAACTGTTGACAAACTTGGTGTCATTCTTCGCGACCAAACACCATCAGCAAAACCAATTAGTGATAAATCCTGCGGTATTTTATAGCTGTTCTGAATTCCAAGTTTCAAAGCAGTTACGGATGCGTGTTCGTCCAATGCAAAAACGCCATCAGGTTTATTTTTGATAAAAAAGCCGCCGATTCTTTTGTTAAATTCTTCATTGTCATTCGCTAAAATAACAAGATTTTCATCCACTTTTAAACCATTATTTTGAAGTGCTTTATAAAATCCCTGCGCTCTTAATTTACCCACGCTCAAGCTATCGATAGACGAAAGCAACGCGATTTTTTTACATCCTGTTTTAAGCAAATGCTCGGTTGCATTCAATGCTGATTCAAAGTCATCGACTATAACCTTATCGCAGTTTACTTCATCGGCAATACGGTCAAACATGACAATTGGCGTGCCCTCATTTATAATTGTTGTAAAGTGATCAAATTTTTGATTTTTTTGCGATTCTTCAGCAATGGAAAGTATGAAGCCGTCAATCGTTCCGTTACTTAACATTTCCAGAGCGTTAATTTCCTTTTCGGAAGATTCGTTGGAAATACACGTAATAACTTTGTACCCTTTTTCGTCCGCTACTTTTTCGATGCCGCTGAAAACTTTGGCAAAAAACGAATTTAAAATATTTGGAATGATAACACCAATGGTTTTTGTTCTTCGGTTTTTTAAATTTAAACCGATAACGTTGGGTTTGTAATTTTTCAGTTTGGCATATTCCTGAACACGTTGCTTTGTAGGTTCGCTTATTTCCGGGCTTCCATTCAGTGCTTTTGAAACTGTAGAAACTGAAACTCCTAATTCCTTTGCAATTTGTTTTAGTGTGGCTTTCGACTTCATTGATATGTGAATTATGATAGGTTTCTCAAAAATTATGTAAACCCAACCTCTAACTTAATTCTATTTTTCAAAAGTAGAATTAGTATAAAAATTTAAGGAATTTCATAAAAAACAAATATACATATTAAATCATATCTAGAAATTCAATTTTATAACTAGATAGATGATTGCCTTGAATTTGCTGGTAAAAAAATATGATTGCCTAGCTAAAATATTTTTTATTTTAAATTAAAGAACCAACCAAATCAAAATTCCGTATTTAAATTATTAGGTTAATTATTTTCCCCAAAACTATTTTCACTACTACAAAATGCTTATTCGATTATTAATTATTAAAATATTAGACTATGAAAAATGTAGTTAGAATTGAAGAGGCTAATCCCTCTTTTACCAATCGAAGAAGTTTTCTCAAATTGAGCGGACTTACGCTCGTAGGAACGACCTTGTTGCTGGCCGGTTGTAGCAACGATGAAGAGGTTGATTTGATGAAGAAAGGGAACGGCAACGGGCATTTCCCCGGTCCAAAAGGTGGTGTTTTTGATTTAGGTGGTAATGATTTAGGAGTACTGACGTATGCCTACGCATTAGAACAACTCGAAGCCGACTTTTATACAAGGGTTGTTAACTCTAGTGGTTTTACGACAAATTTTACGGCGGAAGACCAACAAGTGCTTACTGATTTGTATCACCACGAAGTAATACACAGAGAGTTTTTCCAGGCCGCATTAACCGCAGCGTTACCAAACCCTGATAGAATGTTACTTCCGGATTTGGCGTTTAATTATGGCTCATTAAATTTCAGTAGCCGTGCACAAGTACTCGCTACAGCAAAAGCATTAGAGGATACAGGAGTTGCAGCTTATAATGGCGCAGGAAGGTTGCTTACTAATCCCGAATACTTATTATTAGCGGGCAAAATTGTTTCCGTTGAAGCCAGACATGCTTCTGCTATCAGAAGTTTAATAAATCCGAATTCCAAAGATTTTGCGGGTGATGATGTTGTTGATCCTAACACTGGACTTGATGTAGTTAAAAATCCTTCGGAAGTGCTTGCCATTGCAGACGGATTCATAACTACTGAATTTACCGCTATGTATTTACCTTAATTCTATAACTATAAAAAATATATATCATACCCGTTGGGTGTAATTATTTAAAGTAAAAATAAATTGATTAAATATTGGTCAAGATACTGAAATTCAGTATCTTGAAGTCGCAAAACAAACCAATATTCATGTCAAATATAGTTAAAAATTATTTAAGAGTTTTAGAAGT
>NZ_JANXTI010000009.1 GCF_025352425.1 Flavobacterium sp.
GTAGTGATGCTGTTATTGATTTGAATTTTTGAATTTTCAAATGCCAAATCAAGTTGCAATTTTGTATCATTAATATCTTCTTTCAACGACCTTAAACTAATATCAGCCTGTCTCACTTTTGAACGTGTTTCAAATCCGTTAAAAATCGGTACTTTTAAATTTAAACCGATTGCAGAATAATCAGACCAATAGACATTTTTAGCCGGAGTTGCTCCCCAAGGCATTTTGGGACCTTGGCCTATATAATTATAACCTGCGGTTAACGAAAGAGTTGGATAATACGCCGCTTGTTCTGCGGTTTTTTGAAACATTAGCAACTGTTCTTGTTTTTTTAAAAGCTGATATTCGCTGTGGTTGCTCGTATTTGACGTTTCTGTAAATGCTATTGGCGTGACCTCAAATTGAGTTTTCGGTATATTTATTTTTGTTTCAATCGGCATTCCCATATAAAACTTCAAAGTGTTTTCCTGCAACCGAACCGCATTCAAAACCTGTTGACGCTGCGTTTCAATATTACTAACTTTTACGATAATTCGGTCCAAATCAATTTTTTTTGCAAGCCCGCTATCGAATTGACCGCGGATAATATTTTTGACTTTATTAGTATTGCTGTAATTGCTGTCAATAACGATAAGTTTTTGTCTTAGAACATAAACCTGATAGTAATTGTTCGCCACCCTTTCAATAACCTGCTCCTCGGTCAGCTGGTCATTGATTTGATAGAATTCCCGACTCGTTTGCGCCGCTTTCAAACCTGTAAAAACAGACTTGTCAAAAATTGGCTGAGTTAGAGAAACACCTGCTGTGGATACCCATTTCTGTCCAAAATTTGCTTGAATAATAGTTCCGGGCTCTCCGCCAAAAGATCCTGCATCAAGAAAAGTAGTTTGCAAAATAGGATTGTAAATTAATCCCCCGTTGGCCGAAATTTGTGGCAGTGCACGAGATCGTATCTCTTGAATTTTATATTCACTGTTTTCAAGCTGCAGTTTGCCTTTTTTGGCATCCGACTTTTTTGTCAAAGCATAGTTAATCGCATCTTTTAATGTTAACGATTTTACTTCCTGTGAGTATGCGCCAAGCGCAAAAGTTAGGACGACGACCAAAATTATTTTCTTCATAGCGTGTTGGTATTTTGCATTTGTTTTTCAAGTTCGATAATTCCTTCCGCTGTTGCCAAAGCTCGGGTATGGTATTCCAGGGCTTCGAGTTCTAGTTGCTGAGCCTCTTTTTCAGAGCGGGTGTTTGAGTTGATGCTAAAAATCAGCGTGTAATAAAATTGGATATAACTTCCGATATTGAACTCTTTTCGGTATAGTCCCTGTTCAATTCCTTTTTCCATGTTTTTCCTAAAATACATGTTGCATTCCGTAAGTTCTGTTGACATTACTTTTTCATAAATCTCCGGATAATGTTTTTTTAACTGATAAAGCGGCGACGTATCTATAGTTTTAAACATCTCTTTGAATGTCTTCCTGATTTCAAAATTTTCTGCAATGGCATTGTAATTTTTCCTAATTATACTGTCAATAATCTGATGCACTTCTTTGTGCATTATTGCGCTGCTTTCTTCAATTAAAATCTCTTTATTGCAGAAATATTTATAAATTGTTTTTTTTGATATACACATGTCGGCTGCAATGTCATCCATGGTAACACTTTTAAAGCCTAGTTTTAAAAATAGCTCGCCGGCTTTGGACATTATTTTCTCTCTCATTTTGTGAATTTTTTAGGTTAAATCCGGTGCAAATTTATAGCGGAAACTTTAAATACTAAAATAGTTTTCAAAGTATTTAATTTAATTTAACATTTGATAAAAAATCGTCGATTGTAATCAACCTTGAATACTGTAAATTAGCCGAAAATTACCTTTATGCACTCCATTTATCAGTATCAGGAATTTATTTCAGACTATTTACAATTGCAATCCAAAACCAAAGAGCCAAAGAATTTGTACGAACCCATACATTATATACTGGGTCTCGGCGGCAAAAGAATGCGTCCGGTTTTGACACTTATGAGTGCCGAAGTTTTCGATACTGACTATAAAAAAGCGCTGCCTGCTGCTTTGGCCGTTGAGGTTTTTCATAATTTTTCTCTGATTCATGACGATATTATGGACGATGCGCCGCTTCGAAGAGGTAAAGAAACCGTCCATGAAAAATGGAATGTCAACACAGGCATCCTCTCCGGCGATGCTATGCTGATTCAGGCCTATCAGTACTTCGAACATTACGAGCCAACGGTTTTCAGGGATTTAGCAAAGTTGTTCAGCAAAACTGCGCTCGAAGTTTGCGAAGGCCAACAATGGGATATTGATTTTGAAAACCGGGAAGACGTCACGATTGCCGAATACCTAAAAATGATAGAGTATAAAACCGCAGTACTGGTCGCTGCCGCAATGAAAATGGGTGCCATTATTGCCGAAACTTCCGTCGAAAATGCCAACTTAATTTATGATTTTGGTTTAAATCTTGGCCTTGCGTTCCAACTGCAAGATGATTATTTAGATGCGTTCGGCGATCCCGAAACTTTCGGAAAACAGCTTGGCGGCGATATCATCGAAAACAAAAAAACTTATCTCTATCTAAAGGCCGTCGAGTTTGCAAGCGTTGAACAAAACGAGCAACTGATGCATTTGTTTTCGATTCAGCCTGATGACAACACTGATAAAATCACTTCCGTAAAAGAAATTTTCGACGCAACCGGCGCTTCAAAGGCTACGCAAAACACTATTCAGGAATATACTTTAAAAGCTTTCGATACTTTGCAAAATATCAATATCGATAATGAAAAGAAAGATAAACTCCAGTCTTTTGGGGAGAACCTGATGGGCAGAAAAGTTTAGATGTACTAATTTTTGATATGGCTAATTTTTTCAAACAATCGGTGTTTACCAATGACAATCCCAATGCAAAGGAACAATTGTTGTGCGCATTGTTTTTTGGCGTTTTCACAATATTTGCTTTAGGAATTGACTCTGTTTTTTTTAATGCAAATTATTTTGACGGCAGGCAATTGACCAACTTTTTAGCCATAATCTATTTTTCAATTTTCTTTCATGCATCGGATTCGCATTTAAGGAAATTGTTGTTTGCGATGGTTTCGCTTTCTTATATAGGGGAATTGATTTTCTGCAAATTGCTCGGCATGTATCATTACAGAACAACTCCAATCCCGCTGTACGTCCCTTTTGGCCATGCGATTGTCTACGGTAGCGGCTATGTTTTTGCCCGCACCCAATTTGCAATAAAGAACGAAAGCAGATTAAAATTATACTTCCCTCTG
>NZ_JANXTI010000039.1 GCF_025352425.1 Flavobacterium sp.
GTTTGTTTTGCGACTTCAAGATACTGAATTTCAGTATCTTGACCAATATTTAATCAATTTATTTTTACTTTAAATAATTACACCCAACGGGTAAGGTTTATATTGTTTTTAAAATCGTTAATAGAATTATTTATGTAGGGCTGAAATTATGTTAAATAATATATATATTGCAAGTACCAATTTTCAATAAATACTAACCAAACCAACATTTATGAAAAAAATTACTTTACTATTATTAATCGCTCCGATTTCGGTAGTTTTTGCCCAAAAAGAACCCAACGAAACAAAATCAGATACGACAAAAGTTCAGGAACTGCAGGAAGTTCAAATTGTAGGTTCCAGAAATGCTAAACGAACGGTCTTAAATTCCGCCGTACCTATTGACATCATTAATGTAAAAGATGTTACGACCCAGAGTGGGAAAATCGAAATCAATGAACTGCTTCAATATTTAGCACCATCCTTTAACGCCAATAAACAATCGGGGTCTGATGGCGCTGACCATGTTGATCCGGCTACACTTAGAGGTATGGGTCCCGACCAGACTTTGGTTTTAATCAATGGAAAAAGAAGACATCAATCGTCGTTAATCAATTTATTTGGAACACGTGGCCGCGGGAATACAGGAACCGATTTAAATGCGATTCCGGCGAGTGCTATCAAGAGAATCGAAATCCTGCGTGATGGTGCTGCGGCACAATATGGTTCGGATGCGATTGCCGGAGTAATAAATATTGTCTTAAATGACAATGTCAATGAATTCAATGGTTCGATAACTACGGGAATTTATAAGAATGATGCTGACGGCGATTTTCTTCCGGGAACGCCAAATACACCGGGTTATGAATTAGACCAAAACGGAAATGGAAATTCTTATGGTAAAGACCATAAATATGATGGATTTTCATTAAAAGCCGGCGCTAATTATGGCGTTAAACTTGGAAAAAGCGGATTTTTTAATTTAACGGGAGAATATTTATCCAAAGATAAAACCTTGCGTCCGGGTTTTGATTTCAGAAAAGGATTTGGCGAAGCCGAAATAAAAAGCTATAACGTAATGGCTAATCTGCAAGTACCGCTTACAAATAATATTGACTTTTATGCCTTTGGCGGAAGAAATGACAGAAATACGGATGCTTATGCCTTTACCAGGAATGATGGTGAGAGAGTTGTAGAGTCAATTTATCCTGGTGGTTATACGCCAAGGATTACTTCAAAAATCTTTGACAATTCAATCGCAGGAGGCTTTAAGGCTAATTTCATTGGGTGGAAAATTGATTTGAGCAATGCGTATGGTCAGAATGTTTTTGATTACACAATCAAAGGAACTTTAAATGCCAGTTTGGAAGATACTTCACCAACACAGTTTCATGCGGGTGGATTTAGATTAATTCAAAATACGACTAATCTTGATTTCTCAAAAAACTTTAAATCGGTTTTAAATGGATTAAACTTTGCTTTTGGTGGAGAGTACAGAGTAGAAAAATATGAAATTACTGCTGGTGAAATAGGTTCTTATGCAACTTATGATACTAATGGAGATCCTATTGTAGACCCTACAACACAATCTGCTCCTATTGACCCCGTTTCAGGAAATCCGAGACCTGGTGGTTCTCAAGGCTTTCCTGGATTCAGTCCGGATAATCAAGTTAACGAACGTAGACACAATATTGCTGGCTATGTTGATGCGGAACTGGATGTTTCTGACGAATTCTTGTTAGGAACTGCGCTTCGTTATGAGCATTACAGCGATTTTGGAAATACATTAAATCTTAAAATGGCGTATAAATGGAAAATGTGCGACCATGTAAGTCTGAGAGGTTCATTCAGCACCGGATTCAGAGCGCCATCGTTAGCTCAAATATATTTTAATACCAGTTTTACTAACTTTAATTCTACCGGCGCAACGGAAGTTTTATTAGCTGCAAACGGAAGCGCGGTTACTCAAGGTTTTGGCATTGATAAATTAAGAGAGGAAAAATCAAGAAATGGTTCTGTAGGGCTGACAGGTAAGTTCGGGAAATTTACTGCAACTGTCGATGGTTATTTAATTAATGTAAGCGACAGGATTGTACTAACCGGCTATTTTGACGCAACGGCCTTAAACCTAAACGTAGATTCCGCTCAATTTTTTGTGAATGGCGTAAGTACGGTAACTAAAGGCGTGGATATTGTTATGTCGTGGAAGAATTCTTTTGGAAGCTCTAAATTTGGAGCCACAGTGGTTGGAAATATTAATGATATGCAAGTTAGTCATGTGAATAACGGAGCATTGGATCAGGAAACCTTCTTTGGAGCGCGTGAGATTGCTTTCTTAAAAGCATCTGCGCCAAACAACAAGTTCGGTCTTAATCTGAACTATGAAAGAAAATGGTTTGATGCCGGTTTGTCTTTTACCCGATTCAGCAAAGTAATCCTTGTGGATTATGCAGGTGCGGATAACGTTTACAACCCGAAGATAGTAACCGATTTGACGCTTGGTTTCCAGTTAATCAAACAATTAAAATTAAGTTTGGGTAGTAACAATCTATTTAACATTTACCCGACGAAACAAGACGAATCCGGAAACACTGAAGCCGGTGGTTATTGGGATTCTGTACAAATGGGTTTTAGCGGCGCATACTACTATACCAGGCTTAGTCTCAAGTTTTAATAAATACAATAATCCAAAAAACCTGAGTAAACACTCAGGTTTTTTTATGCGAAAAATATAAATTTAACCTATAATTATGTAACACCTTTCTTGCAATGTAGCATTAGATTTGTAGATACTAATCATTAAATTTTATTATTATGAAAACTGCAATTTTAGGAGTGTTTGCTTTTCTGTTTTCGCTGAGCATTCAATCACAAAATCAAAACAAAAAAACTGAAACAGTTACCACAACAACCACTGTGAAAGACCATAAAGGGGAACACAAAGTTGTTAAAAAAGAAGAAATAAAACAGGTTCAGAATATAGAATTGAATGATGTTCAGCCTGGTACAAAAAACACCGAAATTCTATCGACACCGGTAAATATAACTGAAACTACTAAAGTTAGTATTGACGGTCAAGAAACAATAGTGGATGTTGACCATTCGGCTTTTTATTCAAGCAACGGTGAAAAATTTCAGGTCGCAGCCGACAAATCAGGTTATAAGGTAACCAATTATAACAATAAAGGTTTGTCGTTGTTAAGAAGAACCTCTAACAATAATTATATTTATAAAAATGACGGTAAGTTTTCAGTTGGTTATTTTGACTCAAACGGAAATTTAGTGTTAGAGACTTATGATGAAAAGACAGATACGATAACAAAAGAAGTATACAATCTACAAAAATAAATTAATCTACCTTAACGAAAAATCCTGAATTCACATTCAGGATTTTTTTATTACTCATTATGTAAAAAAGCTTGCCGATTGACTAGCGTTTCTTCACTCTCAATATGATTTTCGTCAGGCACACAACAATCTACAGGGCAAACGGCTGCACATTGTGGCTCTTCATGAAAACCCTTGCATTCGGTACATTTACCCGGAACTATATAATAAATATCATCAGAAATGGGCGTTTGTGCCGCGTCTGAATCTACTTCAGTGCCGTCTGGCAAAATTACTTTCCCATTAAGTTTGGTTCCATCCTTATATCTCCAATCGTCTGCACCTTCATAAATTGCAGTATTGGGACATTCAGGTTCGCAGGCACCACAGTTTATACATTCATCCGTTATAATGATAGCCATAGCTTATTTTTAATTATTTTTGCCCAAATTTACAATCAAAACCATTCTTAAGCAAATTAAATGAATTCTATTAACACAAAATTTCCTTTTGTAGCATTAGGAAAATTTTTAAACCAGTTCAATTTGAATGAACAAATTATGGATGCCAATGTGCTTCATAATGATTTGTATTTCGAAAAATTTAAAAACTTACTTGCGCTTTCCCAATCCCATAATGGATGGTTTACGCCGGAACAGGTTTACTTTGCTGTTCATTCCTGGGCAGAAGCTTTGACAGAAGATAATTTAAATAAATGGTTATCAAACTACGACTTATCCAATGTGAAGTCAAAAACAGTGGGTTTAATTCTTGCAGGAAACATTCCATTGGTTGGCTTTCACGATTTTCTTTCTGTGCTCATTACGGGTCATAAAGTATTGGTAAAAGCTTCTTCGAATGACCAACATCTGATACAGTTTGTGGCCAATTATATGATAAGTGTTGAGCCTAAACTTTCTTACTACATCTCATTTACCGATGGCAAATTAGAAAATTTTGATGCTATAATTGCCACAGGAAGTAACAATACCGCACGTTATTTTGAATTTTATTTTAAGGACAAACCATGTATCATTCGCAAAAATCGAAATTCAGTGGCGGTTTTAAACGGAAAAGAAACACAGAAGGATTTAGTGAATCTTGGGGAAGATATTTTCAGGTATTTCGGTTTGGGCTGTCGTAATGTTTCCAAACTTTTTGTGCCAAAAGACTATAGTTTTGAAAAGTTCTTTAAAGCCATTTATGAATACAAAGATGTTATTTTCTACGAAAAATATTCAAACAACTACGATTACAACAAAGCAGTTTTCCTGATGAGTAATTTTAAATTGCTGGATAATGAGTTCCTAACGCTAAAAGAAGACGTTAGCCACGCCTCGCCTATTTCTTCTGTGTTTTATGAATATTACGAAGACATTGCTGATTTGCAGACACGTTTGGCAAACGAAGCAGAGCAAATGCAGTGTATTGTTTCCAATAATTTAATCAGAAATTCAATTCCTTTTGGGCAAACCCAGCAGCCAAAACTTTGGGATTATGCTGATAATGTGGATACTGTCCAATTTTTAGCATCTTTGTGATATTCCAAACAATTGTTATAAACTATAACGTTTTCGTTAATAACATCGTTTAATTATTGCGGAATTCTAATCGCTTTTTAAAAAGCCGTTTACGAAATTTGCAACTCAATTTATTAGAAATCTGTCACCATGAAAAAACATAATTACAGCGCTGGTCCATGCATTTTGCCACAAGAAGTATTTGAAAAATCAGCACAAGCCGTATTAAATTTTAATAATTCTGATTTATCTATTCTTGAGATTTCGCACAGAAGCAAAGATTTTGTTGCTGTTATGGATGAAGTGAGAGCGTTGGCTTTAGAACTTTTGGGATTGGAAGGAAAAGGATATCAGGCTTTGTTTTTACAAGGTGGTGCCAGTTTAGAGTTTTTGATGGTACCGCAAAACCTGATGAAAGTTGACGGTAAAGCTGCTTATCTAGACACAGGAACTTGGGCAAACAATGCTATTAAGGAAGCCAAACTTTTTGGCGAAACAGTTATAGTTGCTTCTTCAAAAGAGCAAAATTACAATCATATTCCAACCGATTACATTATTCCTGCCGACACAAGTTATTTTCACTGCACGAGTAACAATACCATTTTTGGAACCCAAATGAAATCATTTCCGAATACCGACATTTCTGTGATTTGTGATATGAGTTCTGATATATTTTCAAGAAGTTTAGACTTTACGCAATTCGATTTGATTTATGCTGGTGCGCAGAAAAATATGGGTGCAGCCGGAACGACATTGGTTGTTGTAAAAGAAGAAATCTTAGGTAAATCAGGAAGAACTATTCCGAGTATTTTGGATTATGAAAAACATATCAAGGCAGAAAGCATGTATAATACGCCTGCGGTTTTCGCTGTTTACACTTGTCTTTTAACTTTACAATGGTTGAAAAACATGGGCGGAATTGCTGCTGTTGAAAAAATCAACGACGCTAAAGCAAACCTGCTTTATAATGAAATAGACAGAAATTCTTTATTCATTGGAACTGCCGATAAAAAAGACCGAAGCAATATGAACGCAACGTTCTTATTGGTTGACGAAAAGAACCAGGAAACCTTTGACAAGATGTGGAAAGAAGCCGGAATTTCAGGTATTGCAGGCCATCGTTCTGTTGGTGGTTACCGTGCCTCAATGTATAATGCGTTGCCATTAGAAAGTGTTCAGGTTTTGGTTGATGTTATGAAAAAACTGGAGGAAGTTGTAAAACAAAACGAAGTTACAGTTTAAATAGATCGCCCTAGCCCGGATTGAAGCAAGCTACCGTGTAGCGCGGAAAGCCGGAATAGCTCCTAAAAATTCAAAATTTATAATTTAAAATAACAGCATGAAAGTATTAGCCAATGACGGAATTTCCAACAGCGGAATTAAAGCGTTAGAGAAAGGTGGTTTTGAAGTGATTACAACTAAAGTTGCCCAGGAACAGGTAGCCAATTATATCAATGAGCACAAGATTTCGGTAATTATTGTGAGAAGTGCTACCAAAGTTCGCCAGGAAATTATTGATAATTGTCCGAGTCTGAAAATCATTGGTCGTGGTGGCGTTGGTATGGATAATATCGACGTTGAGTATGCTCGCAGCAAAGGTTTGCATGTTATTAATACGCCGGCTTCTTCTTCTGAAAGTGTGGCCGAATTAGTATTTGCACATTTGTTTACGGGTGTTCGTTTTCTTCAGGATGCCAATAGAAATATGCCTTTGGAAGGCGATACCAACTTTGATGGCCTGAAAAAAGCATATGCCAACGGAATCGAATTACGTGGCAAAACTTTAGGAATTGTTGGTTTTGGACGCATTGGCCAAGCAGTAGCAAAAATGGCGTTAGGCCTTGGAATGAAAGTTATAGCCGCTGATAAATATGTTGACAATGCCGAAGTAAAAGTAGATTTCTACAACGGGCAATTCATCAACGTTGAGTTTATAACTGAACCTATGGAAGACATTTTCAAACATGCTGATTTTATTACACTTCACGTTCCGGCACAAGATGGTTATGTGATTGGTGTAGCAGAGTTTGCACAGATGAAAGATGGTGTAGGTATTGTTAACTGTGCTCGTGGTGGCGTTATTGATGAAGTAGCCTTAATTGAAGCGTTGGATTCAGGAAAAGTATTATTTGCAGGGTTGGATGTTTTTGAAAACGAACCAACACCAGAAATTCAGATATTAATGCATCCGAAAATATCCCTGACACCACATATCGGTGCAGCGACTTTGGAAGCACAGGACAGAATTGGAACAGAACTTGCTGAACAAGTTATCAGCCTTCTGAAAGCTGAAAAAGTATAATAAAACATTACAAAATGTTCTGAAAACCACCTGTTTAACGTGATTTTTTATTTGTTAAAATTGCAACAACCGTTCTTTGTTTTTCGTAATTTTATGCAAACTAAACAGCGATGAAAATTATTGTGCCGTTACTTTTAATTGTTCTATTGGCTTCCTGTCACTTTGATAAGAATATTGCATCAAAAGCGAAAACTCCTGATTCCAAAATCTCTAAAGATGTTGTCAGAATAGCAAATGATTCACTGGAATACGAGGTCATTATTATGGATTCCGGGTTTAGCAGCTGGATTGCGGGGCGTGCAAAACCTAGAGGCTTCTACTCAGAAAGCTACCTGGAAAGTAAAAATCAACAATATGTAAGCGAATGGAATAATAGGGTTTTACAGCCCGAACGCTATCGTAACTTGTATGAAATGCAAATTAATTACGATAGGAACATTCATTATGGTTATGAGGTAAATTATCTGATTTACAATTACATGGTTTATTTTCAAATTACCAACAATCAACAACTGGCCGGATTTGTTCCAAATCAATAAATTGAGTAGTTTTGTGGAGCTATAACTATCATGGGTAACTTCAAAGAACGCTGGAACATCAAATCAAATTGGCAATTGTTTGTCATTATTGTTGTATTTGCGATTACGGGTTCAAGTGCTGCCTTTCTCTCTAAACCTATCCTTGCCCTCTTTGGAATTAGTAAAAATACAGCATCCGCATGGGAATATTACCCTTTATACATCATACTTATCTTTCCTATTTATCAATTATTGCTGGTTAGCTTTGGATTCTTATTCGGACAGTTCACTTTCTTTTGGGCGTTCGAAAAGAAAATCCTTAGAAGCTGTGGTTTTGGTTTTCTTTTAAAAAAAGAAAATCCCGAATAAATTCGGGATTTCTAAAAACATAACAACTAATAACTTTTATTTTTCTTGTTTAATTAAATTAAAGAAATCATTGCGATTTTCTTTATCATTAAAAATCCCACCATATTGTATTGTAGAAGTAAAGCTACTTTCGTCTTTAATCCCCCGACTTGATACACATAGGTGTTTGGCTTCCATTACCACAATCACATCATCCGTTTTTAATACGGATTTTAATTCGTTGAAAATATGCATAATCAAGCGCTCTTGTACCTGTGGTCTGCGAGAATAGTAATCAACAATTCTATTCAATTTAGACAAACCAATTACTTTTCCACTCGAAACATAGCCAATGTGAGCTTTACCAATAATCGGTAAAAAATGATGTTCACAAGTAGAATTAAAACTAATATTGGCTTCAACCAGCATTTTATCATAATGATACAAGTTATCAAAAACAGATATTTTAGGCTTATTCGCGGGGTTCAATCCAGAGAATATTTCTTCTATAAACATCTTCGCCACCCTATGAGGCGTTCCTCTTAAACTGTCATCGGTCATATCTAAACCAATCTCTTCCATTATTGAATGAAAATGCTTTTCGATTGATACCATTTTGTCTTTGTCCGATTTGCTGAAAGCGTCTAATCTTAATGGTGTTTCCCCGGAAGTCATTTGATGGTTGTCGCCCATCAATTCGTATATTTCTTTTTCAATTGAAGTGTTCATAAGAATATTTTTTGTTTAACAAATTTATATAATTATTAAACAAAAATATATAATTAACACAACTTTATATATTATTCAAGCATAAATAAAAACTATACTATTCTTAATGAAAGAATAGGCTTCGGGCTGGGGCTTAATATTCATTTGCCAAATGGTGTGAAAGAAGCTAATCATCATTCTTCACCATTAATCACATACACGTAAAACCAGGTTAGCGTAAAAGTTGGAATAAAGTCAACCACTGGAAGAAGCTCTTCAGCAAAATCAATGATACCTGCCATTTTGCCTGTTTTGCCTTTGTACATTGAGGCTAATATCAGTCCGGAAATGGGTGCCCAAATCCATCCTAAGGGCGGAAATAATGTTGGGCACATTCCTATTAAGTCGAAAACAATACCAAGGTACAGTTTGGTTTTCTTTGCTGATTTGGAAGTTTTAGTGACTCCTATGGTTTTTGCTTTATACATTTTATTTTAATTTATAAAACGTTTATACAAATCTAATGCCGTAGTTCAAAAGATGGACAAAGAGTTAGTTAATAAAAGAATATCTTTGTTCCTTTGTTAAAAATACATTCCATGATTATTGCCAAAAATATCCATAAATACTACGATACTTTACATGTTTTAAAAGGTGTCGATTTGCATATCAGACAAGGCGAAATTGTGTCTATAGTTGGTGCTTCCGGTGCCGGAAAAACTACTTTGTTACAAATTCTTGGAACTTTGGATAATCCAAAAAAAGAAAATGATACATCACTTGAAATAAATGGAGAAAACATATTGATAATGAAAGACAAAGCATTATCTAAGTTTAGAAATACGCATCTTGGTTTTATATTTCAATTTCATCAATTATTGCCCGAGTTTACCGCTTTAGAGAACGTCTGCATTCCTGCTTTTATTGCCGGTAAAGAAAAGGCACCAACTGAAGTCGAGGCAAAAAAATTATTGGATTATCTAGGCTTATCGGAAAGAATACATCATAAACCCAATGAACTTTCCGGCGGTGAACAACAACGTGTGGCTGTAGCCCGTGCGTTGATTAACAAACCCGATGTTATTTTTGCCGACGAGCCTTCGGGAAATCTGGATACCGCTTCAGCAGAGAACCTTCATCAGTTATTTTTTAAATTACGAGATGAATTTGGGCAAACCTTTGTCATAGTTACCCACAACGAGGTTTTTGCCAATATGGCGGACCGGAAGCTGGTCATGAAAGATGGACTAATCGTTTGACGATATGATACTAATTCTATTTAGTTGGCTTTATATATTTTTTACGGCATCTAGCTTTGGTATTGCCTTTTCCAAATCGTTAGGTATCAAGCAATGCGATGTTGTCGTAACTTCTATTTTAGGATTGTTTTCAATAACACTTTTGGCTACTGTTTGGGCTTTCTTTGGCCCTATTTCTATATCGTTTCATGCTTTGTTACTAGGGCTGTCAATTCTTTTTTGGTACCGCAACCAGGCTGACTTTATTTCAGTTTGGCTAACTGCAGTGTCCAAAATCAAATCATTCTCATTTTCTATCAGAATTTTGTTTGCTGTCAGCAGTTTGTTACTACTTGCCCAAAGCGCTACCTTGCCCTTTATAATTGATAACGAGAGCTATTATATCCAAACCGTTAAATGGCTCAACGAGTATGGTTTTGTCAAAGGATTAGCCAACCTGCATTTGTTTTTCGGACAGGCGAGCGGTTGGCACATTACCCAGAGCGTTTATAGCTTTTCGTTTGTGTATGACCGGCTTAATGATTTAAATGGGTTTTGCATGCTGCTGTTGAATTTCTTTGCGTTTCAAAAACTGCATTCCTATTTTACAAAAGGCAACCGAATCGATTTACTCTTTGGTCTGCTGCCATTAACATATGCGTTCCTGTTTCAATTTATCAGTGCGCCTTCACCTGATTTCCCGGTATATGTTTTTGCGTTTATAATGTTTTCAATGTATCTCCAAAATGAGGTTACCAAAGACACTTTCATTATCATTACCATTTTGACAATATTTGCCGTTTATATAAAAGTTACAGCGGTTGTTTTACTGCTTTTTCCTTTGGTTTTGCTGCTAAAACACTTTGCTGTTTTAAAAAAACAACTGCTTTCACTAATCTGCATTGGCAGTTTGGTTTTACTCTTATTTGTTTTGAAAAATACCATGCTCACAGGCTATCCTTTGTTTCCGTTGCTTTGCTTCCGAATGAACGACTTAGATTATACGGTTCCATCTTTGATTATGGATTACTTCTTTAGCAAAAACATGATGAATTCTTTCTATATTCCGAACAACGCGTATGATAGCACATCCCTGTTGGATATAGTTAAACATTACTTTTTATACAATGGAATGACGGGTTATATTGGTATTGCGTCACTGTTCATACTATTGGTTACGCCAATTGTTATCTTGAAAAAGCAGTTACCAAAAGCACTTTTGACCATTTATGCCGCTTTTTTGTTATTGGCAGTTTTGTTGTGCTTTAGTTCGCCCCAATACCGCTTTTATGTTTACTTCACACTGTTCTTTTTGTTGTTGTTCTTGTCTTTGTGGATTAACAACCCAAAATGGATACTCCGTTTCTATGTACTAAGTATGTTCGCGGTTGGAGTTATAGTCTTTATACCATTATCTTTTGGAACCCTGACTGCAAATGCAACACTGACTCAAAACAGCACCTTTCATTTAAAGAACATTGTTATTCCGGAACCAAACTCAAAATGGAAGCAGGAATACAAAGGCGCAAGCGTTGGAAACATGTCCTATCATTCCCCTGTTGATACTTCTTTTTTTTGGGTAACCAGCAATGGACAATTGCCTTGTGTAAGCGATGTACAGGTAAAATATTTTGAAACTGGCTTTTTTTATATTCCGCAACAGCGAAGCACCGATTTAAATGATGGGTTTTATAGCCAGAAAGTTAGCGGACATGAATAAGACTGAACTCATGGAATTCCTCGACGAGAAAGTACTTCAATACAATACCACAACTTTTATTGATAGCGACCCGATTCAGATTCCACATCAGTTCTCACTAAAGGAAGACATTGAGATAGCCGCTTTTTTAACAGCAACAATTTCATGGGGCAACCGAAAGATGATTATTAGCAACAGCAAACGAATGATGGCTATGATGGGCGATTCACCCTATGATTTTGTGATGAGCCACACCGATGCCCAATTGCAAAAGGCAGAAGGTTTTGTACATCGCACATTTAACAGCGAAGACTTTAAGACCTTTATCAAAGCACTGCAGCATATTTATGCTACTCATAACGGGCTGGAAATGGCTTTCGCCAAAAACCAGCAACCCTTATCGATGCAGCCCGCCATAGCCGAATTCAAAAAACTGTTCTTTGCAGTTTCCCATCAGCGCCGAACCATGAAACATGTTTCCGATCCTATGCAGGGCTCTGCTGCAAAACGTATTAATATGTTCCTTCGATGGATGGTTCGGCAGGATCAGAACGGAGTTGACTTTGGTATCTGGAAAAGCATTTCTCCCGCAGCACTTTCCTGTCCGTTAGATGTTCACTCAGGGAATGTGGCAAGAAAACTTGGTTTGCTTACGCGAAAGCAAAACGATGGCAAAGCATTGGCTGAACTAGATGCAGCTTTACGCATACTCGATGCTAATGACCCTGTGAAATATGACTTTGCGCTGTTTGGCTTAGGGGTGTTTGAAGGATTTTGAGAAAAGAAAATAGCCTTTCGACAGCACTCAGTGTGACAATAAAGAAAATAAAATAAATTATTTGTCTTTAAAAAGTAAAGTATTTTACTTACATTCGTAAAATTGCTCTTTACTAATCTAACTTTATCATTATGCAAAAAAAACTTTTTACAATCCTCTCCATCATGCTTAGCATTCAGGCAGGCATAGCACAAAACATTACGGGGAAAATTGTTGATGCTAAAACCAACGAAAGCATTCCTTATGCAAATATAACTATCAACCATTCGGAAAATGTGGTTTCTAATGCCGAAGGTTATTTTACCATTTCCGAAAGTAACAGCAGCGATTCTTCTACCATTGACTTTTCCTACCTAGGGTATCAAAATCGTAAAATGACTGTAAAAGAACTCAAAGATAATCAACTGATTGTTTCCCTTGAAGCCGGTATTGTCGAGCTCGAGAATGTCAATGTCTCCAATATAAAACCCGACGCAGTAAGCATAATGGCAGAAGTAAAAAAGCATTTAAACCAACATTATAAAAGCGAACTCCAACCCACAAAAAATAAAGTTTTTTTCAGGGAAACCCAATCATTAAAGCCTTCGATATTGAATTTTGATATCGAAAAGTCAACAGGTTTTACCAAGGAAGCTTTAAAATCTGTAAACAGCCAGATGAGAAGCTTTACCGCTAAGATAATCTCCCATCCGCCGGTGATATTCAGCGACATGCTTAGTAATTATTACACCGTCACAAAGAAAAAAGAAGACAAACTAGTATTTTCATCCAAACTCGATGTTATCAAAGCTACCCGACTTAAGGATGAAAGTAATTCGTCGTCTCTTGACGATTTAGAGGAAAAATCAAAAAACCTGTTCCTGCAGCATTTAGACACTACTAAATATTATCGGGTTAAAAGCGGTTGGTTTGGTTCGCACGATACTATTTCGTTGCGTAAAGATTTCCATAAGAAAAAGAGACCAAGCCAGGTGACCAATTCCAAATCGGACCTTAACTCATTTATTTCTCAAAACAATTTTCTCTACAGCGACAAGCTTAATTTTGTCAACAAGCCCGAAATGTATGACTATACATATGAAGGAGTCGTCTATTCAAAAGACCATGAATTTGTATATGTACTCTCATTCAGGCCACGCAAAAGCAAAGCAATATATACCGGAAAACTCTATATTTCTGAAAGCGATTATGCCGTATTACGTGCTGATTACACCTTAGCGGAAGGTGAAAAAGTAAGTGGGTTTAATATGAAATTCCTCCTCGGAATAAAATCATCTGAAAACTTTAGTAAAGGAACCATCATCTATAAACCAAACCCTTCAGGTAACGGATATTACCTTCAATATGCCACGTTGGAAACAGGGATGTATATTTATATTAACCGACCTATAAAATTTATTGAACTAGCTGATACGGAAAGAGACGTTTTGGCTATTAACCTTAAAATTGAAACCAATATGAACAGCAAAAAAGAATACCTGAACATACTAAAATCTGAAACTACTGATGCAGGCATAGAGGCGGTAAAAGAAGAAGAATTTAAATACTTGCAGCTCAGACGCTACGATCCGAAAATATGGAAAGATTACGGTGCCATTGAACCTTTGGAAGAGATGAAACAATTTCAGGCCAGTGATCAATTATAAAAGTGGACTTATTATTTTTTACTAAACAAAAAGTGAAATATAAATCCGGAGAGCACTTTAAAGTATTTTATATATATTTACTAAAACAATCCCCATGTCGTTGCAACTAACCTAGTTAACCACTAACCAAAACCAAATGACGACAACACTAACCAAGTACCGCATTGAATCTATTGATTTGTTAAAAGGATTGGTCATGGTAATCATGGCTTTAGACCATACCCGGGATTATTTTCACTATTCGGCTATGATGTTTGACCCAACGGATCCTACCCACTCCACTTTACCCATCTTTTTTACCCGGTTCATAACCCATTTTTGTGCGCCTACTTTTAGTTTCCTCGCGGGAATGTCAGCCTTTATGGTTGGGAAGCGAAAATCAAAAAGTGAATTATCCGGTTTCTTACTCAAACGTGGGATATGGCTGGTTATCATTGAAATGACTATTGTTAACTTTTCGTGGTTTTTTGATGTCCAATTTCGGAATCCGGCACTGTTGGTTATTTGGGCATTAGGAATCAGCATGATTGCACTTTCGGCTTTGATTCATTTACCACGAAAAGCTATCTTTTGGTTTAGCATTATATTGATTGCAGGTCATAATCTATTGGACAGTATCCATTTTCAGGGCAACCTGCTTTGGAATATATTCCACGAACCGGGCGGAGCGCCAATAGACAAAGAACATTTCTTTTTTGTGGCTTATCCGCTTATTCCGTGGATTGCAGTTATGTCCTTGGGTTACTATTTTGGCGGTTTTTATAACGCTGACTTTGGTCAGGAGAAAAGAAGAAAGCTCTTCAATACCATCGGATTTTCTGCTCTAGGGCTTTTTGTACTCCTTCGTTTCGCGAACATTTATGGCGATGCTGTTCCTTTTACAGATTATGGTAATGTTTCTAAGGATTTGATTTCTTTTTTTAATCCGTCAAAATACCCGCCATCATTTGATTATCTCTTGATGACTTTAGGGGTTGCCCTGATATTTCTTGCCAATTCTGAAAACTGGAAAGGCAGGCTGGTTAACTTCTTTTCTGTCTTTGGCAGAGTTCCTTTTTTCTATTATATCATACATATTTATGTCATTCACCTGGCGGCGATGCTGTATGCCCAAGTTACAGGCTATGGCGCGGAGAAATTAATACTCGAAGGATGGATAACTGAATTGCCAAGAATGAGGGAGTATGGACTTGCCCTGATATGGGTATATACCATCTGGATTGGCATCATCCTGTTGTTATATCCTCTTTGTAAATGGTTTGACGGTTATAAGCAGGCTCATAAGGATAAGTGGTGGTTGAGTTATTTATAATTACACATCCGACCAAGTGGTTTGTCGATGTTAATGATTTCCATTATCTAAAAAACCATTATCTTTAGCGGCATTAAAATTGCTATGCCACTTTCACAAAATAAATACAATACAATGTCTTTAAAAAATGCCCTGCTTTACGTAACGCTTCCCATTTGTTTATTTTCAGTCAACAGTTTTTCCCAGTCCGCTATGAAAGCACCTGCCAACCCATTCCTTGTAGGCAGTAATGTTGTTGTTGACTATTCCAACGTAACTTCAAAAGATGTCGTAGGTTATGCCAATCATACCCTTAAAGAGGTAGCTTCGATGGTTGCCACAATAAAAAAACAAAAATCGTCGACTTTCAAGAATGTTTTTGGCACCATGGATGAGATTAAGAACAAAATTGGTACAACAAGCAATAACTGCTTTATGATGTATTGGGTTTCTACCGATGCCACTATCCGTGAGAAAGGCTTAGCCAGTTATCAATTACTGGATTCACTGTCGACAGCACTTTATTCCGATAAAGGAATCTATGACAGGATGATCAAGTTTAAAAAGTCGGCAGACTATAAAAAGTTAACAGGAAATAAAAAGCTTTTGGTAGCCAACATGATAGAAGGGTTTGAGCGTTCCGGTGTTAATCTGGATAAAGATAGATTAGCGCGGGTAAAAACGCTGTTTAAGGAAATAAGCGAACTCTCATCGGCCTATTCAAGCAACATGAATTCATCCAATGAGATTTTGACGTTGGACGAAAAAGGCGCTGCGGGACTTCCTGAGAATTTTAAAAACAACTACAAAACTGCGGAAGGAAAGTATGACATTCCGATAATAAATGCTACCAGCGAAACCGTGATGAGCAACGCCTCGCTTGAAGCTACCAGAAAGGCGTACTATAATAAGTTTTATAGCCGGGCCGCAGATAAAAATATGGACATCCTGGATAATCTTGTAAAAAAGCGTGATGAGCTCGCGAAGCTTATGGGATATCCAACCTATGCCGCTTTTGCCCTTGTTCCGAAAATGGCAGGCACACCGAAGAATGTTTGGGATTTTCTAAACGATTTGATAAGTCGTTCCAAACAAAAAGCCAAAAGCGATGTGGCACTTTTAGACATTGAAAAGAAAGTAGAAACGACCAATCAGGAAACCAAACTGCAACCATGGGACATTGCTTTCTATAAAAATCAAATAATTAAAAAACAGTATCAGATTAATAACGAAGAGCTACGGGATTATTTTCCTATGCAACAATGCCTCAAAGGGATGATGGACATTTATCAGCAGCTATTGGGATTCGAATTCAGAAAAGTTAACAATCCTACTGTTTGGCATGAAGAAGTAGAAATGTATGAAGTATATGAAAGTGGAAAATTAAAAGGACGCTTTTATCTGGACTTATTTCCGCGGCCAAATAAAGAAACCTGGTTTTATGGAGTTAACATTGTTTCGGGGAAAGGAAAAGAACTACCTGTAGCAATGCTGCTGGGCAACTTCACTAAACCAACTAAAACGCAGCCTTCGCTGTTAAGTCAAAAGGAATTAAAAACACTTTTCCATGAGTTTGGACATATTATGAACATGATGTCCTACCATGGAGAATTTTCGTCCCAACAGGAATCAAAAGCCGACTTCACAGAAGCCATGTCACAGATATTTGAGAACTGGGTTTTGGATTATGGCATCGTAAGTTCGTTTGCAAAAAACTATAAGACAGGTGAAACGCTGCCACAGGCAACTTTTGATAAAATGCTGCAATCCAAAAAAGTAGGGTCAGGTTTGGCTGCTATACAAATGCTGCAACGTTGTTTGTACGATATGAATTTGTATGACAAATACAATGCTGCTGCTCCTATGCCAACAGATGACATTTGGAAACTAACTAATAAACAATTGGATGTCATGGATTTCTATGGACCGGAAACGCACTATCAGGCAAACTGGATTCATGTGAATACACATCCGGTATACATGTATGGCTATTTATGGTCAGAAGTTTATGCGCTCGATATGTTTACCCAATTTGAAAAGAATGGACTTAAAGACACTAAAACCGGAGTAAGATATCGTGAATTAATCCTAGCCAACGGTACCCAAAGGGATATTGTAAAAGCGGTTGAGGAATTTTTGGGAAGAAAGTCCGATAATAAAGCTTACATCAAAAGCCTAGGACTGGAATAGCATAACTTACAGCTGAATAGAATTACGAGCCTGAATAATTTACAACGAAGTTCCTTTTGTTCTTAATGCGTTTTTTCCAATTGCCCTGAAGTGCATCAGAAATAACTTCTTTTAATTTGGGAAAACGTGATGGCTTTACATAGTAGCAGCTGGCACCATTCTTATAGGCTTCATCAACGTATTGCGGATGTGAATACGTACTCAGCACTACAATCTTCAGGTTCTGAATCTTATTCGAAGCTTTTAATTTTTTAAGGCACTCGAGTCCGCTGAATTTGGGCATATCCATATCAAGAAAAATGATATCAGGCTTTGGTATTTCGGGATTATCCAATGTTTCCATTAATGTAAAACAGCTGGAGATTTCCGTAAGGCGGGCGCTTTCGTCAACTTGTGAAAGTGCTTCAGAAAATAGTTCCCTGTCTTCCGCATCATCGTCTACTAAAAAAATGTTTCGGGGGTTGGTTTGAGTCTGTGTCATGACTTTGAATTTTATATTGCAGAAGTAAAACGAAAGTTTAAAAATCTGCAAAGCCGTGACTTTGTAAATCCGTAAAGGGGCGAATTAAGTCCCATAAAGGGTTAAACAACTCGAAGATAATCATTAAAATTCACCAATAGTGTTCATTATTTGTATATTTATTCTTAAATATTTTAAGATTTATCATTTATCCAGCTTAAGTAGTAGCTAACATCTTTATTTATATTTTGTAAGAAAAAAAACAAAATGGTTTTTCTCACGTTTACCTTTTATCTTTCATGAAACCAATGATTTAAAATACTAAATCTGAAATACCTATCTTTGTGCCACCTAAGACCAAGATTGGTCTAACGGATGAAATAAATTACAATCCCAATGAACACTTTCGAGCAGTTTAATCTTCCAAAATCATTACAAAAAGCCATTGACGAATTAGGACTAACCACTCCTACTCCTATTCAGGCGAAATCCTTTTCGGTGATTATGTCGGGGCGCGATGTGATGGGAATTGCACAGACAGGAACAGGGAAAACCTTTGCTTATCTGCTGCCAATACTAAAACAATGGAAGTTTGTTGCTACTGATACACCACGAATAGTCATTCTGGTTCCCACACGAGAGCTTGTTGTACAGATAGCCGCAGAAGTTGAGAAACTCACAAAATACATGTCGGTTAGGACGTTAGGCGTTTATGGAGGCGTGAACATTAATACACAAAAGAAATCCGTTTATCAGGGAATTGATGTTTTGGTAGGAACTCCTGGTCGTGTAATGGATTTGGCTCTGGATAATGTAATCCGTTTTGACAGCCTTCAAAAACTGGTGATCGACGAGTTTGACGAAATGCTAAACTTAGGTTTCCGTACACAGGTTACTTCCATCCTATCGATGCTAAAGAATAAACGTCAGAACATATTGTTCTCGGCAACCATGACCGATGAAGTAGATGATATGCTTGAGGATTATTTTGAATTGCCCGAAGAGGTTACTTTGGAAAAATCGGGAACGCCATTAGAGAAAATAGAACAGCTGGGATATTTTGTGCCTAACTTTTTGACAAAGATAAACCTGATTGTAGAATTGCTGAAAGACGACGTTTTAGAAAGAGTATTACTTTTTGTAAACAATAAAAAAACGGCGGATCTACTGGCAGTCAAGCTGGAAGAAATTTATCCGGAGCAATTTGGAATTATCCATTCCAACAAATCACAGAATTACCGTCTGCAAACTATGGCGTCTTTTCAGAATGGAGAAATCAGGGGAATTGTCACTACGGATGTAATGGCAAGAGGTTTGGATATTTCAGATGTGACACACGTTATAAACGTTGAGTTTCCCGAAGTGCCCGAACAATATATTCACAGGATTGGTCGTACAGGCCGTGCCGATAAATCGGGGATTGCCATTAGTTTGATTGGTCCGCATGAACAGGAAATACAGATAGAAGCAGAAATGCTGATGGAAAAGGAAATCAAGATTTTAGCTGTGCCTGTAGATGTAGAAGTCGCTACCCGCCTATTGGAATTTGAAAAAGACAGAAAGAAAATGAAAGTCATTTTAAAAACCAACAAACTGGAAGGTGGCGCCTCATTTCATGAAAAGGCAAAGAAGAATACAAAAGTGAACCTCGGCGGTCCGTCTAAAACAAAGAAAAAAACAGGGACATCAGTTAATAGAAATATTTTGAAAACCAGAGCGGCGAAAAAGAAGAAGAAATAGACACAGTTGACAGTATTATTTATTGGCTTTAATTTTTTTATAAACTGTGACTGAAAACTCAAAACTATAATTATCTTTGACAAACAAAAATAAAAATGCAGTTTAAACACCCGGAAGTCCTTTATTTTCTCTTCTTATTGGTTATCCCAATTCTGGTTCATTTATTTCAACTGCGTCGTTTCAAAAAAGAATATTTCACCAACGTACAATTTTTAAAAGAACTTTCAATACAAACCCGTAAAAGCTCCACCATTAAGAAGTGGCTGTTGCTGCTTACCCGTTTAATGTTGCTTGCATTTTTGATATTGGCTTTCGCACAGCCTTTTTTTGCAGCTAAAGACAGTAAAAAGAACACTAACGAAATGTATATTATACTCGACAATTCGTATAGCATGCAGGCCAAAGGAAAAAAAGGCGAATTGCTGAAACGCGCCGTTCAGGACTTGCTTGAACATACTCCGGAAGCACAAAACTTCTCATTGATTACTAATTCTGATAACTATTGGAATACCGATATCAAAGCCATTCAGAAGGATTTGCAAAACCTTAATTATAGCGCTTCGCCTTTTCGACTGGACAACCTGATTGCAAAAGTAAATGCCCGTAAATCGGCTTTCAATAAAGATATTATCGTAATTACCGATGCAGTAGGTTTGGAAGCAAATCAAACAAAGAGTTTCAGAAAAGAAGATAATGTGTACTTCGTTATTCCTGAAGCGGAGCAAAAGAACAACATTGCCATTGATAGTGTTTACATCCAACAAACATTGGACAGCTTTTACGAAATCGGTATCAAACTATCAGCAAATGGCGAGGACTTCAAGGATGTTCCAATTGCGTTGTACAATAAAAATAAGTTGACAGCCAAAACATTGATCAACTTTGAAACGAATACAAAAACCATCAACTTTACAATTCCGAAGGAAGATTTTCATGGCTATGTTTCAGTTACCGATAAAGGGTTGGCGTATGACAATACATATTATTTTAGTATTTCAAAGCCCGGCAAAAATAATGTTATCAGTATTGGGGACGCGGAAAAGAGTAATTATTTAGCACGGATTTATACCAATGACGAATTCAGTTACAACAATTTTCCGATTGCCAACCTGGATTATAATTTACTGGATAAACAGGATGCCATTGTGCTGAATGAGTTAAAGGAAATTCCGCAGGCGCTGCAGACTACGCTAAAATCGTTTGTCATGAAAGGTGGAAACCTGGTTATAATTCCGGCACAGGAAAGCAATTCAACCACACTTAACTCTTTTGTGGCCAACTTCGGGGCGCTGCAATTTAAACCCGCCGCACAAACTGAAAAGAAGGTAACCAAAATCAATTTCAATCATCCGCTCTTCAGCACCGTTTTTGAAAAGAAGATTGATAACTTCCAATATCCATCAACCAAGATTTCCTTTGGGTTGAGCAGTACAACTCCATCGATTTTGACTTATGATGATCAAAGTCCGTTCCTGACTTCATTACCAAATGACTTATCATCGGTTTATGTTTTTGCGGCCCCAATTAACAAAAGCAATAGTAATTTTCAAAACTCGCCGTTGATTGTACCAACATTCTACAACATGGCGCAGAACGCCCAAAAGACAGGCATAAATGCCATCATAATTGGCGAAGGCCAGGCATTTGTAACGGATGCGGTATTATCAAAAGATGAAATTCTTATGGTAAAAAATAGTGCTGAAAACTTTATTCCGGTGCAGCAATTGCTGAACACAAAAGTTAAGATGAGTTTCAATGACAATCCCGCAATGGCTGGAAACTTTGGTATCTATAACGGTACAAATTTAGTACAGAACATCAGTTTTAATTATAACCGTACGGAAAGTAACTTATCATTAGCCAATCCCGATGCTACGAATAACTTTACCAAAATTGATGATATTGAAACCGTTTTTAATACCATTCAGACTGATAGAACCGACACGCAAATCTGGAAATGGTTTGTGATTTTAGCGTTACTCTTTTTAGCATTAGAACTACTCATTCAAAAATTTGTAAAATGAACCTAATCCTTCGAAAAGCCACGATTATTGACCCGAAAAGCCCGTTTCATAATCAGACAGTTGATGTAAAAATCACTAATGGCGTTTTCGAAAAAATTGGAGTGTCATTACCAAAATCGGAAACACATAAAGAGTTTGAACAGCCTGGTTTACATATTTCCCAAGGTTGGTTTGATACCAGCGTTTCCTTTGGGGAACCAGGTTTTGAGGAACGGGAAACCATTACAAACGGATTGGAAGTGGCTGCAAAAAGTGGGTTTACAGGTATAGCCTTGCAACCCAACTCCTATCCAATTATCGACAATCAATCACAGATACATTTTGTAAAACAAAAAGCAAAAGGTTCTGCAACTGATCTGTTTCCGATTGGTGCTTTGACCAAAGGAAGCGAAGGAAAAGATTTAGCCGAACTCTTTGATATGAAAAACGCAGGAGCGGTTGCCTTTGGTGATTATAACAAGAGCTTGTCGAATGCTAATCTGATGAAAATTGGCTTGCAATATGCACAGGATTTTGATGGATTGGTAATCGCCTATTGTCAGGATGAAAGTATTAAAGGAAATGGTGTTGCCAATGAAGGAATCGTTTCTACGCGATTAGGATTAAAGGGAATTCCCAACTTGGCCGAAGAACTGATAGTTGCCAGAAACCTTTTCCTGCTGGAATATACAGGCGGAAAATTACATATACCAACCATTTCAACAACCAAATCGGTAGCGCTAATCAGAGAAGCCAAAAAAAAAGGATTAAACGTTACGTGTAGCGTTGCTGTGCATCATTTAATTTTAACAGATGAAAAACTGGAAGGTTTTGATTCGAGGTATAAAGTAGCACCACCACTGCGAACTGAAGAAGATAGAAAAGCGTTGCTAAAAGGTATTTCAGATAATACGATTGACTGCATCACAAGTGACCACAATCCAATAGATATTGAAAACAAAAAGATGGAATTTGATTTAGCTAAGAACGGAACCATTGGATTGGAAAGCGCATTTGGCGCGTTGATGACAGTACTCCCATTGAATAAAATAATAGAAAAGTTGACTTCTGGTAAAACTATTTTAAACATTGAAAGTCAAGAAATTAAAGAAAAAAATAAAGCTTCCATTTCCTTGTTCACTACAACGGATAATTGGACTTTTGGCGCAGCCCATATTTTATCCAAATCAAAAAACACGGCTTTCCATGGGCAACCAATGAAAGGGAAAGCAATCGGAATTTACAATCGGGGGGAATTAATTTTATCATAATATTTATGGAGAATATTGAAAAATCGAAAAACACAGCAATTGTTGCTTACTTGACCATTATCGGCAGTGTGGTAGCAATATTTATGAACCAGGAAGAAAATAAAAGCGAGTTTGCTTCGTTTCATATTCGTCAGGCATTAGGATTGTTTATTTCCTTCTTTTTGCTGGGTTATTTTGTAGGTTATGCCAATAGTTGGACAGCGACTTCAGCCTTTTATATTTTTTATTTTATCCTTTGGATTTATGGATTCTCGGGAGCATTGCAAGGTCATAAAAGAGAGTTGCCGGTTGTGGGGTCATTTTTTCAAAACACTTTTAAAACCCTGTAATGAGTTTATCGCTTCACCATTTAGTCAGAGAACCCAAAATAAAGCTGAACAAAAACCCTTTGCTTCTCTTGCTTCACGGTTATGGAAGCAATGAAGAAGACTTATTCTCCTTCGCAACGGAACTTCCGGATGAATACTATGTAATTTCTGCCCGTGCGCCTTATGACATGATGTATGGTAGCTATGCCTGGTATGCGATTAATTTTGATGCCGATGAAAATAAGTTTTCTGACATTGGTCAGGCACAACAATCGAGAGACATTATTGCTGATTTTATTGATGAATTGGTTGCTACTTACCCTATTGATGCTAATAATATAACGTTGATTGGTTTTAGTCAGGGTTCTATTTTAGGTTACGCTGTAGCATTGTCGTATCCAGAAAAAGTGCAGCGGTTGGTTGCCATGAGTGGTTATTTGAATACAGAGATTGCTATAAATGATTTTAAAGGCAATGGCTTTACTAATTTGAAAATCTTTGCTTCACATGGAACCGTTGACCAGGTTATTCCTGTAGAATGGGCACGAAAATCAATACCTGTTGTAGAAAGTCTGGGGATTCCTGTAGTATATAAAGAATATCCTGTTGGTCATGGTGTTACACCGCAAAACTTTTTTGATTTAAAAACCTGGTTACAGTCATAAATAAATAAGGTCTTGAAATTCAAAACCTTTTTTGTTATTGTTCGGTATCCGTCTCTATTTCCTTTTTCCCTATTTCACCATCTCCTGAAAACCTATTTACCTCTCCTTTTTTGAGGACGTAGCCTTTCCAGGGAACAAGTTGCCAATCTTTTAAAACCCATGACTTACCTTCTGCAGCTCTGGTCAAAACTATAGAAGCTGTATCTTTTGGAAGAAAAACTTCAGCCTTACTGGCATCTTCGTTAAATAACACATACGCACTCAGGGTTTCGTCCTGATTATCGGGTTTATCTGTCGGGTTTAATTGAATTCCAGAAAAGCCTTTTACACATTCCTTATTGACTTTTGACCAAACAAATCCGGCAGAAGCCAGGCAACCATTTTCGTCCTTGTCATTAACCAAAGTAGAGTCTTTAGTAGTTGCAGCAACTTTAGGATTATCATCTGCATCATCATTTTGATCGATTAGTCTACATGAACTAACGATTAGCAATAGCATTAAAAGCGTGATGATTTTTTTCATATTTAATTGGTGTTAACTTCTAATTTAGAGCAGCAGGGTATAAATAGGAATTCATTATTTCAAATGAAATACTACCATTCTCTTCAACAAAATATTTCAACAATACTTCGCCCCAAAGCGCTCCGTTACTATAATTTGCAATTATCCAGCGGTGATTTAAAAGTTTTACTTTGTTGATGATAAACTTCTGCTCTCCCATCTTTGCCTGGTCTGTATATTTATTTCCTTCCGGTCTGTCATTATAACTCAACAGCGCTTGCTTTACTTTTTCGGCAAAAGCCGAAACATCATTTATTTTGTTGCTTTCATATAAATAATTTTGTGCCCTGTCATTGTTTTCTAAAGAGAAAGTATTAGCATCATAGAGTTTATCCGATAAGTTAACGATGCTATCCGACAATGCTTTGGAAGTTATCGATAGATTCTCACTAGTTGCTGGTGTTGATTTTTGTTCACTATTTTCTTTTGAAGTAAAATATTTGTAGGTGAAAATATTCATCAGCACCGCAATAATAAAAAGATATAAAAAGAGTGATTTTTTCATAAAACTAAAGCGTAATTTTTAAATTATCATAAGCAAGGAACACATTTTCCGGCAGTCGTTGTTGCACTTCCTCGTGAAAACCCAAGAGATGACTTATGTGTGTCAAATAAGCTCTTTCCGGCTGAACCAAATGTATAAAATCTAAGGCATCCTGCAAACTAAAATGTGTTTGATGTGGTTCTTCGCGCAAAGCGTTCACTACCAATACTTTTACACGTTGGAGTTTTTTAATTTCAACTGTATCGATAGTTTTTACATCGGTTAAATACACAAAATCCTGAATTCGATAACCAAAAACCTGGAGGCTTCCATGATTGACCTCTATAGGTGTAACTTCTGTTTCTGCTATCTTAAATTTTTGATTATTATTTACAGCAAAAGTCTGAACTCCGGGTGCCCCTGGATATTTATTTTCGGTTTCAAAAATATAATCAAACCTCCTATCAAGATTTTCTAAAACCCGAGGATGTGCATAAATTGGAATATCGCTCTTTTGTTTAAAAAAGAATGGACGAATATCATCCAATCCAGCGGTATGATCAGCATGTTCATGTGTAAAAAGTAGTGCGTCGAGTTTTTTGCAGCCTGAAATCAGCATTTGCTGCCTGAAATCGGGGCCACAATCAATGACTACTGAACTATCTTCCCATGTAATCCAAACGGAAACGCGTAATCGTTTATCTTTCGAGTCGGCACTTTTACAAACAGGATGATTGCTTCCTATAACAGGAATGCCTTGTGAAGTCCCGGTACCAAGAAAATAAACTTGCATTATAGCACGATTTTTGATGTTCCTTTTTAAGTACTTATAAAAGTAATTTTTTTAATATAAATAATTACAAAAAATAGGAGTTAATTCTCTTTTATAAAAATAGTATTTTAGTAACTTTGCAAAGTATTAAACATTTTATGGAGAAATCTGAATCATATATAAAATTAAAAGGAGATAAAGTCATCGAGCAAGTCCCTTCATTGAAGGATAAGGCGATGAGAATAAACTTCAACGAAAACATCTACGGAACTTTTGCAGAGATTGGCGCTGGTCAGGAAACCGTAAGACATTTTTTCAGGGCCGGAGGTTCGTCAGGAACCATTGCAAAAGCAATGTCTGCTTACGATAAAGATTTTAGTGACGCTATTTACGGTATTGAAGATGATGGTAGATACGTGACGGAAAGCCGTTTAAAAAACATGTTAAGTCACGAAGTTGAATTGATTGAAAAACGATTGAGTAGAGATAAACACCCAAACAAAATGTTTTTCAGTTATGCCAATACCGTTTCGACTATTGATTTTGCAAAACAATTCAAAGGCCATGGCTGGGTTGGAATAAAATATCAAGTTGAAGCTGAAGAAGATTATAACGAAATAACATTACACATACGTTTCAAAGAAAATGATGCCCGATTGCAACAAGAAACCCTGGGAGTACTTGGCGTTAATTTGATTTTTGGTGCTTTTTATAAATATAATGACCCTAAAAAATTGTTGCGTTATTTATATGACCATTTAGACAAAGATCAACTTGAGATTGATACTATTAACTTTTCAGGCCCGCGTTTTGCCAATGTTGATAATCGATTGATGAGTTTGCAATTAGTTAAAAATGGTATGACCGATGCTGTGATGTTTGGTCCGGACGGTCAAAATATACTTCCCGCTTCCATCCTATACAAAAAAAACATTCTAGCATTGCGAGGAAGTTTTCGTCCGGTTACTCAGGTAAATATGGATATGTATGAGAAATCATTGAAAATGTTCTTGGAAGAAAGTAAAGTTGAAAAAGAAAATGCTTTAGTAGTTTTTGAAATTACCTTATCAAATTTACGTTCTGAAGGCGAAATTGATGAAAGAGATTTTATGGACCGGGCCGAATTATTATGTTCGCTTGGTCAAACAGTAATGATCTCTAATTTTCAGGAATATTATAAAGTAGTCGAATATTTTGCAAGTTATACTAAAGCCAGAATGGGATTGGCAATGGGAGTGAATAATTTGATTGACATTTTTGATGAAAAATATTACCGTCATTTAAGTGGTGGTATTCTAGAGGCATTCGGAAAATTATTCTATCGTGATCTAAAAGTTTTTCTGTATCCAATGGAAGATGAAACCGGAGAAATTGTTAATTCGCAAAACCTAAAAGTACATCCGAGGATGAAAGAATTATACAAATTTTTTGCCTATAATGGAAAGGTAGTTGACATCACTGATTTCGATAAAGAACATCTCAAAATTTTTTCTCGTGAAGTTTTGAAAATGATTAGCACTGGAACTCCGGGTTGGGAAAAACTACTTCCGGAAGGAATTGGAGAAATTATAAAAAGACACCAACTTTTTGGTTATGACCCAAATCGCGTACTGCAGAAAACCTAAAAAGTGATTTATAAATAAAAGTCCGGATTGTGAGAACAGTCCGGATTTTTTATTATCAGCAAATCATGTAACCAACCGGGAAGATTCTGTAACACATTTATCTCCTAAGAAGCCCAAATTTGTATTTTACTAATTAAATAAATTAATGTTATGGAAACTGCAAAAACAACAGATGTACTAAATGAACTGATAACCATAAACAACGATAGAATTGAAGGTTATCAAACTGCTTCAGATGAAACAGAAGAGCAAGATTTAAAAGCACTATTTTCTCAATTTATTTCAACCAGCCTAAAATGCAAAAGCGAATTGGTAAGTGAAGTAAGCCAACTTGGAGGAGAAATAGCCGAAGGCACTAAAACATCAGGGAAATTCTTCCGGGCATGGATGGATGTCAAAGCTGCCTTAACTGGAAAAAACCGCAAAGCAATTCTTGATTCGTGCGAATATGGTGAGGATGTTGCTGTAGACACTTATGAAAAAGCATTAAAGGATGACTTGGAAGAATTGACATCACAACAACAAAGCATGCTTAGAGCTCAATATTCAGCCATAAAAGCCGACCACGACAAAGTAAAATCCATGAGAGATGCTTTATTGAATTCATAATACAACTAAAATTGCTATGAAAAGGAAAAATTCCGATAGGCTACCTGTCGGAATTTTTTAAATAAACACCAACGTTTTATTTTAGAATTTGGGGCGCATGTGCCTTTGTTTTTACTGCTGTAATTACTTCATCTATTATTCCCTGTTCATTGATGACGAAAGTAGTTCTGTTTATTCCGTCATATTCTCTTCCCATAAATTTTTTTGGTCCCCAAACGCCAAAAGCTTCAATGACCGACTTATCCTCATCTGCCAATAATGGAAACTGAAGTTTAAATTTGCTTTTAAATTTGGTCTGCGCTTTAGCACTGTCAGCGCTTACGCCAAGCATTTCATAGTTATTAGCTTTAAAACGCTCAAAATTATCCCTCAAGTCACAAGCTTCAGCCGTACAACCTGGTGTGTTGGCTTTAGGGTAAAAGAAAACCACTAATTTTTTTCCTGTAAAATCTTCAAGTTGATGGAATTTATTGTCTTGATCAAATCCCGAAAAATCAGGTGCTTTATCTCCTTTTTGAAGTGTTGTCATTTTTTGAAGTATAAGTTTTATAAATTTACATTCAAATTTAGACTAAAATGAACAAAAAGGAACGTGCAACATTTGTTATAAATACGTTAAAAGAAAAATATCCAGAGATTCCAGTTCCGCTTAATCATAAAGATCCATATACTTTACTCGTTGCTGTTTTACTTTCCGCTCAATGTACCGATGTTCGTGTAAATCAAATTACACCTATCTTATTCGCCCGAGCGGATAATCCATATGACATGGTGAAACTTTCAATAGAAGAAATCCAAGAAATCATTCGTCCCTGTGGACTCTCACCAATGAAATCTAAAGGTATTCACGGATTGTCGGAAATAATAATAGCAAAGCATAATGGAATTGTGCCACAATCATTTGAAGCGCTCGAAGAGTTACCTGCTGTCGGACATAAAACAGCAAGTGTGGTCATGTCGCAAGCTTTTGGAGTTCCTGCATTTCCTGTTGACACGCATATTCACCGATTAATGTATCGCTGGAATTTATCTAATGGCAAAAATGTAGTACAGACCGAAAAAGATGCTAAGGCTATTTTTCCAAAAAAATTATGGAATGAACTGCACCTCCAAATTATTTGGTACGGCAGAGAATATTCACCAGCAAGAGGCTGGGATATAGAAAAAGATTCAATTACTAAATTGATTGGTAAAAAATCGGTATTGGATGAGTATTATAAAAAAACATCCCGATAATTATACCGGGATGTTTCTTAATTAGCAATGAGATCAAAGTTCATATTACCAATCTTTACAATATTTAATGCACAAGAATATTGAAGGATTAAACGAATAGTTTCTTTTTTAGGTAACATTTTTTTTGGTGCTAATTTTCTTTTAGAGTAAAGTTTTGCCATATAAAATGAAGTTGGTTTTAAATGTTTATATAATAACGCAAAAAAGTTTTCTTTATTGTTTAAGAAGGCAAATAAATTTTATTTTTTTCTATAACCTTTCTTAAATTAGTAATGGCATAACGCATTCTTCCAAGAGTTGTATTAACACTTACACCAGTAAAATCAGCTATTTCCTTGAAACTCATGTTTGAATAATAACGCATCATTATTACTTCTTTTTGATCATGAGGCAATTTTTGAATAATCATTTTCAGATCAATATCGACCTGGTTTTTTATTAATTTATTTTCAATATCAAGAGAGTTGTCTTTTATATTGGAAAAAATAGAGAATTCTTCGGTATCTCTTTTTAGAGGCATTTTTTTATCATTACGGAATTTATCAATTATCAGATTACTGGCAATGCGTAAGACCCATGATAGAAATTTTCCTTCCTCATTATAGAACTTTTTAGTTTTTAGCGTATGAATGACTTTAAAGAAAGTTTCCTGAAAAATATCTTCCGTTAAATCTCTATCAGAAACTTTTGAAAAGATATATCCGTAAATTCTGGATTGGTGTCTGTCAATTAATAAAGCAAGAGAATTTTCATCGCCAGCGATGTAGTTATTAACCAATATTGCATCAGAAAGTGTTGATTTCGCCATAATATTACCTTTTAGTAAGGGTTAAAAAAAGATTTTTTAATCTAAAAAGTAATAGTTTTCTATAGGCAAAAGTTCTTTGTGTGAGTTAATTATAAATCAAATTTAACACAATTTTCATAGAAAACAAGTTTTTTACAAAAATTTAGACAAACTTAAGATAATCATCGATGAAAACCATTCCTTTTATTTTACGTTTTAATTGCTTAGCCTAATTGATTACCTTTGCAACCTGAAATTGAACAAGCATGAAATCTACTGAAATTTCCACCTTAGAACCTAAAAAAAACATCCTGATTAAAGGTGCGCAAATCCATAATTTAAAGAATTTGGATGTGGTCATTCCTAGAAATGAATTAGTTGTAATTACGGGACTTTCAGGTTCGGGGAAATCAAGCTTAGCTTTTGACACGCTTTATGCTGAAGGGCAACGGCGTTATGTAGAAAGTCTATCTAGTTATGCACGCCAATTTTTGGGCAGATTAGACAAACCAAAAGTAGAATACATCAAAGGGATTGCGCCAGCCATTGCTATTGAGCAAAAAGTGAATACTACCAATGCACGTTCGACCGTTGGAACTTCAACTGAAATTTATGATTATTTGAAACTCCTTTTCGCTCGAATTGGTAAAACTTTTTCACCAGTTTCCGGCAAAGAAGTAAAAAAAGATACGGTTACAGATGTGATTGCTAAAGTTAAAACGTTTGCTTTAGACAGTAAATGGTTGCTCCTCTCACCTATTCATTTGGAACAGGGAAGACAATTGGAAGACAAGCTAAAGGTTTTATTACAACAGGGTTTTGCGCGGATATTAGTCAACAATGAAATGGTGCGCTTGGATGAAATCGACCAGCATTCTTTCGATAACAAAGACATTTTATTGATAATAGATAGAATTGTAGTCAAAGAGGAAGAAGAATTCTACAATCGATTGGCAGATGCAACACAAACTGCTTTTTTTGAAGGCAAAGGTGTTTGCTATTTGCAGGAATTAGACACTAATAAGCGCTTGACTTTTAGTTCTAATTTTGAATTGGATGGCATTACCTTTTTGGAACCAAACATTCATCTTTTTAGTTTTAATAATCCTTATGGAGCCTGTCCAACATGCGATGGATACGGAAACATTATTGGCATTGACGAAGAATTGGTTATTCCAAATACTGCTCTTTCTATTTTTGAAAATGCTGTATTTCCCTGGCGTGGTGAAAGCATGGGCTGGTATCGTGATCAATTGGTAAACAATGCATATAAATTTGATTTTCCCATACACAAACCTTATTTCGAATTAACCGACGAACAAAAGGATTTGGTTTGGAAAGGAAACAGTTATTTCACTGGATTGGACGATTTCTTTGCGGAATTAGAAGCCAAAAATTATAAAATCCAGAATCGCGTGATGCTTTCACGTTATCGTGGTAAAACCAAATGTACCACCTGCAAAGGCAAGCGTTTACGTAAAGAAGCGAATTATATTTCTGTAGGTGGAAAAACCATTTCCGAATTGGTTGACATGTCTATTAAGCGTCTCATTCCGTTTTTTAGTGAACTAAAACTTTCAGAATACGACCAAAAAGTAGCCAAACGATTGCTTTTAGAAATCAATAACCGCCTGGCTTTCTTAAGCGATGTGGGCTTGGATTACCTAACTTTAAATAGAAACTCGGCAACACTTTCCGGTGGTGAATCGCAGCGAATTAATTTGGCAACGTCACTTGGTAGCAGTTTGGTCGGCTCGATGTATATTCTTGACGAACCAAGTATTGGCTTGCATCCAAAAGATACTGAGCGTTTGATAAAAGTTTTAAAAGACCTTCGGAATTTGGGTAATACCGTTATTGTTGTGGAGCATGACGAAGATATTATGAAAGCTGCGGACAGAATTATTGATATCGGTCCGGAAGCCGGAACTTTCGGTGGCGAATTGGTTGCCGAAGGTTCGTTTGCCGAAATCCTGAAAGCCGACTCTTTAACGGCTAAATATCTTAACGGCGAATTAGAAATTTCGATTCCGAAAAAAAGAAGAAAATCTAACAATTTCATTGAAATAAAAGGTGCTCGCGAAAACAATCTGCAAAACGTAGATGTTGTATTTCCTTTGGAAAGTCTAACCGTAATTACAGGCGTTTCCGGTAGTGGAAAGAGTACGTTGGTAAAGAAAATTCTATTTCCAGCCATGCAGAAAAAGCTAGAAGGCATTGGTGACAAAGCAGGGCAGTTCACAGAACTATCAGGAAGTTTTTCGCACATTGGACACATTGAATACGTTGACCAAAATCCTATTGGAAGAAGTTCACGTTCAAATCCTGTAACCTACATTAAAGCCTATGATGACATTCGGGATTTGTATGCCAAAGAAAAGTTATCCAAAGTTAGAGGTTATCAGGCCAAGCATTTTTCTTTCAATGTTGATGGTGGACGATGCGAAACCTGTAAAGGTGAAGGTTCAATAAATGTAGAAATGGTTTTCATGGCAGATGTTTCTTTGCCCTGCGAAACCTGTAATGGTAAACGTTTCAAAAAAGAAGTGTTGGAAGTAGCCTTTGAAGGCAAAAATATTGACGACATTTTAACGATGACAATTGATGATGCCATTGCCTTTTTTGGCGAAAACAAACAAACCAAAATCATTCAGAAATTACAACCTTTGCAAGATGTGGGTTTAGGATATGTACAATTAGGGCAATCGTCTTCGACACTTTCCGGCGGTGAAGCACAACGGATAAAATTAGCGTCGTTTTTAGTAAAAGGGGTTACCAAAGAAAAGGCATTGTTTGTATTTGATGAACCAACCACGGGTTTGCATTTTCATGATATTAAAAAACTATTAGCTTCATTTGACGCATTAATTGAAAAAGGACACTCAATTATTGTCATTGAACACAACTTGGATTTGATAAAATGTGCTGATTGGATAATTGATTTAGGGCCGGAAGGTGGGGAAAATGGCGGACAACTTCTAGCAGTAGGAACACCCGAAGAAATTGTAAAAAACAAAAAATCCGTTACCGGGTATTATTTAAAAGATAAAATTATTCTACGATAATTTTTTTGATGATTTTTTTAGTTGACGTTTGCAAAACGGCTAAATATATTCCTTTTGATAAACCATCTAAAGAGACAGACTCTATTAAATGGGCATTTTGAATTTCTTTTTTGAATACTATTTTTCCCTGAACATCAACCATTGAAAACGAATAATTAGCTTCAGCTATTGTGCCCATATTTATATTCAAAGTGTCTTTTGCAGGACTTGGATAAAAGCTTACCTGACTATCATTTTGAAATTGGTCGTTTCCCAAAGCCGAAGTCGCTGCCACAGCGAAATGCATAGTAGCTCCAATTGTAGCTTTGGCAACATTATAATTATAAACGGGATCCATATAAATTAACAAATCGGTATTGGTATGTTTATGCGATGTTTCATGGGTTTCAAAAAGCCCGGTAATGATTTCATTATTACTTTGAAACGACATATAATCCGAAGCATATGCATATGAAAGATATGTGTTTAGAGGAGAATATAATTCGACACAGGTCATCAATTCGTTAGTCATAGTACTTGATTGTTCATTATTGGTTGAAGGAGAATTGTTAGTATCCCTTTCGCAGGTAATAGTATTATTAATCAAACCTGCAACACCACCAACTTCATCTAAATTTAAAACCAAACGAATATCCATTTTTGGTGTAGTTCCATTTACAATTGAATTCACAAAATGTTTACTACCATATAATCCGTCTTCTTCCCCACTGAAATTGATAAACTTTATAGAGTATTCTGTTGGAATATTTTGCAATAATCGTGCGGTTTCCAAAATACATGCTACACCACTTCCATTGTCATTGGTTCCTGTGCCACCAATAGAATCATAATGGCCACACACAATTACAAATGTATTGGGATAAAGGGTACCAACTTTGGTAACAATAAGATTTTTGCAAATCGACGGTGAACCAGTGTAGGTATACGAATCCTCCTGAATCTGATTTGCTGTATAACCAAATTCAAGGTATTTGCTTTTCAGCCAATTTAAAGTATTTTGCAAAGGAGTTGTTCCTCTTCTTTTTAATCCTAAAGATTCAAATGTTGTTAAACTATTAGAAATATTTGCCTGAGAACATTGCGCTACTATTGAACCATAATAAGGAACATATGACTGACCAAAACCATTGGTGGTGAACAAAAGCAAGAGAAATATAAGTAGTAGATTTTTCATTGAAGACTGATAAAATATGTTTGCTTGGGGTAATAAATTTATAACAAATGTATTAAAAATAAAATAAACTTCAATTACTACTGAAATTAATTTGAGGATATTGGCTCAAAATTCAAATTTTAATACGTTGATTATCTATTCGTTACAATAAATTAATTTAATCTTAAGAATTCAACTTAGTACTTTGGCACAACAATTGACAAACCTTAATCAACAAAGAAATTTTGTTCGAAGATGCTGAAAATCGAAAGAGTAAGCAAAAACTCAAATTAAAATGATTATGAAAAAAATTACCCTTTTAGTAGCTAGCATTTTACTGGTTGGTGTAGTGAATGCATCAGAAATAATCAAAAAATCTGATGAAGAAAAAAGAATGAGATTTAGCTTTGATGAGCCAATCTCATTTACTGAGCGAGGAATTGAGTTTTTCGTTTTTCCAAATGGAGAATTTGATTTTAACACGCGTCCCGAAGATAGTCAAGGCGACTATTTTTATAAAGGCGCGGGCAAAAGAAGAACTAAAGTTCAGGTAGAAAGACCAATGAATTATGGTACACGAATTGAACATGATAGTTTTGGTAGAGTAAGGCGAATTGGTAATACGTTTATCAATTATGATAACAGAGACAGAATAAGCCGCATTGGAAGTGTTTATATGAAATACAATAGAACCGCCCTTACCCAAATTGGAGGAATGAGAATTGTATACAACCGATGGGGTGAAATTATTGATACCATTGGAAGTATTAAAGGATACAGTAATTCCGGATATGCTTACAACAATCACAATCATTACGAGGATGATTATGGTTGTGATTATAATTATAACAATTACTATACAGTCTCAAACAATAATGACAGCGATTCTTACTATTACAAAACTGATGGTACGAAAGCAAAAGTTGAAGACGATAAAGAAAAAAAATAAGTTAAGTTGGTTTTGGTTGGTTAGGTTTTGATGAGAAAATCCCGCAAAGTTGAAAAACAATGCGGAATTTTTGATTTACATATTTAGAAAGTTAATGACTTCCTTCAGCATCCATTTCTATAGCATCAACATCAATGTTTTGTTTTTTTAAAATACCTTTTACCAAAAAAGCAAACAAAGTCAGATAAGCAAAACAGACAACCGTAATAATATAGGATTGATGAATTCCAATAATATCAGATAGTTTTCCCTGTATTGGAGGAATAATTCCACCTCCTAAAATCATCATAATTAAGAAAGCCGAGCCTTGAGAAGTATACTTCCCTAATCCAATAATAGACAAACTAAAAATAGCAGGCCACATAATACTACAAGCCAAACCTCCCGCAAGGAAAGCATAGATAGCTATTATTCCTGATGAAAATAGACCAACGAACATGGCTATCATCCCAAAAGTTCCAAAAATCATCAGTGTTCTTGCTGGTTTGTCTTTACTGAAAAAGAAAGCCCCAATTTGAATAAACACACAGAAAACATAATAATACAAAGGTTTCATATCTTTTCCCGAAAGAATATTAACGCCAAGAATAACACCAAAAGCAATCAACGGAATAATTATCATTGCTATAGTTTTATTAATTCCTTTAAGGTTAAAAACACTAATTGCTCCTGCCCAACGGCCAATCATTAAACTTCCCCAATACATCGAAACATACGGAGCAATGTCTGAAGACCGCAAACTCCCAAATTCCTTTAAATTCAATAAACTCCCAAGATTGCTTCCGATAGCTACCTCTACTCCAACATAAGTAAAAATCGCAAGCATTCCCAAAACCAATTGAGGATATTGCATCGCACCCCAACCTTCAGCCTTTTTTTGGGCCGACGTATACGAAAACAATATTCCTCCAACAACAACTGCCAATGCGCCAAATAACCAATACATTCTGTAATGTTCCAAATCTTGCATCGCTATTGCATCATAAGCGGCAGTATCTATTTGATACGTTTTAAATATTGGAATAAAACATCCCGCCAATAAAATGGTCATAATTACTAATGCCCTTAATGCTTTATTGGCTTTTTCGATGGGTTCTACTGACTTTCCATCAGGTACTTTTTTAGAGAAGAAAAACATTGCTGCTGCTGCAATAAATAGTAATCCAACACCAACATAAAGAATCACTACTTTACTTAATTCCAGGCTTTTTATCTGATCTTCTGATACTGATGCAGCAGTTCCGAATAAGGCTAAAGCCACTACAATCGGACCAATCGTTGTTCCAAATGAATTAATCCCACCGCCAAGATTTACCCTGTCGGCACCCGTTTTTGGATTTCCTAACGAAATTGCAAAAGGGTTTGCCGCGGTTTGCTGTAATGAAAATCCGAGTGCAACGATAAATAATCCTACCAACATTCCCGCATACATATTGGCTTCAACAGCGACAATCATTGCTCCTGCTCCAAGAGCCGAAAATAATAATCCGTAAACAATGCTTTTCTTGTAACCCCATTTTCCAACTATGTCTTTTCCGCTGCTGTTTCCAAAGGCAAAAAGCAACAAAGCTCCAACATAATAAGCAGTGTAAAAAGCAAAGTCAACCAACTGTGATTGAAATTGATCAAGCGAGAAATAACTTTTGCAAAAAGGAATAAAAATACTATTCCCGGCTGCTATAAAACCCCAAAAGAAAAAGACCGTAATTAGGGTATATAATGCAGGATAATTGGTTTTAGTCGTACTCATAGTTATAGTTTTGGTTGATTAGTTAATTAGGTTGAAAAGAAATTGCTGTGCCGCCACCTTTAGCCAAATGTAATTTAATTTTTGATTTAGAAGTGACTTGTACTGTTTTTATAACATATGACTTTGGGTTTTTCTCCCAATCAGCATCAGCCCCATCCTCATAAATTGTGGCAGTATATTTTTTATTTGGCGAAAGAAAATCTAATTTTATTTCTGTATTTCTGGCATTCTCGTCAGTGATGCCTCCAAGGAACCATTTCTCTGAATGCTTATCTTTTCGGGCAACCGTCAAATAATCCCCGGGTTCTGCTTCTAAATATCTACTGTCTTGCCAATCTACCGCAACATCTTTTATAAACTGGAAGGCATCAATATACTTTTCATAATTCTCAGGCAAATCAGCTGCCATTTGCAGCGGCGAGTACATTGTAACATATAACGCTAATTGTTTCGCCAAAGTGGTATGCACCTGTTCTTTCTTGGTTTTATCATAAGCGCTCATTTTGATTTCGAAAATCCCCGGTGTATAATCCATTGGACCGCCCAATAATCTTGTAAAAGGTAAAATGGTTTCGTGCATTGGCGGGTTTCCATTACTCCAGGCATTGAATTCATTCCCTCTTGCCGCTTCAGCCGCAATATAGTTTGGATACGTTCTGCTGTAACCTGTCGGACGCGAACTTTCATGTGAGTTTACCATTAATTTGTAAACTGCAAACCGTCGTGCCACAAAGTTGAAATGATTAACCATCGTTTGGCCGTCATGAAATTCACCACGTGGAATAATTCTACCAACATAACCCGACTTCGCAGCTGGATAACCGTACTGTTTCATCAAGTCTAATGCTCGGTCCAAATGTCTTTCATAATTAGCCACAGAACCCGAAGTTTCGTGATGCATAATCATTTTAATTCCTTTTGATTTGGCATAATCAGTAACCGCTTTTAAATCAAAGTCAGGATACGGCGTAGTGAAATCAAAAACATCTTCCTTCCAATTGCCAAACCAATCCTCCCAGCCTACATTCCAGCCTTCGACTAAAACACCGTCAAAACCATTTTTTGCAGCAAAATCAATATAACGCTTGGTATTTTCGGTTGTTGCTCCGTGTTTTCCGGAAGGCTTCAACTGACCGTCAGCTGCATTTTGTGCATTTTGCGAACCGGCATAATCCCAAGTGGATTTTCCAACATGCATTTCCCACCAAATACCAACATATTTCATTGGCTTTATCCACGCAGTATCCTCAATTTTACAAGGTTCATTTAAGTTTAAAATCATTTTCGAACTCACGATATCTCTAGCGTCATCACTCATCATAATGGTTCTCCAAGGCGAAACACAAGGTGTTTGTAAATATGCCTTATCGCCTATGGCATTCGGAACTAAATGGGATTTCAATTTAAATTCATTTGGCACCAAATCCAGATGCATTACGGGATAATTGACAACAGCTGCTTCAAAAATATTAAGATAGACATTATCAGCAGTTTTCATCATAAGGGGAGATTGTACCACATATTTACCTGCAATACTTTTCAAACCAATTCCGTTATTTAAGTCGATTTTTTCAGTGTTTATTTCGGATAGTTTAGTTTCGTTATACGCATATTCCTGACTGTCAAAATCACCCGGAATCCAAAATGCCTTATGATCTCCAGTCAAATTAAACTCAGAAACTTCGTCAGTAACGATGAAATAATTTAAGTTGGATTGTTTTGGAAAATCATAACGAAAGGCAACACCTTCATCAAAAACCCTGAAAATGATATTTATTTTTCTGTCGGCTAACTCCTGGTATAGTGCAATAGTTAATTCGTTATAGTTGTTATTAATATGGGATTGTTCTCCTAAAACAGGCTCCCAGGTTTCATTAACATTTCTTTGCCTTACGCTGTCTATTCGAAGGTTACCATCTAAATCACGCGCAGCTTTCAGTTTTACGCCCATATAACTTTTAAGTACAACTGGTTTGTTTTGATAAGAGATTTGATAAGTTGGCTTTCCATCTGATAAAGCGAAATTCAATGTGATTTTTTTTGAAGGCGATTGAATACTTTGCGAGTGCACCTGCAATCCTAAAAACAGTAATCCGATGAAGGCAAATCTTTTCATGAGAGATAATTTTGATAAATATAATAACTTTTAAAAACAAAAAATCCCGAACGAATCGGGATTATTATATAGTTATCAACTTAAGATTCTTATCAACTGTGAATGCCATTCCCTTCAACATAGTCTTGAAGATAGGCAAAACGTGGTGTCAGCTTTCCGTTTTCGGTGATTTTGGCTCTAGCGAGAATTCCATCTTTATCGTTATTGAAAAAAGCCGGTATAACATGTTCCATAAACATTTCACCGAAACCTTCACTGGCATCTTTTGGCAACTCACAAGGCAAATTATCTACAGCCATGACCATTATGGAACCAGGATGCGTGTAAGGAACTTCTTTGTTGTCGATTGGCAAATAACCATAAAATGGCTCCGCAATCGTTGATGATCTTGTGGTGCAGGAAATTGGCCCGTCCACATCGCAGGAAATATCGGCTACTACTTTTATCTTGCAATCTGCAGCCTGAAGCATTTCAAGCGTAAGAATATCGGGCGAACCGTTTCCGTGGAAATGACCTGCCATGAAAACATCAGCAACTTTAGTAAAACGTTCGAAATCTGAGGTATAATCTTGCGGATTTTTATAGAAATCATTATTGCTTTCTGGCGCTTTTCCGTCTAATCGTTTATTATAATCCAAAACATCAATTTGAGTGTAAACAGCCTGTGAGTAAACTTTATTTAAGAAATCCTCAGGAGAAACCTGTTTTAATTTCATGCCGTCAAGAATCTCTTTTGCGCCCATTCCTACTTTACCATGACCGGTTAGAACGATTTTAATGTTGGGCAAAGTTTGTCTTTTCAATCGCGCAATCAAATCTTCCTTCGTTTGTAAAGTCTCGGCTTTAGGAAGATTGAATAAATCATATTTTATTCCGAATGCCCTGAAACCATTATAGGCACCAACGATTCCGGCATAACGGCCAAAGCCAATCAAGCGCCTGTTAGTTGCATCAACGATAGTTTCATGATCATATAACTCAATATTTTTATCGAGAATGGCCTGCAGCAATTTTCGGTTATGAATTTGCTTTTTAATGGTATGCGAAAAGAAAAAATACTTCTTATTCGGAATCAAATAATCAACCGGAATCTCCTTTACACCAAAGAATACATCACAATCGGAAATATCGTCAGCTACCTCAATGCCTACCTTTTTATAGGCATCATCAGTAAAAACCCTAATATCAGAACTTTCCACTTTTATAAAGGCTTCGGGATGCTCGGTTTGCAAACGGACTAATTCTTCCGGAGTAAAAACTACTCTTCTATCGGGTGGATTTTTTCTTTCTTTAATAATGCCAAACTTCATGTGCGCTTTTTTGTGATGCCAAAAGTAACGGTAACGAAAACGTTTTCAAAACTTTTTTTTTAAAAATAACGTTGAAGCGGTTTTATACTTTCCATTGATTACTACATCTTTATAAATTTGTCATAAAAAATTGTGAAAAACCTGTTGATAGCTTTCTTAAAAAGTAACTTTATACCCTTTATGAATAATTATATTTGTTTTTCAATATTATTATAATGACATCCAAAATCACTCTCTATACTACTCAGTTATTAGCCATTATCCTGTTTACGATTTCTTGTTCTAAGCAGGAAAAGAATGAAGAGGCGATTATTAAGGTTAACAATAATGGGATTCCCATTATGCTTCCTTTGCGGGAAGAATTGCCTAAGCTTACTTCCGCGTATATCAATGATAAAAAATATGGTGTCAGTCGGTATTTTGAAAAAAAATGGCCCGAAAAAAATGACAACGTAGCCTTTTTGGTAGCAAAGAATGGTCAGATAATTTATGAAAATTATTTGGGCTATGCCAATAAAAGAACCGGCGAAATGATCTCTAAAGACATGCCTTTACATATTGCTTCCGTCAGCAAAGTCCTTACTTCTACGGCTGTTCTGATGCTCATTGATGCTAAAAAAATCACACTTGACCAAAAGGTAAATACCATCATCGAGAACTTTCCTTATCCCGAGGTGACAATTCAAACGCTGCTTAATCACAGGAGCGGAATGAGAAATTATGCCTACTTTACTTTTGAAAAAGGCAATTGGGATAAACAAGAAACCCTTAGCAATGAAGACATTGTAAAGGTTATGGTAGATAAACAGATTTCTTTGGAAAGACCAACCGATACAGGTTTTGGTTATTGCAACACAAATTATGCAATGCTTGCTTTAGTTATTGAAAAAGTTACGGGTTTGAAATATCCTGAGGCAATGAAAGAGATGATTTTTGCACCGCTTGGAATGACAAATACTTTTGTGTTTGACATTGTAAAAGACCGTTCCATTATTGCGCCATCTTATAAAGGAAATAATATAGAAATTGGAATTGATTACCTTGATGGAATTTATGGCGACAAAAACATTTATTCAACTCCGAGAGATTTATTAAAATTCGACAAGGCGCGTTATGCTCCTTTTTTCCTGAATTCTGATTTGATAAAAAAAATATATACCGGTTATAGCCATGAAAGTAAAGGAATACGTAATTATGGTTTAGGCATCAGAATGACTGAGTTTGAAAAAAGCGAACCTTTTTATTATCACAACGGCTGGTGGCACGGAAATACTTCTTCTTTCATCAACTTAAGAAAAGAGAAAGTTACTATTATTGTGCTGTCTAATAAGTTTACCCGAAAGACTTATCAAACTAAAAAGCTCGCCGCTCTTTTTGGCGATTATCCATTTAAGCTGGATGATGGTGAGGAATGATAGGATACAATTCAATGTAAAATATTTTGCATTAACGCTATCACTTTTCATTATCGAAGCAATAATTGCACTGTGTGTTCATGACAGTTTTGTGCGTCCGTACTTTGGCGATGTTTTAGTTGTTATGCTGATTTATTGCTTTGTAAAGTCCTTTCTGCAAGCAAAAGTTCTGCCAACAGCACTATTGGTATTGCTCTTCGCCTTCACAATAGAATTCCTTCAATACCTGAATATTGTAGAAAAGCTATGTTTACAGGATTCCAAAATTGCCAGAACCGCAATTGGAACTTCATTTTCCTGGTCGGATATTTTGTGTTACCTAATTGGGATAGTTGTAGTAATTTCAGTTGAATATTTTCTTCGAAAAGAAAGAACTAATGGATAAGGAATAGTTGTCCGCATTATCCGTCAAATTCATCCTGATGAGTTTATTAACTGAGCCTGATGAGTTTCGCAACTGATGCTGATGAGTTGATAAACTCATCAGGTACATTTTTAGGCCTTGTATTTACTTGGCTTCCTAAAGGAAAAAATGAATTTTGTTTAGTGACAGCTCCGCTTTCGGGTTTTTGGCATTTTAAGTTCAGGCCAACCTTATTTTTCTATAATCGCATCCTGAATGACTTTCTGAATGTCTTCGCGGATGTTTTCTTTTGAAAGTTTATTAGGCAAATTAGAGTCAGGATAGGTTCTGTTGGATAAGAAAACATAAACAATATCAGTTTCTGGGTCAGCCCAGGCCATAGTTCCCGTAAAACCCGTATGCCCAAAACTCGACATTGAAACACAACCGCATGTTGGACCCGCTCCACTGATTTGTGGCTTGTCAAATCCTAAACCACGACGATTTCCTTCGGTACAAAACCAACAGGTATTAAAATCGGCAAACGTCGCTTCAGAGAAATATTGAATGCCTCCGTAATTTCCTTTTTGTAAATACATCTGCATCATCTTGGCAATATCCATAGCATTCGAAAAGATTCCCGCGTGCCCGCCAACGCCATCTTCCATCGCGGCTTCCATGTCGTGTACATAACCCTGAATCACATCGTGACGGAAATAAGTGTCGATTTCGGTTGGCGCAATGACACTTTTGTCAAATCTTGTTAAAGGATTATAAAGTGTATTGTTCATCCCAAGGGATTTATAGAAATTGTTGGTAGCCAGTTCGTCCAAATGCCTGCCCATTACCCTTTCCAGATATTGCTTCAGAATAATAAAGGTAAAATCGCTGTACCTGTATTCTTTTTTATCAATCAGCGGACTCTGGATGATTTGTTTCATGATGGTGTCATGATAATCATCGCGCAAATACAAACTATCGGAAACGCGTTTGGTAAACCCTTCGCTGTACATTTTTCGATAGTATTTATCAAGTGGCAATTTAGTAGTTGAATCTATAGTCGCTTTATAAAAAGGAATCCATGCCTGCATTCTGCCGTAATGAGACAGTAATTCCTTGAACGTAATTTTTTGTTTGTTAGAGCCTTTAAATAGTGGTAACATTTCCCCAAGCGTAGTTTCGAGTGCTACTTTCTTTTGATCATAAACCTGCATTACATTAGGCAAAGTAGCCACCATTTTGGTCACTGATGCCACATCGTATAAATCGCTATTCTTAACTTTTACATCACCTTCATAGGTTTGTTTTCCAAAAGATTTTTGATAAATGACTTTTCCTTTCCTGGCTACAAGAATCTGCATACCTGGCGCCATTTTTCCATCAATGGCTTTTTGGGCATAGGTTTCAATCTGCTTAAGTTTTTCGGAACTCATACCGACGCTTTCCGGAGTTGCAAAGCCCAATCGATTAAGTTTTTGCGTTGTGATTCCATCACCAGCCTTTAATGTGTTGTTGATAGAAACCGGAAGCAGTCCTTTTGCGCCAATGGCTCCAAATATCAATTCGGCTGAAACTTGCTGAGCAATATCACCATTTTGATACGAAACGATTACGCCTGGTATTTCAGCAAAATTAAAAATTCTTGATAGTGAGTAAGGCTTGGCAAAACAATCAATAATCACTTTCTTTTTTGAGGCAATTGAGTCAATGATCTGCAATTCTGGTACTGTCAACTCAGGTGATTTCCACCACGTCTTATCCGATTTGTGATAACCAATAATTACGGTTTCATAATCGATTAATTTGGTCATTAAGGTATCAATATTCGTTTCTGAAACTTCAGTAACTTCAGTATACTTCTTTAAAGTAGTGACGAACGAACTGTTGGTGTCATCACCCAATTTTACATACGCTATCTTTTGATTCAGATTTTTAATCGGTAGAATGTTACCATCATTTTTTACAACCGTAACTGCATTTTCATACAATTCATACTGCAGGGATTCATTTGATTTCGGATTTAAATCGCTATACAGATTGATGCCTTCAATTGGTTTGTATTTATTCAGTCCTGCTTTGAACTTATACCGCAATATCTTCTTCACTGATTGTGCCAGTCTTGCATCAGAAATAAGGCTGTCCTGGTAAGCCATGCATATTTTTTCTGCAGCAAGCGGCACGTTTTCTGCAAAAAGCAGAATGTCATTTCCAGCCATAAAGGCTTCCAAATCAATATCGCCGGGTTTTCTGAAATTACTGGCACCTTTCATATTTAAGGCATCTGTAAAAATCAATCCGTCAAAGCCTAACTCGTTTTTCAGCAAATTAGTTACTACATTAGGTGAAATAGAGGTTGGATATCCTTCTCTTGGTTCCAGACTCGGAATATTCAGATGCGCCACCATCACAGAAACTAAGCCTTCATCAAACATACGTTTATACGGATACAACTCCACTTTTTCCAGATGATCCAAAGAAGCATTTACAACAGGTAACGTACTGTGGGAATCGGTTTCAGTATCTCCGTGTCCGGGAAAATGTTTTCCTGTAGAAAAAACGCCCTGACCTTGTGCACCTTTCATTAGTGCTATGGCGTGTTCGGTTACATTTACTTTGTTTTCACCAAAAGAGCGGTATCCTATGATTGGGTTTTTAGGATTGGTATTGATATCTAACACAGGGGCAAAATTGAAATGGATTCCCATTCTTTTGCTTTCCTTTGCGAGGCTAACGCCTACTTTTTCCACCAATTTCAAATCCTTAATAGCGCCCAAAGTCATATTGAAAGGATAACAGAAAGTTGAATCTATCCGCATACTCAGACCCCATTCGGCATCAATCCCAATAAACATAGGTACTTTCGCCATCGATTGGTAATTGTTGGTCAGCCGCGCTTGACGCATTGGCCCGCCCTGAAAAAAGATTAGACCACCAACTTTATAATCACGTACCAATTTTTCAACCGCGTTTGTGTGTATGGTGTCTTTATTAGAATAGGCCGCAACCATAAACAGCTGCCCTACTTTTTCATCAAAAGTCATTTGGTTGTAAATACTATCTACCCAATGTGTTTCGAGTGCGGTTTCGGGGAAAAAGTTTTTTCGGTCTGCTTTGGGAATTGGAATATAGGTTTCGTTATCAGGTTGTTCTGCAACTTGATTAGCGATAACTTCAGTTTTAGGAGTACTCACAGGTACTGGATTACTGACTTTTGATGACGAACAATTCGTAATCAAGAACAGCAATCCTGTGCATAAACCTATACTGAATAAAAACCTTTTCATAGAATTTAGGGCTTAAAAGAAACGACTGTGCCAGCTTTCGCCGGCAGGAACTTCCCAGTTTTCGTTAAATTCTTCGATACTATTCACCAGATTGTTAAAAACAATGGTGTTGGCCGTTACGGCTTTTTCTTTGGCCATTCGTTTAAAATCAATCAACGATTTATGCGCAATATGTTCACCGTTTTTAAACGTTACGTTCATTTTATCCAACAAATCAACCTGATATTTTTGTTCCAGATTTTGAATAAAACTCACAGAGGAATCTATAGAGCATCCTGTTGCGGGTTGCACTTCCTGATTGACAGCAAGAATGATAAATCGATTGTATTTCAACAGATATGAAGCTTCCAAGCCGGTTCCGTGCGCTGACCAGTTTTCGACAAAGGTTTTTAAATCATTTTCAATCTCAGTCATTTCATCATCTGAAAATTTTCTGTTGGAAGGGTAAATCCAGATTTTAGAGTCTTCGGGTAAATTTTCAAAAGGAATTAGCATTTTATTTAGGTTTTAACCCTTTCGACGATGCTCGGGGTGACAATTTGAGTATTATAAATCTTGGGCGTTTGCAATCAATTCGGCGATGTCCATTACTTTAACATTTGCTTCCTGTTCTTTGGCTTTTACACCGTCAGTCATCATAGTGTTGCAAAATGGGCAGCCAGCTGCAATAATTTCCGCTTTGGTTTCCATAGCATCTTCGGTTCTTTCCACATTGATGTCTTTGTTTCCTGGTTCCGGTTCCTTAAACATTTGTGCACCACCGGCACCGCAACATAAACCATTGGCACGAGAACGTTTCATTTCAACTAGTTCGGCATCCAGTTTCTGAATTAAATCCCTTGGGGCTTCATAAACATTATTAGCCCGTCCAAGGTAACATGGGTCGTGAAATGTAATCCGTTTGCCTTTGAACTGTCCGCCTTCAATCGTTAGTCTTCCGGAATCTAAAAGCGATTTTAAGAATTCTGTATGATGGATAACTTCGTATTTCCCTCCTAATTCAGGATATTCGTTTTTCAGTGTATTAAAACAATGTGGACAGGCAGTTACGATTTTTTTGGCTTCGTAAGCATTCAGGACTTCAATGTTCATCATAGCCTGCATCTGAAACAAAAATTCATTACCGGCACGTTTTGCCGGATCTCCGGTACAGCTTTCTTCCGTACCCAAAACAGCAAACGAAACATTCGCCCGATTTAAAATACGTACAAATGCCTTGGTGATTTTCTTTGCCCTGTCATCAAAACTACCGGCACAACCAACCCAAAACAAAACTTCGGGTTGCTTGCCTTGAGCCATCATTTCTGCCATGGTTGGCACATTTAATACTTCTGACATTTTTTTAATGTTTATGCGGTTATTTGGTTATATGTTGATTCGTTACAAATAACCAAATCAACATATAACCGAATCATTTACTCATGATGCTCGTCATCGAACACCTGAATGGTTACTTCCTTATCAACCAAATCGGTAAATTTTCCTCTGTAACGCGTAGCTTTTACTAGGTGATTGTCAATCCAGTGGTAATTTCCGCCACGTGGTTTCCCAAATAAGATTCCATGGTATTTAAAGCCGTGTTTTTTCAGCCAAATCTCGGTATATTCTCTGTGAGCTTCTGTTCTTGAAGTAAAGAAAAATATAATATGACCTTCGTCATACCATTTGTTCAGGGTTACCAACGCATCCGGATAAACCTCTGCGGTTAGCATTCTTTCAGGCTCTTCGTTTGGAATATCGTCACAAACAGTTCCGTCGATATCAATTAAATAGTTCTTTACGCCTTCGGGTAAAATTGGACTTAAATGTTGTCCGTTTTGGGTAACACTTTGCAAGGTTTTGTCAATGTCTTCCGCTTTCATTTTTTTACTTTTTTATTATTTCACATTCATTTGACAAATTCCCAAGTCTCACATTTTTGGTAATTTGTTATAAGATTATTTAGTTTTCGTTTTTCCAATTTAATCTGTCCTGTTGGTTATATTGCCAAGGTGCGCCGTTGTTTTCAATATTGGTCATCATCGCGTTTAACGACTGTGGCGCCGCACTTTGTTCCATTACCAAATAGCGTCTCATATCCATGATAATTGACAACGGACTTATATTTACCGGACATTCTTCCACACAGGCATTGCAGGATGTGCAAGCCCAAAGTTCTTCCGGCGTAATGTAGTCATTCAGTAATGCTTTATTATCAGGAACAAAAACTCCTTTATTACTATCTATATTTCTTCCAACCTCTTCCAGTCTGTCACGCGTATCCATCATGATTTTACGTGGCGACAGTTTTTTGCCGGTTATATTTGCCGGGCATGCCGATGTACAACGACCACATTCTGTACAGGTATACGCATTCAGCAATTGTACCCAATTCAAATCCTGCACGTCAGAAGCGCCAAATTTCTGCGGAACCGAACTAGCATCAACAGGCTGTGCAGCAAAAGGATCAGCATTGGGATCCATCATCAATTTTACTTCTTTGGTAACACTTTCGAGATTGTCGAATTGTCCTTTTGGATGCAAATCCGCGAAATACGTGTTAGGGAAAGCTAAAAGAATATGTAAATGTTTTGAATAATATAAATAATTCAGGAACACTAAAATTCCGGTGATATGCAGCCACCAGGCAATCATTTCAATAGCTTCGACCTGGGCAATATCTAATGCGGAAAACCAAGGATTGATATACTGTGAAATTACGTTTCCGGAATTCAGGTGCTGAAAATGCAAATCGGTTGCGTTCATAATCAGAAACAAGGACATCAAAACTATTTCGAAATACAAAATCGTATCCGCATCTCTTTTAGGCGCACCTTTCAAATCGGAACTGGCAAAACGTTTCAGTCGTATAATATTTCTTCGAATCCAGAAAACAATTACAGCTATTAAAACTAAAACCGCCAATATTTCAAACGAACCTATAAGAAATCCATAAAATCCTCCCAAAAAAGAGAATATCCTATGCGTTCCCAAAAGCCCGTCAATCATGATTTCTAAAACCTCCAGATTGATGATGATGAAACCGGCATATACTATAATATGAAGAAATCCGGCAACCGGCCTTTTTATCATTTTGGATTGTCCTAAAGCAATCATCGCCATATTTGCCCAGCGTGCTGATGGATTATCATTACGATTAACATCATGTCCCAGATTGATATTGCGTTTTAGCTTCTTTACGTTTTTAGCAAAAAAACCAATTCCCAAAATGAGGATGATAGCAAAAAGTATGTTGTCGATATACATCATTGGCTTACGTTTTACTTCTTTTTGATAGTATCGTTTACCGGGCCTTTATACGGTTTGTTTTTCTTTCCGAAAAGGGAAACATTTACATAACGCGTTGGATTCAAACGAAAATCTTGTAGTAACAGTTCTAATTCTTTGGATGATTTGGATAAGTTGGCATACATAGTTTCGTCTTTGGCAAGCTTTCCAAGAGTCCCTTTCCCAGCTTGGACATCTGCCATGATTTTATCAACGCTAGCTAATGTTTTTTCGAGTTTTTTGACAGTTTTACCAATATTTGCATTGGATAAAGAATCAGCCATTTTTGAGAAATTAGCCGAAGCCTTATCTACATTTGTCAATGCCGAGCTGAGTTTTCCTTTATTATCTGCTAAAATTTCGTTTACCGATTTAGAAGCAACTTTGAATTCAGCTAAAGTAGCATCAAGGTTGGCAATGCTGCTTTTCAGATTTGCTTTAGTATCTGAATCCAAAATAGTATTTACATTTTTCAAAAGTACATCGGCAGAAACCACCATTTTTTCTACTTTTTCCTGAAGCGGCGTTAACCGTTCCGCAACCAAAGATGTTAAACCGGGTTTGACCTCACCGTTCAACGTCATTCCTGAAACAGCAACCGTTTTATCTTTAAAATTAGGGGTGATCATAATTTGCTTACCGCCAATTAATCCCGGTTCATAGATAGAAGCCATACTTGATTTTGAAAAAACGAAATCTGATTTGATTTGTAAGGACACCTCAATTTTACCTGCCGTATCCAAAAATTTGATACCGCTGACTTTTCCAACGGTAAGTCCGTTAATAGTCACCGGTGCAGAATTAACTAAGCCTTCCACATTGTCATAATGGACGTAGAATGTTTTATAATCAGTAAGTAAATCTCTCCCTTTTAAAAAGCTATAACCCCAAATAAATAATAAAATTGATGCAATTACTAAAATTGCTGTCTTGATTTCTCTAGTGATTCTCAATGTAAAAATTTTTTGGCAAAGTTAAAATAAATAATTAAACCTCCTTATTATTATTGCTTTAATGCTTCCTGAACCGATACTTTCTTACCATTTTTGAAAGCAATTAAGAAGGCAGAGGAATATCCTTTGGCTTTGGCTTCGGATAATAATCGTTTGGCTTCCTCATAGTTGGTAGTTTCTCCGTACATATATTTGTATAGATTTCCTTCCGAAGCAATGGAAATATTACTCAAACCATTGAAATTAGCTGGAACTGGCTCCAATTTTTTTCCACTTGCCGATAGCTGGACTTTGAATGATGCAATTCCGGAGGTTATAACTTCTGGTTTGGTCTCCGGTTTTGGTTCTTGCTTTAGTTCCGGTTTTTTAACTTCAGGAGCTTTCACCGTTGGTTTTTTTACAATGGAATCAGGCACTTTTACAGGTTCCATTTTTTGCGATGGTTTAATCATTGTATCATTGTCACTAGCACCAAAATATTCTTTTTTGTAACTGATAATCGCATCGGCTATAGATTCTGCAATTTCCTGCTGACCGTCTTCTGAGTCTAATTTTGAACCTTCAGCCTGATTGGAAATAAAACCCATTTCTATCAAAACCCTTGGCATGTAGGCTTTATGCAAAACCATGTAGGGCGCCTGCTTTACACCACGGCTTTTTTTGCCTAACTGAATAAATTGTCCTTGCACCTTTCCTGCCAAAGCGATACTCTGATCTAAATATAACTCCTGTGCCATAATGATTCCGGCGAATGACTCGGGAGATTTTGGATCAAAACCTTCATATTTCTGCTTATAATCCTTCTCCAATGTTACAACAGAGTTCTCACGTTTTGCCGCTTCGAGATTGGAAGCATTTTTTGACATACCCATTACATAAGTTTCACAGCCATCTGCAGCATTGTTCGGATTGGCATTACAGTGTATCGACACAAAAATATCGGCATCAGCCCTGTTGGCAATATTAGCGCGTTCCACCAAATCAATAAACTGATCTCCTTTTCTGGTATAGATTACTTCGATACCGGAATTTTTTTCTAATAACTTACCCACTTTCAACACTACTGCCAAAGCGATGTTTTTTTCAATATGTCCGTGATATACAGCACCATAATCATGATCTCCATGACCGGCATCAAGGGTGACCTTGAATTTTGATTGCGCATAGCTTTGCGAAATGATAAAGAAGAAAGATAACGTTAGTAGAACTTTGCTGTATCTATAAGTATTCATAAGAATGTAAAAGTTAATTTTAATTAAAACCGAAAGGGTATAAAACTAATATTTCCGTATTTTTGACCGAAAATATTGTTTAAGTTTGCCTCGGCAAAAATCAGGCCATATTTCTACAAAAATAGCATTAAACCTTTGCAAAGAAACTTATTTTATATCGTTTTTTTAACAATTTTCCTAACACTGGGAAACCTAAAAACATATTCACAAGACTTGCCAAAAAAAACCAATTCTTTCCCGTCTAAGAATCAGGAAACTAAGCCCGTAAATGATACTTTACCTAAACCTGAACTCATCGAAGTTAAAGTAACCGATTCGCTTAAGAAAAAGCCATTGCTTGAGAGTAAGATTAAAAGAAAGGCAGTTGACTACGAAAAGTTTGACCAAAAGAAAAAGCTAATTACGCTTTACAACAAAGCCGAAGTTTATTACCAGGATATAGAACTTAAATCGGGGATTATCGTCATTGACTACAATAAAAACGAAGTCTATGCCGGAAGAATAAAAGACTCAACAGGTGCCTATACCCAAAGACCGGTTTTTAAACAAGGAAATAATGTTGTGGAGCCCGATTCAATCCGGTTTAATTATAAAACTAAAAAAGCTTTGGTCTGGAATTCAAGAACAGATCAGGGTGAGTTTAAAGTAAAGGCGGAAGTCACCAAAAAGGAAAACGACTCCGTCTACTTTATGAAAAACGCCCGTTTTACTACAGCCAAAGATATTGACGACCCCGAATATTACTTCAAGACCAATAAGGTAAAACTGGTTCCAGGGAAAAAAGTGGTGGTTGGTTTTACCAATATGGTTATCGCTGATGTACCAACGCCACTGGCTTTACCTTTTGCCTTCTTTCCAATGACTGAAAAAGCCCGTTCCGGATTAATTATTCCGAGTTATAACGATAGCAACACCAGAGGTTTTTCACTGCAAAACGGAGGGTATTATTTCGCGCTAAGCGATAATTACGACCTCGCGGTTTTGTGCGATTATTACACCAACGGAAGTTATGCCATGCGCTTCGAATCCTCGTGTGCTAAGAAATATAAGTTTTCTGGGAATGTAAATATCAGGATTGAGAACATTATCGAAAGTGAAAGAGGTTATCTTGACTATAGGAGAAGTAATAATTACAACATACAATGGTCACATACTAAAGATGCTAAGTCAAACCCCAACTCTCGCTTTTCGGCTGCGGTAAACCTCGGAACTAGTAAATATTTTATCAATTCCCTTAATCAAAGTAATGTAGGTTCTCGATTGAACAATACGTTAAGTTCATCTATTTCCTATTCCAAAACATTCAACTCAGTGCCTCAGGTAAATTTAACACTGGCAGCGACGCATTCACAAAACACAAATACAGAACAAATCAGTATGACCTTGCCAACGATGACATTAAGCGTTGACAGGATATATCCTTTTGCTCCGAAAGACGGTTTGAAAAAAGGCTTTTTTAAGAATATTAATCTGCAATATAACCTAAGAGGCGAAAACCGGATTGAGACAACCGATTCACTTTTCTTTAAACCACAAATGTTCAGGGATGCGAGGGTTGGCTTCCAGCACAGCATTCCATTGAGTACGAATTTCAAGGTTTTTAAATACCTTAGTGCTACTACTTCGATGAATTACAATGAAGTGTGGTATCTAAAAACCATCAAACGTCAATTTAATCCAACACGGAACGCTGTTGTTGATACCGATGTACAGGGATTTGATGCCTTCAGGACGTATTCATTCTCCGCCGGATTGGGAACAACTATTTATGGGACGTTTAATTTCGGTGAAACCAAAAAAATAAAGGCAATCAGACACGTGATGCGCCCGAATGTTTCTTATAGCTACACACCAAGTTTTTCGAAATACTATGACACCTACGACGCTGACGGAAGCGGAACCATGATAAAAGAGTACACGCGGTTCGACAAGGGGATTTTTGGCGCACCGGGAAAAAATATGTCCAATAATTTAGGTTTCAATTTGAGTAATACGTTTGAAGCCAAAGTAACCGACAAGGATTCAACCAAAACAGAACCGAGGAAAGTAATGTTGCTGAACAATTTGAATTTCTCGACAAGTTATGATATTACAGCCGATTCCTTAAAATGGTCACCTATGCGCGTTAGTGGCGGAACACAATTCTTCAAACAGAAAATGAATGTCAATTTTGGTATGACACTCGACCCCTATGCCATAAGCAATTCCGGAAAACGAATCAATACCTGGAACATTGACAACGGTGGAAGTTTGTTCAGAATGACCAGTGCCAATATGACTTTGAATTATGCTTTTTCAAGTAAGGATCTTGAGGATGGCGAAAAGAAAAATACACAGGGAGAAAGAAACGGTGGCCGTGAGGATGACTTATTCGGAAGCAATACCGATTTAAGCGACAGGCGGCAAAGCCAGTTTAAGGAGGATGCCACCGAATCGGAACCCCCCACGGAATTCTTTAAATACAAACTCCCCTGGGATATGAACCTCGCCTATTCGCTGACGTTTTCCAATAATAACCGCGAGAAGAAAATAACCGGAAACTCGGTGATGGTTTCCATGAATACCGATTTGACGCCCAAATGGAAAATTGGCGTTTCTACAGGCTATGATTTTGTACAGAAAGGCGTTACCTTTACGCAGCTTCGGTTTGAAAGGGATTTGCTGAGCTGGCGAATGGACTTCAACTGGGTACCTTTTGGAGATAACCCCTATTGGGGATTCTTCATCGGAATAAAAGCAGGAGTTTTGAGCGATATCAAATGGGATAAACGAAACCAGACGGACCGGACTTTGAAATAGTTGTCAGTTGTCGGTTTTCAATTCTCAATTTAATTAACCGATAACAGATAACCGAAAACTGACAACCGATAACTAATAACAAATAATCATGAAAAAAATAATATACACAGACAAAGCCCCCGCCCAAATAGGTCCCTACAATCAGGCGGTTTTGATTGGCAACACCCTTTATACTTCAGGGCAGATAGCACTGCATCCTGTAACGATGGAATTGGTTCTTGACGATATAGAAACCGAAACCAAACAGGTCATGGAAAACATGAAAGCCGTTCTCCAAGCTGCCGACATGGACTTTGACAACGTAGTAAAAACGACCATCTTTATTATGAATATGGGCGACTTTGCCCGTATCAATAACGTTTACGGAAGTTACTTTGACGAGCGGACTGCGCCGGCAAGGGAAACCGTTCAGGTGGCAGGTTTACCAAAAGGCGTGAATGTTGAGATTTCGATGACAGCTGTGAAATAAGTGACAGTTATTGGTTCTCAGTTGTCAGTTTTTAATTTTAACTAACAGACAACACATAACAGACAACACATAACAGACAACAGAAAACAGACAACAGAAAACCAACACCAACAATGCTAAACAGCTTCCCCTTCTACCTAATCCTCATCTTCGCCATTGTCTTTATTATGATGATTGCCGATAAGATTAAGGTGGCCTACCCTATCCTATTGATTGTTGCGGGATTACTGATTAGCTTTATTCCGGGGATTCCCAACATAAAAATAAATCCGGAGTTTATATTTTTAATCTTCCTCCCACCGCTGCTTTATGAAGCAGCCTGGGCAATCTCATGGAAAGAACTGTGGCACTGGCGTCGGATTATATTAAGCTTCGCCTTTGTGGTGGTATTCCTGACCGCCTTTACTGTTGCCCTGGTGGCGGACTATTTTATACCCGGTTTCGGACTCGCGCTGGGCTTTTTGTTAGGCGGTATTGTTTCCCCTCCCGATGCGGTGAGTGCGGGTGCCATCTTAAAGTTTGTAAAGGTCCCACGAACTATATCTTCCATACTCGAAGGGGAAAGCCTTTTAAATGATTCTTCCTCACTTATTATCTTTAGGTTTTCCTTAGTGGCGGTAAGCACCACCCAGTTTATCTTTTCGAAAGCAGTTTTTAGTTTCTCCTGGATGGTTCTTGGCGGTATTGCTATTGGGCTGCTGATTGGACTGATCTTTATGAAACTACACAAATACCTTCCTACCGATGCCAATATGGATATTGTCTTCACCCTCGTAATGCCTTACATTATTTATCTAACCGCAGAGGAAGCCCATTGTTCGGGAGTATTGTCTGTGGTGAGTGCGGGGCTTTATTTATCCAACAACCGGCATTCCTTCCTGTCGAGTGCCTCTCGGGTCAGGGGCTATAATGTGTGGCAGAGCCTTATTTTTGTGCTGAATGGACTGGTATTTACGTTAATTGGGCTTTCGCTCCCCGCCGTCACCGCCGGACTTGAAAAGGAAGGCGTGAGCTTTAACTCTGCGATTGGTTATGGTATGTTGGTTACACTGGTTTTAGTCGTAGTAAGGATGCTGGCAGCTTACGGAGGGGTAATCACTACTTTGATGATACGTAAGTTTATCCCGGTAGCTGATTCGGCTAAGCCCGAAATAAAAGGGCCGTTTATCATTGGCTGGACGGGAATGCGTGGCGTGGTATCTTTGGCAGCAGCCTTATCGATTCCCGAATACTTAAATAATGGAAATCCATTCCCGCAACGGAACCTTATTCTATTTATCACTTTTGTGGTAATACTGCTTACATTGATTTTGCAGGGATTAACGCTGCCCTACTTCATACGCAGGCTGGAGATGATGACCCCAGAACAGGAAGCCGAAGAGCAACAGCAATACAAACTTATAAAATACGAAATGGCTGCATTCGCACTCGAGCAGCTAAAAGACCAATATGGAAAGGCATTAGAAGAACAGCCACTACTGCAGAAAATAGCTGACAAATGGGAAGCCAGTAAAATGCTTACCGAGGACACCGAAATGACCGCCGATGGTAAAATCATCTACCTCAACATCCTGCGCAAACAACGGAAATGGTTACTGCAAAAGAACCGGAAGGATGGGAATCTGGACGAGGGAATCGTTCGCCGCCATTTGCATCAATTGGATATGGAGGAGGAAAAAGTACGGCATTTGTAAAAAGAACAAAGAACAAAGAACAAAGAACAAAGAACAAAGAACAAAGGCCCGAGGCAAAGCCTAATTATATGGAGTGCAGCGTAATAAAGAAATCTCCAAAAACAGAATTTGCTTTAAATTAGTTTTATTTTGTATCAAAAATTATTTCTTTGTTATCTCTTTCTGAATCCACAAAACTGAAAATTTTGTATGGTATCGAAAGGAGTTGTATGATTTTCTGTGAAAGATTTCACAGCTTGAAAACTTTGGTTAAAAGTTTGCTTCATCGTATTTTCTGAATATTGTTTAATTTCCAAACCGCTACATTTTAAAGGTCCGTTTTCCGAAAAAGTGCCTAATAGAAAATTCCCGTTTTGATTTATTGAATTCCCAATGATAGCAACATATTTATTGATACTTTCCTCTTCTGTTAAGAAATGAAAAACGGCTCTGTCGTGCCAAAAATCAAATGTTACCTTGGGTATGAATTCCGTAATATCAGAAACTATCCAATGTACTTTATCCGCTTTGCTTCCCAACCGTTTTTTTACTCTTTCCAAAGCACATTCTGAAATATCCAATACCCAAATATTCTCATATCCTTTTTCTAACAATGCATCAACCAAATTACTCTCGCCACCACCAACATCAATAATGTTGGCGGTTTTAGATAAGTTCAAATTGTCTAAATAATCCATAGAAGTTTTTGGATATTTCTGTGTCCAACTGACTTCATAGGGTTGTTTTGTAGCAAAAACATTTTCCCAATGTGATTTATTATTTTCCATAATTACTATAACATAATTTAATTATTCTTCTCTACTACCTTTAGTTAATTCTGATAATAAATAATACGCTCCTTTGATTACAACTTTAGCATTGGCAGAAATTTCATCAATTGTTTTTACCTCGCTGTAACCTAAATCTGTTGTTCCTAGGTTTACTTTTATTTGTTGTAGAACTTCTGTATTGATTATAGTAGCTATGTTTTGCCAGCCTTTACAAACTCGCCTTCTTGTACATGAATATTTTTTACAATTCCACCACTCAAAATACTTACTTGTGCCTGATATTTGGGAGGCAAAGAAAGTTTACCATTGATTTTTAAGGAAGAGGTTAGATTTTATTTTCAAAACCGCCTAATTCTAATCTGATAGCCTATTTGGGCATCTTTAAAATGAACGATAGATTGACTTTTTTGTTTCGGTAATGACTTCTTCTTTTTAGTTTCGCTGGAATTGTTCTTGCACGAATTAAGAGCAAACAGAGCTAGTTGACTCTCCAGCTGCACAAGGCATACATGAAAGTGATATTATAGCATGATAATATTAGGGTTAATAATTTCACAAGCGTAAAAGTAAGGTTTTTTAATTTCAAAAAAAAGACGAACAATAAGATGATCTGTTCGCCAATTATTTGTGTATGTTTATTTCTTCGCTACAAAATTCATTCCGCATTTGGAGCATTTTTCGGGATCATACTTAGGGGTTCATCAATCATAAACCCATTGTCACAGTGTGTTTTTAGTCGTCATTTTTTGCTTTTCATCATCATGAACCTTGCTAATGCACGAAATGAAATTCGACGGAGTGAATCTTTCGTGTGGTTTTGCAACCTTGTACTTAATAAACCCCAACAACCTCAACCTCTTGCTCCTTCAATTCATTCAACAAAAACATTTCCCCATTCACTTCCTGATAATACCGCACCTGTAGCACAGCAATACGTACTCCATCTACGGTTGGTAGCGGGTGAGGCGTCAGGGTAAAACTAGTACTACTAGAGTTAGCATCAATTGATATAATAGCACTGGTAAACTTAGAAGTTCCGACATCAAAATCAACTCGCAACACCCCAAAACAAATCTGCATTCCGGTAGCAGCCGGAACAATCAACGGTAACAAATCATTTGTGATGGTAGCAGAAAAAGTAGGTTCAGAAACCTTGCTTTCCCACTAAAATATATTTTCACAAGAAACTCGGGAGTTACAGCCCATTATGATAATGATATGGGTATCGGGTTTGGTGTAAATCTGAATTATTAAAGAATACGTGAGAATTATGTAACCATTAGTAAGAATAACGTAATAGTGTATGGAACTAGTTAAGTCACCTTTATCACGAAATAATTTATAAAATAATTTGGGTAACAGCAATCTGAAGAGCGAGAAACAGCGCAACTGAATAAAATTAAATCTAATATTATGAAAAATACAAAAATGATTGCGAGAATGTTTTCTGTAATGCTACTCATAGCACTATCACTTACAGCAAGTAACACTAACGCACAAACTAAAACAAAAAAAGCAATGATGAAAGATTGTTGCATGATGAAAGACGGTAAAATGATGTGCATGAAAGATGGTAAAACGATGCCTATGACCAAAGACATGAAAATGAAAAACGGTACTACCTGCATGACTAATGGAGAATGCGTAATGAAAGACGGTAAAAAAATGACAATGAAAGAAGGACATTGCATAGACATGAATGGTAAAATGGATAAATGCTCAATGATGATGAAAACCAAAAAAATGAAAACCAAAAAACACACTATGGCTATGACTTACACGTGCCCGATGCACCCCGAAGTAACTAGTGACAAACTTGGAAAATGCCCCAAATGTGGAATGGATTTAGTGGTCAAAAAATAAAACTTTTAAGGTTGATTTTGAGAATGCTTGTTGTAAAAGACAAGCATTCTCATTTTAATCGTATGATGAATATTCCAACACTTCTGCGCGAATCCTTCGTATGGCAAAAGTATGCTATTTCTCTGCCACCTGAAGCTTAATACTAAATTTTCCTTTATAGGGCTGCTCTGCCATTAAGGAATGACTAATTATCAAAGTGTGTTTGCCTGTTTGTTTAAGTTCCAGCGTTATATCTCTCCCAAATGGACCATCAGAAGTTTTATCGGGAAATAGGATTTGATCAAAACGGATGTTTCCTTCACCCCCGAGTGGCGTGATTACAGCATACAAATTTCCGGTAAACTCATTTTTAAACCTCACATAGATTCGGGGGTGTGTCGAGTCAATTATTCCTATAGCACTGTAGGTTCCTTTTTCATCTTGCTCCAACATCTTAATAGTGTCTCGCAGTTGGGTATTGATATTCTTATCCTCCACTATAGGTTTTGCCCTTTCAATAATGTCAATACTATTACCAGAAGCCATTTTGAAGTTCTCTCTTGGACTACAGGAGGATGCGACAATCATAAATAATATGGGGGTTAAAGTTCTCATTTTCCCGAAGATGGCATTTTTATAGTAGGCTGAATGATGCTCACCTTATTTCCTTCGGTGTCATAAAACGATAAATGCAATCCGTGACCTTTAATTTCTGCCGGTTCGCCAAGCAGGGTGCCTCCTGCGGCCATGATGTTGTCCATCGCCTCACGAATATTCTCAACACCAATTACCAATGAAGGGTATTGATCAGGCGTTTCCTCATTCTTTGGAAAGAAGCCACCATTGATGCTACCGGGATTTTTAATCATTCCATCATCGTCTGTTTCTGTAGTGGTCACTACTACATAATTGCCCATATCTTCCCCAAGCATCTGCGTTTTCCAGCCAAATGCATTGGCATAGAAAACTGACATTCGGTTTCTGTCTAATGCTGGCATTTCAAAATGCACTACGGGATTTATCTTTTCCATAGCTTTATTTTTTAGGGTTTTATGACGTCAGGGTTTCCGCTATAGGCTTGCACTAACTTCGCAATGTCGAGCTTCTTCATTTTCATCATCGCCTGCATTACGTTGTTAACCTTTTTGGTATCGTTGTCGGCTACCATGTCTCCCCATGTCGCAGGAACTACCTGCCATGATAGACCAAACTTATCTTTAAGCCAGCCACAAACGCTTGCTTCACCGCCATCTTCTGTCAGTTTGTTCCAATAGTAATCAATCTCGTCCTGGGTATCGCAGTTTATCATAAACGAAACAGCTTCGTTGAATTTAAATTGAGGCCCCGCGTTGAGCGCGAGAAACTCCTGTCCTTCAATCTGAAACTGAATTGTCAATACACTGCCCTGAGGCATGGGCATATCTGGTCCGTAATAGGAGATTTTTCCTTTCTCAACATTATTGAAAATAGTAGTGTAGAAGGTTACTGCTTCCCAAGCATTTGAATCAAACCAAAGGCAGGGGGTTAATTTTTGGTGGATGTTGACTATTGGCATAATGAAAGAATTAAAAGGGGTCTTACTCCAAATTTAATTCAACCAAAGAAAAATGTGTTATATAATAGGGTGCTCGTTATTATATAATTAAAGGTTTTTAGACTTGATATGTTAAAACTGTCAAGGGTAAAATAGTAAAATATAAGCACTTGTAGTGTATGAAAGTTTAAGAAACTAGAATGGAATCTACCTTAGTTCATCGAGTCCCAACAATAGCAATTGCGCAGTCGCTTCATTGGTAGCCAAAGGCACATTGTGAACATCACAAATCCGAATCAGCATATTAATGTCGGGTTCGTGGGCGTGGCTGGAATTTGGGTCTTTAAAGAAGAGTACCATTTTGGTTTTCCCTTCAGCGACACGCGCCGCAATTTGGGCATCACCTCCCTCTGGACCGGAAAGCATTTTCTTTACCTTAATACCGACGGCTTCTACCTTACTTCCGGTAGTTCCGGTAGCAATAAGGTTGATATGCTCTTTTTCTAAAAGATGTTTGTTTTTATTAATGAACTGAACCATGTCAGCTTTTTTCGCATCGTGCGCAATTATGGCAATTTCCATGAGTGATGTTTTTGCAAATGTAAAGTAAAAGCACAAAGTTTGACACTTCGAGGTTAACTCATGATGCATTTCATTGGAACTCTCGCATTTACGTATTTGGGTTCGTCAATGCTGATTTACTTAGTAAGATCTGCAAGAGGAAACTAGAAGTGGCTGCTTAGTAAAACCGTCGTTAGCTTGCTATCGAATTTGTAAGCTCGGCTGCATCCATTATGGCTATAGGCCTGGTGTTTTGAAGCTCATCCTTGATAACCGCGATTACCTGGTTGTATTGATCGCTTAGTGCTACTACAAAATCGCCTTTTTCAGCAATAGAGAGTGCGTATTTTGCCGCTTCAACTTCATCTGGGACCAGGTCGATTTTTGCGTTGGGATTAATTTTTTGAATGCCTTTTACTATAAGTTCATTTATCTCATCGATTGTTCTGCCACGAAGGCTGTGTTCCTGGCGTACAATGATATGGTCAAATATTCCCGCAGCTATTTCGGCAAACTCAATAATGTCTTGATCACGTCGATCACCTACGCCAGCAATAATTCCAATTTTCCGTACCGCCTGAATAGTATCGAGATATCCTTTGAGCGCGGTCAAGCCGTGTGGATTATGGGCATAATCAACGAGTACCCGATAACCATCCATTTCAAAGAGGTTCATTCTTCCGGGTGTCTGCTCATAACTTGGAATAAAAGTCTGCAACGCCTGACGAATACATTCCAATTCAATTCCGCCAGTATATGCTCCTAAAGACGATGCCAATACGTTTTCAACCATAAAAGAACACAGTCCATCAGCCGCCAATGGAATATCCGCGAGGTTTGCCAGAAAGGTTTTTTGGTGGCCTTCGAGAATAAAAATCTCGTTTCCGTCTAGCACTGCTGCTGTTCCTCCTCTATTTATATGTGCCTGAATGGCGTTGGTAGTTTCATCCAATGCAAAAAGCGCCACATTACAACTTAATTCGGCTGCAATATCAAGACAATGCTTATCTGTGCCATTTAATACAGCCCATCCTGAATCTCTTACACTGCGTGCTACTATCGCTTTAACTTTCGCGAGATCTTGGAGGGTATGAATATCATTCAATCCAAGATGATCTTCCCTTATATTTGTGATAATTCCAACGTCACATGTTTCAAACGCAAGTCCGCTGCGGAGTAGACCGCCACGCGCCGTTTCCAGAACCGCACAGTCAACAGTGGGATCCGATAGGATGGTAGCAGCACTCAAAGGCCCCGTAGTATCTCCGTCGCATATTTTATAGTTTCCTATATAGATCCCATCCGTAGTTGTAAAACCTGTAGTAAACCCAGCGTTTTTGGTTATATGTGCGAGTAAGCGCGTGGTTGTCGTTTTGCCGTTTGTACCTGTGATAGCATAGATGGGTATACGGCTTGGTGCACCGTCCGGGTAAAACATATCTACCACCGCTGTGGCTACGTTACGGGATTTTCCCTCCGATGGGGAAAGATGCATCCTGAATCCAGGGGCAGCGTTAACCTCGAGCACCGCCCCTCCCGTTTCACGCAATGGGCGGCAAATAGCAGTTGCCATCACATCCATCCCGCAGATATCTAAGCCAACTAGGGCCGCAACCCTTTCAGCTATAAAACGGTTTTCAGGACATACCTCATCAGTTACATCAATAGCAGTTCCACCGGTACTTAAGTTTGCTGTGGATTTCAGGTAAAAAGTGATGCCTTCTTGCAGTACACTTTCAATTGTATAGCCCGATCTTTCTAATTGCCTAAACGTATCGTTATCGGGTATTATCTTCGTAAGGTCAGATTCATGGGCATCTCCTCTTCGAGGGTCGCTATTTGTAATTTCTATCAATTCCCTTATCGTGGAAATACCGTCGCCTACAACACAAGCCGGAATACGTCTTGAGGCAGCACAAAATTTACCGTCAATAACCAGTAAGCGGTAATCATCGCCTTCTATATATTTTTCAACCACAACATATTTCCCATAGGTTAATGCGTGTTCAAAAGCGGCTATTGCACTTTGGTCACTGTTAATGTTTATTGAAGCTCCCTTACCTTGGTTTCCGTCAAGGGGCTTAATTACAATAGGGTAACCAATATTATCTATTATTTCCATCAGGCCTTCCACACCCGTACAAATATCACCCTCCGGAACAGGGATATGAGCGGCAGAAAGCAGTCGTTTGGTATCGTCTTTGTTGCCAGCAGTATTAATTGCTGATGCTGATGTCTTTGCGGTAATGGTTGCCTGAAAACGAACCTGGTTTTTGCCGTACCCTAACTGAATGCGAGAATTATTACTAAGCCGTTTCCATGGAATACCGCGTTTTTCCGCCTCCATTACAATACTTTTAGTACTTGGGCCTAAACCGTATTTTCTTTTGATTTGCTTCAGTTCTTCAATATCCGCTGTTGGGTCATAAGGGAGGTTTCTGCTTAATGCTTCCACAAGCTTGAAAGATGCTTCTGCGGCGTAAAGTCCTGCCATTTCGATTTCATAGGCGAAAACTATATTGTATACTCCTTTTTCCTGAGCGCCTCTTGTTCTTCCATATCCTACTTCCATTCCAGCCATCGTCTGAAGCTCGAGTGCCACATGTTCGATTACGTGACCCAACCATGTACCTCTTTCCAGACGAATAAAGAAACCACCATGAACACCTTCCGAGCATTCATGTTCTATCAGTCCGGGTAGTAATTCTTTAATTTTTTCGGTAAACTGAGGCATTTTATCCGTAGGATAATCTTCCAGTCCTTCAAGGTCGACTTTTACTTGTATTAAATTCTTTCTGTAGTTGCTCCATACATTCGGTCCTGATAGAACCTGTAGTTTTAGGACTTTCATTTTGTATCTAATTTGTTATGGCAAATTTCAATAAGTAGTAACGGTAAAGATTTACACGATTTTCAATAATTATTACATAACCTCATGTTAAATCGGATTCGGCAGTAAGGTTCTGTCAGATATAAAAAGGTCTGCTATTCAGCAGACCTTTTTATGGATTCCCTCCTCAGCGGAGAATGAAAAATAAAGCTATTTATTTAAAACGTGATAGGCAATCAAACCGTCGATGGGTCTTCGGAGGACGTTGCCTATTTTAATGCCGTATTTGTTTAATACTTCTGTCAGTTCATCTACCAGATAAAATGCGATGGAACCTACAAAATGTACCGGAACTTCTTTATAATTTTCAAATTGCATAATGTAGTTTTCCACAAAATCCTCCAATTCGGAATAGATATATTGCCGGCAAAATTCAGTGTCTTTGTGCTTAATCAAAAACTTTGCAAAAGTTGCCAAATAGGCATTCGGATTCGGCTCCTTGTATAAATTATTCTTAATATAATCCGGATCGAGATTGTATTCTTCCTCAAACTCTTGGGCTAATTCCTTTGGCATTTTGTTAAAGGAATATCCGCGTATCAGATGTCTTCCAAAGCGGTTTCCAGAACAATCATCCATGGCAATGTAACCTAACGATTGCACTTTCTGATGCAATACTTTTCCATCAAAATAACTGCAGTTTGAGCCTGTTCCCAGGATGCAAACTATCGCCTCTTCGCCTTTTGGAGTGGTTGCATACACGGCAGCATAGGTATCTTCAAAAACGGAAACGACCGCTTTCTTGAAATATTCCTGAAACACCTTTGTCAGAAAGTTTTTCATTCGGTCTGTTCCGCAGCCTGCGCCATAAAAGTAAAGATGGGTGGCTTTGTCCCTATTGTGCGAAATATCAAACTTGTCGTCGAGACGATTGATAATTTCTGCTTTCTCCAGCACCTCGGGATTTAAACCCAGTGTCTGCGTAGTGAAAAGTACTTTTCCGTTATTATCAATGGCAATCCAATCGGCTTTGGTGGATCCACTGTCAACTAATAATTTCATAATGTTTAAGGTATTGAAAAGTTAGACGAATAGATGACAGACTCTTCATAGAATCATTTTGTCTCTCATCTCTTCATCTTTTTTCTATTATAAATTCGCGATATGAACAGATAAGTCAATCAGTTTACTTGAATAACCATACTCGTTATCGTACCATGAAACTAACTTGAAGAATGTGGAGTTTAAACCAATTCCGGCTTTGGCATCGATAATCGAAGTTCTTGTGTCAGAAACGAAATCCTGAGAAACTACATCGTCTTCAGTGTAACCAAGAATGCCTTTTAGTTCGTTTTCTGAAGCCTTTTTTAACACTGCCATGATTTCTTCATAGGACGTTTCTTTTGCCACTTTCACAGTCAAGTCTACCACTGAAACATCAACTGTAGGAACACGGAAAGACATCCCTGTCAGTTTTCCGTTCAATTCAGGAATAACTTTCCCTACCGCTTTTGCAGCACCTGTTGATGATGGAATAATGTTTACGCTCGCAGCCCGCCCGCCTCTCCAGTCTTTTTTGGATGGCCCGTCAGCGGTTAGTTGCGTAGCTGTTGTAGCGTGAACAGTTGTCATCAAACCTTCTACAATTCCGAAGTTGTCATTGATTACTTTTGCCAATGGCGCTAAACAGTTTGTGGTGCAGGAAGCATTTGAAACAATGGTGTCCGCTGCTGTTGCTTTTGTATGGTTAACTCCCATTACAAACATTGGTGCATCGGGAGATGGCGCAGAAATAACCACTTTTTTGGCACCACCGGTAATATGCGCCTGAGCTGTTTCCAGCGTGGTAAAAATTCCGGTACATTCGGCAACGACATCTACTCCAACTTCATTCCATTTCAATGCTTTTGGATCTTTTTCAGCGGTAACCCTGATGTGCTTATCGTTTACAAATAACTTTCCGTCTTTCACTTCAACCTTCCCTGCAAAGCGTCCGTGTACTGAATCATATTTTAATAAATAGGCCAAATGATCTACATCCAATAAATCGTTTATGGCTACAACTTCTACATTATCACGGTTGTAGGTTTCCCTGAATACTATTCTTCCAATTCGGCCGAAACCGTTTATTCCTAATTTTACTTTTGACATTCTATTATTGTTTATTTGTTAATGTGGTTATGCGGTTATTTGTGTGTTATCGAATCAACGAATAACCAAATAACCGAATCCCCTTTATGTTGACATAATATCAGAAACCCTCAGCAATTCCCTGTCGATTTCTGAATGGCCTTTGATGGCATTCTCTAATGGTGTTAATGCGACTTTATCATTTAAGATTCCAACCATGAAATTGGATTTTCCTTCCAATAATGACTCAACCGCTTTCACGCCAAGGCGCGATGCCAAAACCCTGTCGTAACAAGACGGCGCCCCACCACGTTGCATATGCCCCAAAACCGAGACACGGATGTCGTATTCGGGCATATTCTCTTCGATATAATCTTTAAGTTCGAATACACTTTTCCCAATTTTATCACCTTCGGCAATAACCACAATACTTGATGATTTTCCAGAAGCTTTGCTTTTGCGTAACGATTCTAAAAGACGTTCCAATCCTAAATCCTGTTCAGGAATCAGGATTTCTTCAGCACCGGCACCGATTCCGGCATTCAGCGCAATGTGACCGGCATCCCTTCCCATAACTTCAACTAAGAACAGACGGTTATGCGAACTGGCAGTATCCCTAATTTTATCGATGCATTCAACAACTGTATTCAGCGCAGTATCAAAACCTAATGTGTGGCTTGTTCCAAAAATATCATTGTCAATTGTACCCGGAATTCCCATCACGGGATAACCAAATTCATTATTAAAGACTTCGGCACCCGTAAAAGAACCATCACCGCCAATAACCACTAAAGCATCGATATTGGAGTTGATTAAATTCTGATGTGCTTTCTGCCTGCCTTCAACGGTCATGAATTCTTTTGACCTTGCAGACTTTAGGATAGTTCCTCCTTTGTTTACAATGTTGTTGACGCTTCGTGGCCCCATTTCCTTAAAATCTCCTTCAATCATTCCCTGATAACCTCTGTATATACCAATACATTCAATGTGATGATAAGCACAGGTTCTAACCACTGAACGGATGGCTGCATTCATTCCGGGAGAGTCTCCTCCTGAAGTCAGCACGCCTATTTTTTTTATGGTTTTTGACATTTTTTTAGTATTAAAATGTAAAATTAGCAAACAAGAACCATTGTTTGACCCATATTATTGTTATATTAATAAATTGGGTGAAATTCAATCGTTTTCGTTGATAAGTTTATTAGTTATGAATGTCCTGAATGAATTTGAACGTTAATCCTCGGTTGGGATTGCGTCTTGATTTGGCTTAGTGTCGTCCTTTTTCTTGTCTTTTTTATCCTTAATTTGTATACCATCCGGTGACAAACTTGAATCGTGTACTTCGTTGACATTTTTGGAATCTACCTTTTCCAGTTTGGCATTTTTAAATATTTTGTTTACCAATTCCTTAAAAGTATCAAAGTCAACTTCATAAGACATACCAATTCCTTGCGTATAGCCAATTCCTTGTCCGATATAAGTGATGTCGTTTTCTTTATTGAATACCCTCAGGTTAAGCGTACCGTCCCTGTTTACACGGTATTGCACTTCAAGATCGCCAACTATGGCTGTTTCTGTAATACCTCCAACAGGAACACCAACTTTTCCGTTAACGGTAATCCGATCGTTTATCCTTGAGGAAACGGTAACTCCAATCCGTCCATCCGTTTGTTGACCGGGTGTTCTATCGGCAACAATATATTCGGGTGCAATAGAAATCTTATCATTATCGCCTGAAAATATATCGCTGAAAAGGCTACTGGCTTTCTCAAATAGATTATTGGATAACTGACTTTGTGTCACTCCTTCCGGGCTCAAAAAACTACCTGTAGAAAGCAGGTATAACGCTTGGGTTTGTCTCGTATCCTTATCATCGAGTTTGTATTGAATCTCTGATTTTAGTGAGCTCCCTATTGTTGGGAAGTTGATATTAAAATCCGGTTCAGGGTTGGTCAAATCTCCCTTAATCCCAATGATAACTTCCACATCTACTTTCTTATTAAACGATGGATTATCAATCAGAACCGCAGGATTTGCCGTGGTTTTATAAACTGCTTCCAGATTTAAAACAGCAGCCATTGGATCTCCTGTCCAGGTTATGGAACCGCCTTTTCTTACGTCAAATTTTTTGTCTATTAATCCTCCATATTTAAAATTATACGAGCCCGATACTACTGAGAAATCACCAAACATTTCGAATTTCCCTAAGGTATTAATCCTAAAGAGCAACGTTCCGTTTCCTTTCCCCTTCATTCCGTGACCATTTTCCCTATTTAGGATTACTTCCACATTGGCAATCTCCGTAATCTCAAAATTAAATTCCAGCTCGAGCCCATTGTAATTTTTGGACTGAGCTACCTGTTCGCCTTTCTTTTTCTTCTTTTCTTCGAGAGTTCTGAAACGTATGTATTTGCTATCTTCCACAGCTTCGGCATCGTTTATCGGAATTTTAATATCAGTTCCCTTAGCAGATTCAGCATCAACCTTTATCATTAAATTGCCCGTTGGTCCTTTTATGCTGGCGGAACCATTCATAAAAGCTTTTCCATAATAAGCCGCATCTTCCTGATCGACGGTATTCAGAGCTAAAAGTCGTTTGGTGTAAATAGACAAATCCAATTGCCAGTCGCCAAATTGTTTGTGCTTAATAAATCCGCTTATACTTCCTTTGGTATTAAATTTTGTATCAGTAATATTGGTTTCCCTGATTATAAATTTGTTTTCGGTAACATCTACAGCCGAATTATTATCAAACACATAATCGGTGTTCAGATACGGAATAGTTAGTCCCGCTTCGTTTATAAACAACCTTCCGTTATAATCAAGATTATTGATATCGCCATCAATTCGGGCACTTCCTGAAGCAAATCCCCGAATGTTCGTAATAACATCGCCGCCTATTTTTCCTAAAACCCCAAGGTTGAATTTGTCGAAATTCAGGTCAATGTCCAATAAGGTTTTATTATCACTAATCTGAATATTTCCGTTGGCGCTAAAAGCTTCCACATTTTGATTTTCCAGATTTGAATTCAAGTGAAATTTACGCAGCGTTTCGTCTCCTTTAATGTCCAGATTCATTTTGCCAAGTGCAATGTCATTGACTTTTAAACTATCAATCTGCAATGTTGAAGTAGGCTGAAAAACGGTATTGTTTTGTTTGAAATTAATAACACCGTTAAGGTTTCCGTCAAATTTAAATTTCTCCACATCGGGCGTGACCTTATTCAGATTTACATTGTCAAAGGTAAGTTGAAAATCCTTCTCCTTTTTACCATTCCAGACGCCAACAAGATTGATGTTTTGATTTCCGTGAGAGATAATCAAATCCTTAAACGAAAAGTTGCTGAGCTTTTTATCGAAGACAATTTTGCTCTTTTCTCCATCTTCTTTTTCGTTTAAAAACCATAGATAATCTTTGAACTGAAGTTCCGATTTATTAAATCCAATTACGTTATTATTCTCTTTATTTATGGTATGGTAAAAATTCAGATTGTAGAAATCATTCCCTCTTTTTCCGCCTTTAAACTCGGTTCTGAAGTGCAATGTATCCTTTGAAAATGTATTAATCATGCTAAAATCGCGGATTTTATAATGCTTTGTTTTTATCGAATCTAATTGAACATAAGCATTATACAACGGGTTTCTGTTGTCAACCTGAACCATTATATTATCAAACGTATTGTCATAGGCTACTACTTGCGGAGAACTAAAATCGAGTTTGAAATTCTTGCTTTCCGAGCTGATGTTCCCTTTTAATTTGGTGTTTTTGGCAAGGGAAATATCGGGATTAAATATCTCTATAATTTTACTGTGCAGATCAAAATCAAATTTCAGATATTGTCCCGGCAGTACTTTATTGGGTTTAAAATTGGAGTAAAAAGTACCCAGAGAATTCTCTACCATTTTCTGCAACTGGTTGAATTTATATTTCCCAACCACCGAACCTTCAATGGCGTCAGGCGAATCAATGGTAATAGCCCTTTCTCCACTGGCATCAAAACTCGAATTTACATTCATGGAATCCACAAAATATAAATCTTTTTTATTTTGGTAAGATGCATTTGTAAGCAACAGGTTTCCTTGCAAGTTATCAATAGAATTTCCGGTTGCTTTTACCAAAACATCTCCTTTAAAAACAGAAATAGAATCTTTGATAAGATGTAGCTTTTCTAAATTGGCATAATCAATTTTAGAGTGAAAATCATAAATATTTTCTTTTTTGGATAAATCGAGAACTCCGCTGAAATCCATAAATAAATTTGGATCGTTTATATAAAAATCTCCTTTAAATATTGGTTGTTTAAAGCTTCCGTCTACAATAATCTTGGTATAGTTATAGCCATTATATTTCACTTGGAAAACATCTCCGGAAAACGATGTATTGATGTATTTTTGTGTAAATCCTTTTCCGTCAACATCAACGTTCATACTTACTTTTCCAATATCTTTATCATTCATGATGGCACCAACATTAAATCCATCTAAAATGATATTTCCGTGGTATTTTGCGTTATCAATATTGTCCAGGTCGGAAATATGCAAATCTGATTCGATAATACCTAACGCTGTATTCATAACAAAGTCAGAGTTGATGTATTGCTGCGTGACTTCAACATCGCCGGTAAAGTTAAATTGTCCAAGTTTTTGTAGCGATGATGGCAATTTTTTACCAAGTATATTTGGTAACAACTTGATTAAATCGACATAATTGGAAGAAATTCTTTTAAAGTTTCCTTTCATGTAAAACTTCCCGGGGCTTCTTGGAAAGAGGTTTTTTAAGTTAACATTGCCCTTAATGGTTGAAAATTTATAATCCTTCAGATCAACATTGGTAGCGTAAAAATTATTAAGTGTTCCTTTTATTTTTGATTTCAGGGAAAATTTTTGATTTTTATCCAATTCCTTATAAAAATAGCGAATGTCATTGGTTGCCAATGTTGCGCTGTCAATAGTTATATCAAATTTTACGCGGTTGTTAAAATCACTGAAATCGTGATTTTCTTTGTTGTATTTGAGAATAACATTCCCTTTCAGAAAGGATTCTTTTGTAGTCACTTCCAATTTGCCAAGCGTAATATTGCTTTTCGTATATTTAAAATCAGACGTTAAATTGGCAACATCAATGCCACGATGGTCGTGAAAACCCATCGTTTGTATCAGAGTCATTACATTTGGTCCCTGAATTTTAAATTCCTTTAAATGTGCATTCAGCTTAGTAAACTCAACATCTTTTGGATTGGGTCTGTTTAAATCAACCATTACAAAACGGCTGTTTTTGAGATAAATGTTTTTGGACGTCATCAAAAACTTTCCGGTACTTTTTTTCCCATCTTCAAAAGCGGCAATGAACTTATCCAGATTGGTGTCTTTGTCGCCTTTATAATTTTTGATCTGAAGGTAAAAATCGTTAAGATACAAGTCGCCAAAAAGCAACTGCCCGTCAACCAGTTGTTTGAAATCCAAAACACTGGTCCTGATTCGGTCCGAAAAAATTAAAGTGTCTTTATGATTGTCTAAAACAAGTACTTTTTTGAGTTTAACACCTCCAAAAAAAGTTATGGCAACTTCATCAATATTTATGTCCGTGCCGTATTTAGTGTTGAGTTTATCTGTAGCGTAATGTGCTATTTTGGTTTGCACAACAGGCAGTGAAAGCGCTATAGTGAGTAGTAACAATAGTAAAATCAGCGCAATAATAGTGCGGAAAAATATCTTTCGAAATTTTTTAAAACCGTTATTTGCTTTAATTTTTTCCAATTATTCTTTTGACTTGGGAAAGAAAATTACCTTTGTAAAATCTTTACAATTGATTTTCTTGAATCGACTGTCAAATATAATTCAAAAATTGCGCGTTTTATGCATCCTGAAGAAGTTTTTATACTGGCTATTGAAAGTTCATGTGACGATACTGCTGCTGCGGTTTTAAGAAATGATGTTGTACTTTCAAATATAGTAGCGAGGCAAAGCATTCATGAGGAATATGGCGGCGTAGTTCCCGAACTGGCTTCAAGAGCGCACCAACAGAATATTGTTCCCGTAATTGACGTAGCACTGAAGAAAGCCAATATCACTAAAAATCAATTGTCCGCTATTGCATTTACGCAAGGCCCGGGATTGATGGGTTCGCTGCTAGTAGGTTCTTCTTTTGCTAAATCGTTGGCAATGGCTTTGGGCATTCCGCTGATTGCAGTGAATCATATGCATGCTCATATTTTGGCACACTTTATTGAGGAAGACGGGTATGATAAACCTCAATTTCCTTTTTTGGCGTTGACCATTTCCGGCGGACATACGCAAATTGTAAAAGTAAATAGCTTCTTCAATATGGAAATCATTGGTGAAACTACTGATGATGCCGTCGGTGAAGCTTTTGACAAAACCGCAAAAATATTAGGCTTTCCCTATCCTGGCGGTCCGTTGATTGACCAATTTGCCAAAGAAGGAAATCCAAAAAAATATTCCTTTACCAAACCCAAAATGCCGGGATTGGACTTTAGTTTCTCTGGGTTGAAAACCCAAATTCTATATTTTATCCAGAAAAATGTATTGGAAAATCCAAACTTCATAGAAGAAAACAAAACTGACATCTGTGCTTCCGTGCAGCACACTATCATTGAAATCCTGATGGATAAATTGAAATTGGCTGTGGCCGAAACGGGCATTAATCAGATTGCGATTGGTGGTGGCGTTTCAGCCAATTCGGGTATTCGGCAAACATTAAAAGATGCCGAAAGTAAATATGGCTGGAAAACATTTGTGCCTAAATTTGAATACACTACTGATAATGCTGCGATGATTGGAATTGTGGGTTATCAAAAATTTTTACACGATAAATTTTCGGATGCCAATGTAATTTCCAAAGCGCGAATAGAATTTTAAAAATATGCAACTATTCTACAATCCAACCATTAATGAAACCCAAACCTCCTTTGTTTTCGATAAGGAAGAAAGCAAACACATCATTAAAGTATTGCGTAAAAAAGAAAGTGATATTTTGCATGTTACAAATGGTTTAGGTTTTTTATTTGAAACTGAAATTACAATCGCTTCAGATAATAAGTGTACGGTAAAAATTATTTCATTTGAACAGCAGGATGCTCCAAATTTCCGTTTGCATTTAGCTGTTGCTCCTACCAAAATGAACGAGCGTTACGAATGGTTTTTAGAAAAAGCAACCGAAATAGGCATACAGGAAATAACTCCAGTCATTTGTGAACACTCAGAAAGAAAAGTTATCAAAATGGATAGATTTCAAAAGATTCTGGAAAGTGCCATGAAACAATCCTTAAATTGTTATTTGCCAAAATTAAACGAACCTGTCAGCTTTAATGAGTTTGTAAAAACATTAAAATCCGGACAATTGTTTATTGCGCATTGCGAAGAATCGAATAAAAAATCATTGAAAAATGAACTTAAAACCGGTGAAGCTATAACGATTTTAATTGGTCCCGAGGGCGATTTTTCTGTTAAAGAAATCCAACAGGCTATTGCTGCTAATTTTATTCCCGTATCTTTGGGAGCAACACGATTACGTACTGAAACTGCAGCTATTATTGCCTGTCACAGCGTAGTTTTTAAGAATGAAGTATAACGATAATGCATTTATGAAAAAACTGTTTTTTCTTTTTTTATTGATTTCTACGGTAAGCTTTTCTCAGGAAATTGCTTTGCTGAAATACAGTGGTGGTGGCGATTGGTATGCGAACCCAACGTCATTACCAAATCTGATAAAATATGCAAATCAAACAATCAACACCTATATCAAATCAAAGCCTGCAACAGTTGAACCCGGAAGTTCTGAGATTTTCTCCTATCCTTTTGTGCATATGACAGGGCATGGTAATGTGGTTTTTAGCGATGCTGAAATAATCAATTTAAGGAACTATTTACTTTCCGGCGGATTTCTTCATGCTGATGATAATTATGGACTGGACCAATACATTCGCAGAGAAATAAAACGTATTTTCCCGAACAATGATTTGGTCGAGATACCCGCGAACCATCCTATTTTTCAGAAACCCAATCTTTTTGCTAATGGATTACCCAAAATCCATGAACATGATGGCAAACGTCCGCAGGCATTTGGGGTTTTTGTGGATAACAGACTTGTATTACTTTACACGTACGAGTGTGATTTGGGTGACGGTTGGGAAGATCCGGAAGTGCATAACGATCCCAAAGAGGTTCGCGAAAAAGCATTAAAAATGGGTGCCAATATTCTGAGCTATATTTTTAATAATTAGAACGTTATAGTTTATTTCTTTCTTTTATACGGCAACTACTAAAGGAATCACAAAATAAGATGTTATTCATCGATTTGTTCACAAGTAAATTTAGTTTTTTAAAAAACATACTAAAATAATTCATAAAATTGTGGTAATTAATAAATAAAATCCAAATAAAGATGAAAAAAATATGTTTATCCTTAGCCATCCTACTGGCTTTGTTTTCTTGTCAAAAAGAAGACGATGTACAAGCCATCCCTAAGGCTTCAAGAAGAATCTGTGCTTCTCAGGAAGTACTTGAAAGACAATTAAAGGAAAATCCTGAATTAGCGGCAAAGATGAGCCAAATCGAAGCGTTTACGGAAAATGCAATGCTTAACCAAAGCGAAAATCGTTTGGTAAATGGAAAAATCCAAATTCCAGTTGTTGTAAATGTATTATACAGAACAGCAGCAGAGAATATTTCTGCAACTCAAATTCAATCTCAGATTGATGTTTTAAACAAGGATTTTAATGCCCAAAATTCTGATTACAATCAAGTGCCTGCATTGTTTGCCGGTGTCAAAGCTAATGTTGGAATTTCCTTTGTTTTAGACCAAGTAATCAGAAAATCGACCACAAAATCATCTTGGGGAACAAGAGATGCTATCAAGAAAACAAAACAAGGTGGATTGGATCCAACCAGCCCAACAACAAAATTAAACCTTTGGGTTGGAACTATTGGTGGCGGAATTTTGGGTTATGCGCAATTTCCAGGCGGTTCTTCTGCTACAGATGGCGTTGTAATTGACCCATTGTATTTTGGAGTTACAAGTGATGCAAGTGTTAGTTATCCATATAATTTAGGAAGAACTGCAACACATGAAGTGGGACATTGGTTAAATCTACGACACATATGGGGTGACGCTAATTGTGGAAATGATTTAGTTTCAGATACACCTCAACATGATTCAGCAAATTTTGGCGTTCCAACTTATCCTCATTACAGTACATGTTCGGGAACCCCTGTTGAAATGACTATGAACTATATGGATTATACTGATGACAGAGGAATGTATATGTTTTCATTAGGTCAAAAATCCCGAATGGATGCTATTTTCCTATCAGGCGGACCAAGAATTTCTTTCGCACAGCCATAATACATAATAATTGTTTATATAATTTGATAAAAACTCGTCATTGCTGGCGAGTTTTTTTTATTTTTAATGAAATTTATTGCGCATGGATATATCCATTTTATCTGAAGAAATTCAAACTTTTATTACAGAAAATATCGATGCAACCGTAACTGTTTTAGCGTTGCAAAAAAATAAATTCCCTGCTACAGATTGGACAACAATCCTTAATCAGATTGCCGCTAAACAGAAAGCCAAAAGCAAAATTCCAACCTGGTTTAACTCTTCAAATATTTACTATCCGGGCAAAATTTCCGTTGAGCAAACTTCCTCTGAAAAAACTGCTCAATACAAATCACAATTGGTTTCTGGTGACAAACTTATTGATTTGACAGGTGGATTTGGAGTGGATGATTTTTATTTTTCCAAAAAAGTAAAGCATCTTATCCATTGTGAAATTAACACGGAATTGTCTGCGATTGTAAAACATAATTTTGAACAACTTAAGTCCATAAATATTGATTGTCTCGCTGGCGATAGTTTTGATATACTAAAAACTTTAAATCAAAAGTTTGACTGGATTTATATTGATCCATCGAGGCGACATGATGCAAAAGGCAAGGTGTTTATGCTCAAGGATTGCTTGCCAAATGTTCCCAAATTGCTTGATTTTTATTTTGGCTTTACCGATAACATTATGATAAAAACGGCACCAATTCTTGATATTTCTGCCGGATTATCTGAATTAAAAAACGTAAAAGAAATTCACATTCTTGCAGTAGAAAATGAAGTTAAGGAATTGCTTTGGATTTTAGAAAAAAATTATTCCAAAACCATTCAGGTTACTACATGTAATTTGACAAAAGCTATAGCAGAAGAATTCATTTTTAAATATGAAAATCAAGCAACCTCACTTTACAGTTTATCACTAAAATATTTGTTTGAACCTAATGCAGCGATTATGAAATCAGGGGGATTTGATGAAGTTGCCACGCAATTTGGCGTAAGAAAATTGCATCAACATTCGCATCTTTACACTTACGATACCTTGATTGATTTTCCGGGTAGGGCTTTTGAAATTGAAAATTATTTTGAATACAATAAGCAAAACATGAAATACTTTTTAGAAAACAAAAAAGCCAATATTACAACGCGAAATTTTCCTGAAACGGTAGAAAACATTCGCAAAAAGTGGAAAATTAAAGATGGTGGAAATCTTTATTGTTTTTTTACAACTGACATAAATAATAATAAAATAGTTTTACTTTGCAGCAAATTAAAATAACTAATGAAATCGAAGATTCACGAATACAAAAATCAATTTTAAAGTCATGAGTAAAAAGATATTTTTAGCGCTGTTCCTTTTTGCTAACTTAACTGCATTTGCTCAAAAACCTTGCGAAATTGACACCAATTTTACCGATAGTTTAGGCACTTATAAATTGACCAAACAATTCATCATTTTTGAGCGAAGTTTTGCGGGAAATTCAACCGACATTTTTTTCGCTTTGTCTAGTAACAATGGTGTTTTAGGTATAGAAATGCAAATTTTAAGAAGAAGTTCCGGCTTTATAAAAGCCAATTGTTTTGACGCTAATTCAAGGATTTATCTGCAATTAAACAATGGTAAAATTGTGACTTTGCTATATGTTGGAAATGAAACCTGTGGCACGTTAATTAGCCATGAGAATAATTCAAACAGTAGGATTATGAGTGGTTCGTTTGTGTTTTCCAAAGATAATTATGAAGAGTTGAAAGTGTCGCCTGTTACTTTTATGAGGGTGAAATTTGCCGGAGAAACGGTAGACTATCCTTTTAAAACGGGATTTACCGCCGAGTTAGACAAAAAGATATACCAACCTGAAAACTACTTTATCAATTATTTAAAGTGTGTTGAAAATTAATCGGCACAATTCCATTTTTGATTAGAAACTTTATCTTTATTGCTTCCGTTTAAGTTATAATGCCACCATTCTGAATCGAACGATTTGAAATTGTGTTGTAGCATAATTTCTTTTAAAAACTTTCTGTTGTCCAAAATTTCCTGTGAAAGATTTTGATAATTATGGCTTGCCTCTTCTCCGAAGAAATCAAATTTGGTTCCCATATTCACTTCCACGCCAAGCGAATCCACTAAAGAAATATCAACTGCGCCACCACGATTGTGAATGGAACCTTTCTTTGGGTTGGCCACAAAATTAGCATCGGGAACGATTTTCCACATTTTCTTCTGAATTGATTTTGGGCGATAACAATCGTAAAGTTTTATTCTGAAACCTTTTGTCAAAAACGATTTGTTGGCTTCCAATAATGCCTTCACGGTTTTTACCCGAAGGAAACATTCGTCGCATGGATATACTTTTTCTTTTAGGAAATTATCAGCTGTGGCGTATTTCATATCATACACAAAATCATTGCTGTAATTTCTAATATTGACAAAAGTATTACTGTCAATTTCCTTTGTTATGTCTAATAAAATGGGTGATTTTTTTGCGCTAAGATGGCTTGATTTGCACGATACGAGCGTAAGGGAACTGGAGAAACATATCAGAAAGCTGAGGAACAATATGTAAATTATTCTTTTCATTTTAAATCTCATCACTAGTAAACGTCGTGAAACTTTTCTTTTTAAATGGTCTGATGATTAATCGACCTTCTCGGTCAAAACGGATGTAATTGTAAACCCAATTTAGGAAAACTACCGCTTTGTTTTTAAAACCAATTAACGAAAACAAATGCACAAACATCCATACAAACCAAGCAAAAATACCACTGAAATGATAGTGCGGTAAATCAACTACCGCCAGGTTTCTCCCAATGGTTGCCATTGAACCTTTGTCGTTGTATTCAAAAGCGGTCATGTCTTTTTTATGCATTAAGTTGATCAAATTTTCGCCTAATAATTTCCCTTGCTGGATTGCCGGCTGCGCCATCATAGGATGACCTTGCGGATATTTCTCTGTTTCCATTGAACAAATATCGCCAATGGCAAATATATTTTCGTAACCCACCACTTGATTAAAACGGTTTACCCGAATCCTATCCGCTTTTTCAATAAAAGATTTAGCGTCTAATCCCACTATTTTAGCACCTTGAACTCCGGCAGTCCAAATCACTGTGGCAGAGTCAAAAGTTAAATCGGTGTTCGTGGTAATCGTTCTTCCATCGTAATTGGTGACGCGAACATTTTTCCAAATTTTTACTCCTAAATCCACCAGAAATTTTTCAGCAGCTTTTGAAGACTTCTCACTCATGGTATTCAGGATTCTATCACCGCTTTGAATAAGGTTTATTTGCATTTTATCAATATCCAAATCAGGATAATCCTTTTGCAGAATTGCCTTTTTCATTTCTGCCAAGGCTCCGGCAAGCTCTACACCAGTTGGTCCGGCACCAACCAAGACAAAATTGATTAAGGTATTTCTATCTGCCTGATCTTTTGTCAAGACAGCTTGTTCAAAATTCTCCAAAATTAAACTACGGATATTCAAGGATTGTGGAATCGTTTTCATTGACATCGAATTCCGCTCAATTTCCTTATTGCCAAAATAATTGGTTTTGGAACCCATGGCAATAACCAAATAGTCATAATGTAACTCCCCTATTTCGGTGATTATCTTTTGATATTTGGTATCAATCTCTTTAACGGAGGTCAATCGGAAATAGAAATCATTATACTCCTGAATAACTTTCCTGATTGGGTAGGCAATTGAACCGGCTTCTAATCCGCCAGTAGCCACTTGATATAATAAAGGCTGAAAAGTGTGGTAATTGTGTTTGTCAATCAGGACTACCTGAACATCCTTATTTCTGAGTTTCTTGGATAGTGCAATTCCGCCAAAACCACCACCAACAATTACAACACGAGGATTTTTTGAAATTGGAATGTTCATTTGTCTCTATTAATTTTCCTCGCGAAAAGCGACATTACCTTTCCATTTAGTAAAACCGCCTTCAAGATTGTATGTTGTTTTAAAACCCATTTGATCCATAATGGCACAGGCTTGGGCACTTCTTCCTCCGGATTTACAATAAACATAATAATTCTTGGACTTGTCCAATTCATCTAATTTAGATAGAAATCCCTGCCCTTTATAAATATCATTCAAAACAGCATTAGGAATAATCCCTTCATTCCATTCATCTTCTGTTCTAACATCCAGGATTATGGCATCCGCATCGTTTTCTAATTTTGTTTTCCAGTCTTCTTGTGGTAAATTCATTGTTCATTATTTGAATAACAAATATACTTCATTGCAGACTCAAATCCCATTGATAAAAAGGTAAACTTCTGAGAGATTAAAAAATTAACAAAAAAATAACATGACATTTGTATATACAACTAATTAACTATTTATATTTGTACCTACAAATGTTGTACTAGTAATATGAAAATCGAAGAAGTAATAAAATCCACAGTAATTATGGATGATGCCAAAAAAGTCATCTTGAATATTATGTTTACCCAAAACGTCATCAATGATAAGTTTGCTGAAATAATGAAGCCTTATGATTTGTCCGGAGAACAATATAATGTTCTCAGAATACTTCGTGGTCAAAAAGGTTCTCCTGCTAATATGTGTATCATTCAGGAACGGATGTTGGCTAAAAACAGTAACACTACCCGACTTATTGACAAACTACTTCTTAAAGACTTTGTTACCAGAGAAGTTTGCCCGGACAATCGCAGAAAAATCGAAGTCTTGATTACCCAAAAAGGATTAAATGTTTTAAATGAATTAGATCCTTTTGTACTGGAACACGAAAAACTTTTTGCGAAAAACCTAACTCTAGCTGAGTTGGAACAATTGAATACCTTATTGGAAAAATACAGAACTATTAATTAATAATTAACTATGAGTAATTTTATCACAAACGCAAATTGGCGTTACGCAACAAAGAAATTTGATACTACCAAAAAAGTATCCAAAGAAGATTTAGAAACTTTAAAAGAAGCTATTCGTTTAAGTGCGTCTTCTTATGGCCTACAACCATACAAAGTTTTTATCATTGAAAATACGGAATTAAGAACTCAATTGCAACCTGCAGCATGGGGACAATCTCAAATTGTAGATGCTTCCCAACTAATTGTTTTTGCTAATATTACCAACTTTGGTGAGGCAGAAATTGATGCTTATTTTCAAAATTTAATAGAAACCAGAAAAATTCCAATGGAAGCAGTTCAAGGTTATGCTGATTTTATGAAATCAAAAATAACAACCTTGCCTGAAGGTGTTAGAAACACTTGGACCGCTAAACAAACTTATATTGCTTTAAGCAATTTATTAAATGCTGCCGCTGGATTACATATTGATGTAACTCCAATGGAAGGCTTTGAACCAGAAAAATTCAATGAAATTCTGGGTTTTGACAAACTAGGTTTAAACGCTTCAGTAATTGCAACAATTGGATATCGTCATGAAGAAGATACAACCCAACACTATGTTAAAGTACGCAAATCAAACGAAGAATTATTTATAAATTTATAATCAAATACTTAATATTAAACACAATGAAAAACTTAAAAACAATTGCAATTGCATTATTAGTAGCTTTCGGAACAGTAGCTACAGCTCAGACTAAAAAAGTTAATGTTGAAAAAAGCACAATCACCTGGAATGCAAAAAAAGTAACCGGAGAACATAGCGGAACAGTTAATTTGAAAGAAGGAAATCTGATTTTCAAAAGCGGAAAATTAGCTGGTGGAAATTTCACAGTGGATATGACTTCGTTAGTAACAACCGATTTATCTGGTGATTGGAAAGGAAAATTAGAAGGACATTTGAAATCGGATGATTTCTTCGGAACTGCAAAATTCCCAACATCTACGTTAGTATTCAAAACAATCACTACTAAACCAAACGGTGTTTATACTGTAACTTCCGATTTGACTATCAAAGGAATTACAAATCCGGTAACTTTTGATATTACTGTAAAAGGCGATACTGCAACAACTGTAGTAACAATTGACAGAACAAAATACGGTATCAAATACAATTCGAAAAACTTCTTTGACAGCATTGGTGACAAAGCTATCTATGATGATTTTACTTTAACTGTTAACCTACAGTTCTAATTAGGGAATTATTGCTATGCAAAATGAAACCTCGGAAAGAAATTTTCGAGGTTTTTTTATTTTTTGTTTGGAAATTAAAAACACATCACTACATTTGTTTGAATCAATTACAACAATGAAGAACATTTTAAATAATAACTGGTGGTGGAATAGTTTACGTCAAACGTCGTGAAATAGTCCATTATTGGTATCATTTATCCAAATAATATAAAAGACTTGTCATTCACGACAGGTCTTTTTTCATTTTAATAACTTTCATTATGCAACAATTTCAATTAAATACACACTACAAACAAATTCTCGCAGACACTATTACGCCAGTGAGTATATATCTTAAGATTCGGGATAAATATCCCAATAGCATTTTGCTCGAAAGTAGCGATTATCACACGGCAGATAACAGTTTTTCCTATATCTGCTGCAATCCTATCGCTTCGATAAAAATTGAAAACAATAACATTATAAGTGCATTTCCTGATGGAACTTCTGAAAAAATTGCCATTTCCACTGCTGTAAATGTTCCAAAAGTGATTGAAGAATTTGCCTCAAAATTCAAACCCAAAAATAACGATTTCAAATTTATTAATAACGGCTTGTTTGGATATATAAGCTATGATGCGGTGCAATATTTCGAAAAAATAAGCATTCAAAAAAGAACCGATGACTTAGCCATTCCCGATTTGTACTATGCGGTTTACCAAAATATAATTGCTATTAATCATTTTAAAAACGAAGCGTATATCTTTTGCCATAGCATTGACAATACCAATAATATTAAAGAAATTGAGCAATTATTGCAAACCAAAACTTTTGCAACTTATAGTTTTACCAAAGAAGGAAATTCGGTTTCCAATCTTACCGATGCAGAATTTAAATCGAATGTGGCTTTAGCAAAAAAACACTGTCATCGTGGCGATGTATTTCAATTGGTTTTGTCCCGAAGGTTTTCTCAAGCTTTTAAAGGCGATGAATTCAATGTCTATAGAGCTTTGCGAAACATCAACCCTTCACCCTATCTGTTCTTTTTTGATTATGGAAATTTTAAAATTTTTGGGTCTTCGCCCGAAGCGCAACTCGTAATTTCAAATAAGCATGCAGAAATTCATCCCATAGCCGGAACCTTCAAACGAACAGGAAATGACGAGCAAGATGCCGAATTAGCAAAAAAATTAGCTGAAGATACCAAAGAGAACAGCGAACACGTGATGCTGGTCGACTTAGCCCGAAATGATTTAAGCCGCAACTGTACTAACGTGAAAGTCGAAAAATATAAAGAAGTGCAGTTTTTTTCGCATGTAATTCATTTGGTTTCCAAAGTCACCGGAAAATTAAACGGAAGCTCAATGAATTTGGTCGCGAATACTTTTCCCGCCGGAACCTTGAGCGGAGCACCAAAACACAAAGCCATGCAGCTCATTGAAGAAATCGAAAATACCAATAGAACATTTTACGGCGGAGCTATTGGTTTTATGGACTTTGAAGGCAATTTTAATCACGCCATAATGATTCGGACTTTCCTTTCCAAAAACCATCAATTGCATTATCAGGCTGGAGCCGGAATCGTAGAAAGCTCTTCGGAAGAAAGCGAAATGCAAGAGGTTTATAATAAATTAGGAGCTTTGAACAAGGCATTAGAATTAGCAGAAACTATTTAGTATTCAATTATACAATTTGTCACCCTGAGCGCAGTCGAAGGGCTTATAATAATAAAACATCATCATGAAGAAAATAGCAGTAATAGATAACTACGACAGTTTCACCTACAACTTGGTTCATTATCTTGAAGATTTGAACGCCAAAGTAACCGTATTCAGAAACGACGAATTTGAATTGGAAGAATTACAAACGTTCGATAAAATTCTGCTTTCGCCAGGTCCGGGAATTCCGGATGAAGCGGGTCTGCTTAAAGTAGTGATTTCAAAGTATGCCGAAAACAAAAGCATTCTTGGTGTTTGCCTTGGTCAACAAGCCATCGGAGAAGTCTTCGGCGGAAGCCTGATTAATCTGGAAAAAGTCTATCATGGTGTTGCTACAAAAGTGTCTCAATCTGTCACAGATGAAACACTATTTAATGGTTTGCCAAACGATTTTGAAGTCGGGCGTTATCATTCCTGGGTTGTTGCCAATGCTAATTTTCCAGCTGTTTTAGAAATTACTTCAACAGATGAAAACGGACAAATTATGTCGCTTCGTCACAGAACATTAGACGTAAAAGGCGTGCAATTCCATCCTGAAAGCGTTCTAACGCCTTTTGGCAAACAAATTTTAGAAAACTGGGTAAACTCATGAAAACAATTTTAAACCGATTAATAAATCACGAAACGCTATCCAAAGCGGAAGCCAAAGAAGTTTTGGTCAATATTTCCTCAGGGCAATATAATCATGCACAGATTGCTTCGTTTTTGACAGTGTATATGATGCGAAATATCACCATCGAAGAACTTTCGGGTTTTCGTGAAGCGCTTTTAGAACTTTGTATTCCGGTAGATTTTTCTGCTTACAATACCATCGATTTATGTGGAACTGGTGGTGACGGAAAAGACACTTTCAACATTTCAACACTAGCATCATTTGTAGTTGCCGGAACCGGAATACATGTTGCAAAGCACGGTAACTATGGAGTCTCTTCCATTTCTGGCTCGAGCAATGTAATGGAAACACTTGGCGTGAAATTCAGCAATGAAAAAGATTTTTTAGCCAAATGTATGGACGAAGCCAACATTGCCATACTTCACGCACCGCTCTTCCATCCTGCTATGAAAAATGTTGGTCCAATCAGGAAAGAATTAGGCGTTAAAACCTTCTTTAATATGCTTGGCCCTATGGTAAATCCATCTTTCCCAAAAAATCAATTGGTTGGTGTTTTTAGTTTGGAATTGGCGCGTATGTATGCCTATCTCTATCAAAACACGAATGTGAATTATACGATTCTCCACGCTTTAGATGGTTATGATGAAATTTCACTGACTGCAGATGCCAAAATGATTACCAAAAACTCCGAAAGTATTGTCAATGCTGATGATTACAAATTATCAAGATTATATTTCGAAGACATTAAAGGTGGAGAAACCATAGAAGAATCAGCTCAGATTTTCATGAATATCATTTCAGGAAAAGGAACCGAAGCGCAGCAAAATGTGGTTTGTGCCAATGCTGCACTAGCAATTTCAACTGTCGAAAATCTTAGTGTGATAGATGCTTTTGCCAAAGCCAAAGAAAGTTTACAATCGGGACTCGCCTTAGAAAAATTACAAAAACTGCAACAAATCAGCCAAAGCTCATGAATATTTTAGATCAGATAATCGCCAGTAAAAAGAAAGAAGTTGCTTTGAAGAAGAGCGTGGTCTCGGTTGCGCAGTTGGAAAACTCGGATTTATTCAATACAAAAACGAACTCTTTAAGCAAGTCAATACTCAATTCTCCATTCGGAATTATTGCTGAACACAAACGTCGTTCGCCTTCGAAAGCCACAATTAATAATAGTTTTTCGGTAGAAGAAGTTGTTAAAGGTTATGAAAACGCTGGCGCTTCAGGGATTTCGGTTTTAACCGATATGCAGTATTTTGGAGGTTCATTGGAAGATTTGCTTTTGGCAAGAGCTTCAGTTCAGATTCCGTTATTGCGAAAGGAATTTATTGTTGACGAATATCAATTATTGGAAGCCAAAGCCTTTGGTGCCGATGCTATTCTCTTAATTGCTGCAGTTTTATCGAAAGAAGAAATCAAACAATTTTCCGAATTTGCGCAATCGTTGGCTTTAGAAGTTTTGCTTGAAGTCCACAACCAAGAAGAATTAAAAAAAAGTATCATGCCAAGCCTTGATTTGATTGGCGTGAATAATCGAAACCTGAAAACATTTGAAGTAAATTTACAGAATAGTATCGAATTGACAAATAATATTCCGAATGATTTTGTAAAAATTTCCGAAAGCGGATTAACCTCAACAGATGATATAAATCTATTGAGAAGCCATGGTTTTCAAGGATTTTTAATTGGAGAGAATTTTATGAAAACCGATAATCCCGGAAAAAGCTTAGAGCAATTTATCAAACAATTAAAGGCATAATGGGAATAAAAATCAAAATATGTGGTATGAAGTTTTCAGATAATATCAATGAAATAGCTTCATTGAAGCCTGATTATTTAGGGTTTATTTTCTACGGAAAGTCACCGCGTAATATTGAAGCCGATATTCCAAATTTACCTCAATCAATTCAGAAAGTTGGTGTTTTTGTGAATGCTTCTTTGGAAATGATATTGGAAAAAGTGAATGCCTATCAATTAGATTTCGTGCAGTTACATGGAGATGAAAGTCCGGAGTTTTGTCATTTATTACAGCTAAATAAATTTAAAGTCATTAAAGCATTCAGTATTGATAACCAATTTAATTTTAATGCTTTAAAAAATTATAATAAATATTGCAACTACTTCCTTTTTGACACAAAAGGAACTAATTACGGTGGCAACGGAATAACTTTCGATTGGTCGATTTTAGAAAACTATACTCTTAACAAACCCTATTTTTTAAGTGGCGGTATTGGATTAGAAAATATAGAAGAAGTAAAATCATTTCTGGCGAAAGAGTATTCCAAAAACTGCATTGCCATTGATTGCAACAGCAAACTGGAAATTTCACCGGGACTAAAGTCAACAGAAAAAACAAAACAGCTTATAAACGCTTTTAAAGAATAAACTATGCAAACGAGTTACAATGTAGACGAAAACGGATTTTATGGCGAATTTGGCGGCGCATTCATTCCAGAAATGCTATATCCGAATGTAGAGGAATTGCGCCAGCAGTATTTATCGATAACTGCTGAGCCTTCTTTTCAGGAAGAATTTCATTCGCTTTTGAAAGAATACGTGGGCAGACCAACGCCTTTGTATTTCGCCAAGCGTTTGTCGGAACAATTCAAAACCAAAATTTATTTAAAACGAGAAGATTTGTGTCATACCGGCGCGCACAAAATCAACAATACCATTGGGCAAATTTTACTAGCCAAAAGATTAACTAAAACCAGAATCATAGCCGAAACCGGCGCAGGACAACATGGCGTGGCAACAGCCACTGTTTGTGCGCTTATGGGTTTGCAATGCATAGTGTATATGGGTGAAATCGATATTGAACGTCAGGCTCCCAACGTTGCGCGAATGAAGATGCTTGGTGCAGAAGTTCGTCCGGCAACCTCAGGTTCAAAAACTCTTAAGGATGCTACAAATGAAGCGATTCGCGATTGGATCAACAATCCTGTCGATACATTTTATATCATCGGTTCAGTAGTCGGACCTCATCCCTATCCTGATATGGTAGCTCGGTTTCAAAGCGTAATTTCAGAGGAAATTCAGAAACAGCTTTTTGAACACGAGGGCAGAGAAAACCCTGACTATGTAATTGCTTGTGTTGGAGGCGGAAGCAATGCTGCCGGTGCTTTTTATCATTTTTTAGATAATTCAACCGTAAAACTTATTGCAGTTGAAGCAGCCGGAAAAGGTGTAGATTCAGGAGAAAGTGCTGCCACTTCTATTCTCGGAAAGATTGGAGTGATCCATGGAAGCAAGACGCTGCTTATGCAGACCAAAGACGGACAAATCACAGAACCCTACTCTATTTCAGCAGGATTGGATTATCCAGGAGTTGGCCCAATGCATTCTCATTTATTTCAAACCAAAAGAGCCGAATTCATTGCTATTACAGATGATGACGCTATGAAAGCCGGAATTGCATTAGCCAAAACCGAAGGAATCATTCCGGCTATTGAAAGTGCTCATGCCTTGGCGGTTTTGCAACAGAGGAAATTCAAGCCGGAAGATATTGTTGTAATCAATTTATCAGGTCGCGGTGATAAAGATTTGAATACCTATATTAATTATTTCAACTTATAAAATGAATAGAATCCAAAACAAATTAAAAGAAGATAAAAAAATTCTATCTATTTATTTTTCAGCAGGTTTTCCTAATTTAAACGATACTAAAAGTTTAATTGAAAGCCTAGAAAAAAACAATGTCGATATCATTGAAATCGGTCTGCCATTTAGTGATCCGTTAGCAGATGGACCAACAATTCAGGCGAGTTCTACAGAAGCTTTGAAAAACGGAATGACAACTGAAATTTTGTTCAACCAAATCAAAGACATTAGAGAAACAGTTACTATACCATTAATCATAATGGGATATTTCAATCCGATTATGCAATTTGGCGTAGAAAACTTTTTGAAAAAATGCCAGGAAACAGGTATTGACGGCTTGATTGTTCCGGATTTACCATTAGAAATTTATCTTTCAGAATACAAACAACTCTTTGAAAGTTACAGTGTTGCGATGATTTTTTTAATTACTCCACAAACTTCAGTAGAACGAATTCGGCTGATTGACCACAATTCTAACACATTTATTTACATGGTTAGTAGTTCTAGTGTAACAGGGAGTAGGGATAGTTTCGATAAGGATCAATTAGAGTATTTCGAAAGAATTGCGGCAATGAATTTGAGAAACCCGCAAATAATTGGTTTCGGAATTAGCAACAAAATAACTTTTCAGCAAGCAACAAAACATCAAAAAGGTACCATTATTGGCAGTAGTTTTATCCAATTCATTGCAAACAATCCAATTTCCAATATTGATTCATTTATCCAAAATTTACTTTAAGTATTTTTTTATACAGTATTGATAATTAATTTTATATATATTGTATATAGAATTTATCTATGATAATTATTTTGTTAATTTCATGTTAAAATTAAATTAAACAAACGTTTAATTTAAACACTTGTTTAATTTTGTCTCCGATTAAAACAGAAACAAATCATGACTGAATTTAATGAAAAACAATTAGAGATTCTTCAGGTAGCCGAACAGCTATTTGCAGAAGAAGGTTTTGACGGGACTTCGGTTAGGGATATTGCTAAAAAAGCGAATGTCAACATCGCCATGATATCTTATTATTTTGGTTCGAAAGAAAAAATGTTGGAAGCTTTAGTACTAAATAGGATTTCTGATATGCGTCTCCAATTAGAGAACCTTTATCACGAAAACATTCCTCCTTTCGCCAAAGTTGATAAAATGGTTGAGCTATATATCAGCCGTATCAATAAAAATCGTTGCATTTACCAGATTATCCACTTCGAATTCTCAACCAAGAAAAGGGAACTGAACTTTGATAGTTTCACCGAAATGAAGCAAAACAATCTGGAGACTTTCAAAAATATTATCAAGGAAGGACAAGATACAGGCGAATTCCAACAAGACATTAATGTAGCACTACTTCCCCCTATTATCATGGGGACTTATTTCCAATTTCACATGAACAAGCCCTTATACATGAGAATCTTTGATTTAAAAACGGAAGAAGAATACGAAAATTATGTCGCTACCACGCTAATGCAACACATTCAAAAAACCATAAAAGCCTTACTAGTTTATGCAAATTAATAAAACACTTCTCCTCGCCTTACTGCTGTTGGCATTTACCAAAAACCAAGCGCAGGAAAAAAAACTCCTTACTTTGAAAGAAGCTGTAGAAATGGCTGTCACCAATAGCAACGCTGCTTCATTAGCAAAAACTAGAGTTGAAACTTCAAAACTGGAATTGGATAATACCAAAAACAACCGCTATCCTAGTGTGAAAGCTTCGGCACAATACTTACGCTTGTCAAGTGCAAATGTTGATTCGAACATTCAGTCAAACAATAATCCATCTAATCCACCAGCTGCTCCGCTAAAAGTAGATCAATTGATGTTAGGACAGATAAATGTCAACATGCCTCTTTTTAATGGATTCAAACTAAAAAACACCATTGCCGCGTCTGAAGATATGTATAAAGCGGAAACTTTCTCTGAAAAGCATTCTAAAGAGCAAATCGGACTTCAGGTTGTCAACTTGTTTTCATCGCTTTACAAAGCACAGCAAATGGTAGATTTAATAGAGGACAATTTAAAAACTGCCGAACAGCGTGTAAAGGATTTTACCGCCATGGAAGAAAACGGTTTGGTTGCCCGAAATGATTTGCTTAAAACGCAATTACAACAATCTAATGTGCAATTGTCATTGGACAACGCCAAGAAAAACAACGCTATTGCCAATCATCAATTGGTAACACTATTAAAATTACCCGAAAACACTCAGGTTGAAATCGATATTGAAGCTGTTAAAAGAGATATGAAAAGTAATCAAGGGAATGCAAGTCAAGGCGAAAGAAACGATTTAAAATCGCTAGAACTTAAAAAACAAGCTGCCGAAAGCGGAATCAAAATCGCGAAAGGGAATTATTATCCATCATTATCATTAACCGGAGGTTACATCGCTTTTGATTTGAATAATGTAATAACAGTAACGAATGCCATGAATTTTGGAGTTGGGTTTTCTTATGATTTATCGAGTATTTTCAAAAATAGCAAACAAGTTAAACTGGCACAAAGCCGCGCTAAAGAAACGGAGATTGCGGTTTCACAGCTTACCGACGAAATTAACGAAGAAACATTTCAGGCGCAGGAAAATTATACCCTTTCAGTAAAACAAAGCCTTGTGTATGACAAAGCTGTTGAGCAGGCCACAGAAAATTACCGAATTGTAAAAGACAAATACGACAACAGCCTTTCTGACACTAATGATTTATTGGAAGCCGATTTTCAGCAATTACAATCCAAAATCAATCAGGCACTTTCTAAAGCCGATGTGGCTCAAAAATATTACGAATTACAATTTGCTTCAGGAAAATTGACCTCATCATTAAACATCAATCAAAAATAAAATTTCAAAACCATGGAAAATAAAACAGCTACAAATAAAAAATTTCGTTTGATATTCATTGCCCTTACGGTTTTAGGAATAGTGTACGGCGGTTACAAATACATTCATTCCCTGTCGCACGAAACAACTGATGATGCTCAGGTGGCAAAAAAAATGAACCCAATAATCCCAAGGGTTGCCGGGTATGTTACCAGGGTTTTGGTAAAAGATAATGATTTGGTTAAAAAAGGAGATACGCTTTTCGTAATTGACAAAAGCGATTATGTTGTAAAAGTGGAAGAAGCTAAGGCTAATCTGGCTGCAGCCGAAAATACTTTCGAAGTGGCTAAAGCAGATATAGGAACATCACAAGCCGGAGTTTCAGTTTCCGATGCTAATGTACAATCTGCCAATGGCTCGATTGAAACAGCCAGGATCAGATTGCGTAGAGCTTCAGCCGACTTTGAACGTTACAGCAATTTGTATAAAAACCATTCTATTACCAAACAGCAATTTGAACAAGCCGAAGCTGCTAAACAGGAAGCACAAAGCCAGTTGCAAATTTTACAAGACCAACAAAAGGCTTCTTCTTTCCAAAGAAATGTCGCTTCTGCACGAACTAACGTAAGTAGTAAACAAGTGCAGGTGGCTGCTGCCAATATCAAAAAAGCTCAGGCAAGTTTAGACGCAGCGAATTTAAATTTGGGCTACACCGTTGTTACCGCTTCTATTGACGGACAGGTTTCTACAGTTGACATCCAACCCGGACAATTAGTACAAGCCGGACAATCGTTGTTTTATATCGTTAACAACAATGAAACATGGGTTATTGCCAACTTTAAGGAAACGCAATTAGATAAAATGCGAACCGGTCAGAAAGTAAAACTAAAAATAGACGCGTTTCCGGATGCGGAATTTGAAGGCGAAATAACTTCATTTTCTCCGGCTACCGGTTCTAAATTCTCCCTTTTGCCTCCGGATAATGCCAGTGGAAACTTTGTAAAAACCGTGCAAAGGCTTCCTGTTAGAATCAACTTTACAGAAAACAATCCAAAAGACAAACTGCAATTATTGCGTTCCGGAATGAATGCTGATGTTGATGTAATCTTAAAATAAAATTCACAATTCACAATTAAAATGGCTAAAGCACCAGTAGTTCACGACGATTTAGTAGAATACGGATTCCGACGTACCGTTATTACTATTACAGCTGTGCTTTGTGCCCTACTCGAAATCGTTGACACCACCATTGTAAATGTGGCATTAAACAATATGCGCGGCAGTCTGGGTGCTTCCTTAACGGATGTTGCTTGGGTAATTACTGCTTATGCAATCGCTAATGTTATTGTAATTCCAATGACGAGTTGGCTGTCACAGCAATTTGGCCGTAGAAATTACTTTGCGGCTTCCATCATCATTTTTACCGTTGCCTCTTTCATGTGTGGAAATGCCTCTACTATATGGGAACTGGTAGCTTTCCGCTTTATCCAGGGTTTGGGTGGCGGAGCTTTATTGGTTACCGCGCAAACCATTATCACCGAGAGTTATCCAATGGAGAAAAGGGGAATGGCGCAAGCTATTTATGGAATGGGAGTTATCGTTGGCCCAACACTTGGTCCGCCTCTTGGTGGTTATATTGTCGATCACTTTTCCTGGCCTTATATTTTTTATATCAATTTGCCTATTGGAATTGTCGCAACGCTTCTAACATTATCCTTTGTAAGAAGCCCAAAATATGGTGAAAAGCTAAAAGCTAATCAGGTAGATTGGATTGGAATCGGATTATTAGCTGCCTTTATTGGTTCGTTACAATATATCCTCGAACACGGACAGCAGGACGATTGGTTTAACAATAGTAGAATTTGCACCTTAGCCGTAATCAGTTTCTTGGGACTATTCTTTTTCATCTGGCGTGAACTGAACTACAAATATCCAATCGTAAACCTGGGAGTACTTAAAGACAGTAACCTTCGTGTTGGTGTTGTGATGAGTTTTATCATGGGATTTGGCTTGTATGGTACTACCTTTATTGTTCCAATTTACACACAGTCTATTCTAGGGTGGACTGCGACAGATGCAGGCTTGCTTTTAGTACCAAGTTCAATAACTGTTGCTTTTATGATGCCAATGATTGGTAAATTAATACAGCGCGGCGTACCACAAACTTATTTAGTAGCACTGGGATTTTTATCCTTTTTCATTTTTACCTATTGGATGCACGACATAATGACTCCGGATACTGGCTCAGAACATATGTTTTGGCCACTGATTGTCCGTGGATTAGGTTTGGGATTATTATTTGTACCAATTACTACCTTATCGCTTTCCGGGTTAAAAGGAAAAAGCATTGGAGAAGGTGCCGCATTCACGGGAATGATGCGTCAGCTTGGAGGTTCTTTCGGAATTGCCATTATTACCACATTCATTGCCCGTTTTGGGCAGGAACACCGGGTAAATCTGATTGCACATTTAGATCAAACAAGAGTTGCGGTTCAGGACAGGTTGCATACCCTGCAAGGCGGATTTATATCGAAAGGATTTAGTCCTGAGATTGCTTTGCGTAAAGCATATAAGGTGATGGATTTTGGCATTACTAAACAAAGTACTGTGTTATCATACATGGATATTTTCCTTTACCTGGGCTTGTTATTTCTTTTCTGCATTCCGTTTATTCTACTGGTTAAAAAGGGCAAAAAGAAAGTCGCTATGAATGAAGCCATGCATTAATTAACTAATTTGCAAGTTATTAACAATTTGCAAATATTTAAGAAACAATTTCCTAAATTTGATTACAGGTTATGCAAAATTAACTTTTAAATCAGGCATTATGGGACTTTTTGGTAAGAATCAAATGAAAATCATTGAAGACCTTCATAAGAAAAGCAACGATCATTGCAAAGAAATCAGCAAAGAAATCGATGAGTTATTAGATGATTTGAGAACTGAGTACGATGAGAATCGTGAAGTAGTAAGAGAGTTCTCTTCCTTCGTAGATGAATTAAAAACAAAACTCAGTCCCGAAGATGCCAATAAGTTAGTGGACTTTTCATCAAGACTATCGAAAATAAAACGCTGTGCTAAAAAAGGTGTTGAAGCAATGAGAGAACTCGCACGTGATTAGCGCAAAGTAACCAGGGAAACCAGCATGGAATATGAAGAATATTTTTACATCAAATAAAAAAAGCTCCTGACGGGAGCTTTTTTTATCTTGTAAAAACCAATGTATTTCCCTTACTCAAATTCGCATCAAAACCATATCCTTCATAATTAAAGCCTTTCAGGTCGTCAATTGTTTCGGCATTGGTGTCAATGATATAGCGAACCATTAGGCCTCGCGCCTTTTTGGCAAAAAAACTAATCATCTTTAAGTTACCATCTTTGAAGTCTTTAAATTCTGGCGTGATAACCGGAACTTTCAACCCTTTGGCATCAACCGCGCTAAAATATTCGTTACTTGCGAGGTTGATAAATAAATCACCTTTCTTCAATTCGCTGTTTAGTTCTTTGGTAATAGTTTTTTTCCAAAACTCATATAGGTTTTTGTTTTTTCCAATTGGCAATGAAGTACCCATTTCTAATCGATATGCCTGCATTAAATCCAACGGTTTCAGCAAACCATATAATCCTGAAAGTATTCGGAGTTTATCCTGCAAATCGTCTAATTTATCAACCGGCAAACTGTAAACATCCAAACCGTGGTATACATCACCATCAAAAGCATAAACGGCTGGGCGTGCATTGTCTTTTGTAAATGGGACTTCCCAAGCCTGATTGCGCTGCCAATTTAGCGTAGCGAGCTTATCTGAAATATTCATAAGTTGCGATAAAGCCTTTGGTTTTTTCTTCTTTAAAGTTCTCTGAATGGTCGCTGCCTGTTTTAAAAACTGTGGTTCAGAAAAAATGCCAGTTGGTAATTCTTTATCAAAATTCAACGATTTGGCAGGAGAAATTACGATTATCATTTTATGTATATTAGTCTTCCAAAAATACAAATTCAATATTTAAAAATGTATGCGAGTAAATTAATTATTGTGATTTAATCTGCATTCAACATAATGTAACGAATAATCGAAGTTTTATAACCAGTTACTTTTATTCTTTTATAATTTTGCAGAATTGCGGTGCCTTTTTTTATATTAGTTCAAAATCCTATGAAAAGAATTATTTCATTTTGCTACGTCTTATTTTTGGTTTGCTTCGTCAGTTCGATTACGCTTGTGTCGTGCAAAAGCAAAAAGTCTATCGCTGAAAAGCCAACAACTAAAACCTTCGAAAAAGCAATAAAACTGGTAAAACCAGAAGAAGTTGAAGAAGTAAAAAAAGATCGAGCTTACGATATTGGCAAACGCTTACTTGAATCCTGCAATACTTCACGCTTCAAAACTTTTAACAATACTGAAGCGACTGATAAAGTGAGGCAAAATGCTACACGCGAGAAAATTTCAGCCATCTGTAAAAAAATAAATCAGCGTAACGGAAGATTCTTGAACATAAATCTTATTGATATTTCATTTAATAAAAAAACAAAAGAACATATTTTCCGTTATAGTATTGGATACGAAAAAAAGCTTTACAAACGAGAATTATTTGTTACTATAAATACCTTAAATCAGGTTTCTGCCATTTCCACAAAAGAAGTTTCGTCTAAACCATTGTAAAAACAATCTAGTTAAGCTCCAATATTTCATACAAACGAATTGATGTTGAAGGTTGACGCAGTAACGATTTGTTTAATTCAGTTTAGGAAATTTTTTTATTCCAAACAAATTTCTATTTTAGTGGCTTAATAGAGAAGCAAATGAAACTACTTGGAATTGGCTCCAGAATAAATCACGCCGAATATGGCAAAGGCGTTGTAACTAATGTATCTTCAAAAGAATATTGGGTAACTTTTATCGACGGTGGATTAGAAACCATAGATTTTGATAGCGAATTTGAGGTAATCGAGGCTGCTGAAAACGAAGTGGATACAATCAGTTTTTATGATGTAGAACAAGGATTACTTTCTATACTTAAAAAATGGAATGGTTTGGGAGAACCCGTAGCCATTGGCGATAAATGGAAAGGTGGTAACATGAAGTTGGAACCCGGACAAGCTGGCTTAGCGCACAAAGATGTGCCTATAGATGTGTTCTTCCACAAAATTGTAATGCTTCGTGACCGATTAAGGGTAATGGAACAAAAAATCAATGCAAGCAATATTGAAGAAATAGAAAAAGTGGAGCTCCAACAATACATCACGCGAATTTATGGCAGTTTGACTACTTTCAACATATTGTTCAAATCTCAGAATGATTATTTCGTTGGCGAAAAAACTAAATAAACATTTACCTTTCAAAACTTTACAACGTTCATTAATTGCTTACTTTTATAGTAATTTAAAAAACATGCTCGATGAAAAAAATATTTATTTTAATAGCCGGCTTTGGACTATTGATTTTTAGTTGTAAAAGTTCAAGTACGGGTGGCGACTCCAAAAAAATCAATATTCAATTTGAATCAAAAAGTGGCAGTAAAGTGCAGGGAAATGCTGTTTTCACTGAAAGAGATGGCATCGTATTCTTAGAAGCCAAATTAACAGGATTAACACCCGGAGTTCACGCCATCCACATTCATGAAAAAGCGGATTGCTCTGCAGCGGATGCAGCTTCTGCTGGCGGACATTGGAATCCAACGTTCAAAAAACATGGTAAATGGACTGATGCCGAACATCATAAAGGAGATATTGGCAATTTCAATGCAAATGCAGATGGGACTGCGACCGTACTATTCAAAACAGATGAATGGTGCATTGGTTGTGGAGATACTACCAAGGACATCTTAGGCAAAGGACTTATTGTTCATGACAAGCCCGACGATTTTACTACACAACCTTCAGGAAATGCCGGAGCAAGAGTTGCCTGTTCCGCGATTATACAATAGTTTGGAAGAAAAAGAACTTTTATACTTCAAAAATGCCCAGGAATGGCGAGAATGGCTGCACAATAATCATCATTCGTCAAAAGGTGTCTATCTTGTTTTTTATAGAGTTGCCAGCGCAAAGGAAAGCATGCGTTGGGAAGAAGCCGTTCAGGTTGCTATTTGCTATGGATGGATTGATTCTACAGTAAAAAAATTGGATGACGAACGCAGACGCCAAATGTTCACGCCGCGTAAAGATAAAAGCGTTTGGAGCAAACTCAATAAAACCTATATCGAAAAACTTATTACTAATAATCTGATGCATGAAAGTGGTCTAAAGAAGATTGAAATTGCTAAACAAAATGGTTCCTGGACAACACTCGATGGCGTAGAAAACCTAGAAATGCCTAAAGACTTAAAAACGGCCTTTTCCAAAAACAAAACCGCATTGGAAAACTATAATAACTTTAGTCCTTCCTATAGAAAAAGCTATTTATATTGGCTGAACCAAGCCAAACGTGAGGAAACACGATCAGCACGTGTTTCAGAAATCGTAACCCTTTGTGAACAAAACATCAAATCGAGGGGAACATTCTAAATTTGATTTCTTCATTCATAAAAAAGATTTAGTTTTACAGCCTAAACGTATCCCAAATGATTAACCCTTCAGCAAACGGTTGGATTGACAAGTTCTTTATTGAACAAAAAACTTCAGGGCAGCCTATCATTGATTCAGAAGAAGCGTTATACATCCGAACACGAGCTACAGGATTTATTTTTGGACACATCGTGAGTTTTGATACCGTAAAGCCAATCCCAATAACAGAACGGCTTCCTCAAGAAATATCAAAAATTGGAATGCTTATTACGCTATATCAAATGTATTGCCTGACCAAAAAAGATACAGACAAAGACCACTTTATTTCCGAAGCCGTTGCATTCTATAATCTTCTGACTCCAAAAGGGTTTAATCCTTTGCAGAAAATGCTTCCCACTAGTTCTGACTCGAGTAAACTGGAGAAAATAATTCACGACAGAGCGCAGACTAACGAAGATTTGTTTAGCAAAAACTTCTCTCATGTAATTACTAATGCGCTCCTTTTTGTAGATGTTTTGGCATTCAAGAAATATCTTGAGAAAGGTTCGCTTCCAGAGAAATATTTCAATAAGATTGAAGATATTGTCATTAGCATTATTTCGCTTTCGCTAAAGTCTAAAACCGGAATTTCGATTCATGATGATTTGTTGGCGAAACTGTTTGAATCGTCTGTTCGTTACAATAAGTTTTCAAACGCCAAAATTAAAACCATTGATGACTTGGATTTAAGTTATCTCAGCAATAATTTAGAAAAATTCTACATGATAGACTTGGCGGGAATCAGTTTGTGGAGCGATGAAAAAGTGGAAAACGAAGAGCGCTATTTTCTATTCAAGTTGGGAGAAAAGTTAAGTATTGCCGAAGCTTTCGCTATCGAAAGTATCAACTTTATCAATAATTTTATTGTAAAATATAAACATGAGATTCCGTATTTCAACAACTCAAATCCGGTAAAGAATTTTTATGACCATACTACCGAAAGTGTACAAATCCTGATCAACAGAAACAAAAAAAGATTGGTTAAGGAACTTTCCCAAAGTAAGGAACTCATGCATCTTTTGGCGAAATCAACACACAAAGAACTGGACAAGGAAGAAAAGAAAAAAATGAAGATACAAATGCTTGATATCTGCAAAACTGTACCTTCATTGACTATTTTTCTTTTGCCTGGCGGAAGCCTACTGCTGCCAATTTTAATAAAGTTTATTCCACAGCTGTTGCCGTCGGCCTTTAACGAAAATGACGAAAGAGAACCAAATCCATAGGTAAAAGTTGGAGCAAAGCGGAATAAAAAATCGCCCGAAAGCGATTTTTGCTTTTCTAAAACTTCAGTTGATATACTTCATCTAAGTCTTTATTGGAACTAATATTGACTTTTAAATCGGTTACGAATCCAGAATTCAAACCATATACCCAGCCATGTAAAGTAAGATCTTGACCCGCTCTCCATGCTCCCTGAACAATTGAAGTTTTTGCTAAATCAAACACTTGTTCTTTTACGTTAATTTCAACAAAAGCATTGAAACGGTCATCTTCATTGACTATCGAATTAAGATAAGTATCATGTAAACGGTAAACATCTTTAATATGACGAATCCAATTGTCAATAATTCCGATTGAATCATTACCCATCGCAGCTTTCACTCCACCACAGCCATAATGACCACAAACTATTACGTGTTTTACCTTCAAAACATTTACTGCATAATCCAGCACACTAAGCATATTCATATCGGAATGGACGACCATATTGGCAATGTTTCTGTGCACAAAAACTTCACCTGGCTTCGCTCCTATAATCTCATTTGCCGGTACGCGACTGTCGGAACATCCGATCCATAGTAATGGTGGTGTTTGCCCTTTGGCTAAATCTTTGAAATAATTTGGATCTTTTTCCAATGTTCTTTCAACCCATTCTTTATTGTTTTCTAATATCTTTTTATAAAAATCGCTACTCATTGTTTTTATTATTTTTTAAATTGTAAAACAGGTTATAAAAGTAAGTATTTACACTTTAAGTATACTGATTTATTTAGGCACAATCTATAACTTAAATTTATTGTTTTTATATATTTGCATCAAATTTTACTATAAAATGACTATTACACAACTAAAATATGTTCTGGCTGTTGCCGAACACAAGAACTTTACACTTGCAGCGGAAAAATGTTTCGTTACCCAGCCTACGCTGAGCATGCAGATTCAGAAGATTGAAGAAGAGTTAGGTATTCAGATTTTTGATCGAACCAAGAAACCTATTCAGTTAACCGAGATTGGGCAACAGATTGTTAATCAGGCCAAAAATATTGTTAATGAAGCGGGTAGGATTCAGGATATTGTTGACCAACAAAAAGGATTTATTGGCGGCGAATTCAGGTTGGGAATTATTCCAACGATAATGCCGACATTATTACCTATGTTTCTCAATAATTTTATCAAAAAATATCCTAAAGTGAAACTAATCATCGAAGAGTTAAATACCGATGAAATTATAGTAAAACTCAACAATGGTCATTTAGATGCCGCTATTGCAGCAACACCATTGGAAGAAGAAAAGATAAAGGAAGTCGTTTTATATTTTGAACCCTTCGTGGCTTATATTCCCGAAGGCCATAGTTCTTTTCAAAAACAAGAAATTGAAATCGATGATTTAAATATAGATGAAATTCTGCTACTCCAGGACGGGCACTGTTTTAGGCAAGGAATTTTAAATTTGTGCAAAAATGTAGCTGCTAACGAAAAAGCGCATTTCCAAATTGAAAGCGGAAGTTTTGAAACCCTAATAAAACTTGCAGATGAAGGTCTGGGAACAACGCTGCTTCCCTATTTGCACACTTTGGATTTAAAAGAAAAAGACCAGCTTAAATTACGGCATTTTAAAGAACCAAAGCCGGCGCGCGAGGTGAGTTTGATTTTTCCGAAAAACGAACTGAAAATTCAAATTATCGATGCTTTAAGAAGCACTATTGCGGGAGTTGTAAAAGGTGCAATTGTCTTTCAGAATGTACAAATCATAAGTCCAATACAAAAAAAATAAGGAGCTTTGCACAAACTCCTTATTTTCTTTCTGTTAACTAACTACAGATAAACATTGTCTTAATTCGGGATGCTCATTCGTAAAGAACTGCAGCCATTTTTTTAATTGTTCAACTTCGTAAGGCAATAAATTTTTAATCGCTTTTTTTAATTCTTTTGCGAAAAGAGCCGGATCGAAGCTTACTCTTTCGAGTACCGATTTGGTATAATCATAGATCATTCTAGGCATGTTAATTTAAGATTTGGGGTTATCTTATTGTAAGAACGTTTCGTAAAAGTATATTAAAAAATGTTTACGAACAACAAGATACTTAAAAAAAAATCGTTAAAACACTGTTTTAATCGTTAAAGTGCAATTATTTAATTTTTTTTTAGCTTTTAACTTACTAAAACATTTCGATCTAGTAAATCCCAAAACCATTTTTGTGTCTCCGGTTTATCAGCAGTAAAATAAAATAACCAATTGATAAGGTTTTCCTTTTCGTAAGGTAAGAGCGTTTTAGATGCTCTTATTAATTCTTTCACAAAAAGGTCTTTGTTTTTACTAACTTTTACAATCGCAGATTTTGTGTAATCATACATTAACTGTCCCATAACTGTAAAATTTTAAAGTATACTTAAAGTTACGAAAAAATCAACCTAGCGGTTTCAAACATATGTTAAATAAAAAAGGAACCATTTAAGTTCCTTTAGTTCTATTTATTGTCAATAAGCAACATACAATGTTGCAGTTCTGGTTTTTCCTTGATAAATTTTAAAAGCCATGAAGCTAATTCTTCTAATTCAAAAGGCAACAAGACCTTACAAGCTTTTTCAAGTTCTTTGCAGAAAAGAGAAACGTCAAAACTTACTCTTTTCAACACATTTTTAGTGTGGTCTAACATCGATTTAGACATAAACAACTATTTGATTTAAATTAATATAAAAAGGTAAGAACGGTTTGGTATATCAAATATAAAAAATATTAGTGCGCACTTATTAAAAACGATGCTAAATTTGGCTACTCAATAATGTTAAAGTTTTAAAATGCTTTAGTGGCGCGCAACATCTCTCTTTTGCCTGGAGCACCAGGTAATTTTTCTACAGAAAAACCTGCTGATAACATAGCATTCTTTATGGAACTGCGACACGCATAGGTTACCAAAACGCCGTTGGGCTTCAACGCTTTAAACATGTTTTCGAATATTGTTTCAGACCAAAGTTCGGGCTGCACCCTAAATCCAAAGGCATCAAAATAAATCAGGTCGAAAGCGAGTTCGTCATTGATATCCTGAAAAAACTGTTTGCGTTTGGTTAAAGTAAAATGATCTGAAAGTGCGTGCTTTTGTTCCCAACTGCATTCGTGCATTATTGTGAAAATTGCGGCATCACTTCCACTAATTTCTTTTGGATAGTTCATTTGCATGGCTTCTTCCGTAATAACCGGATAAGCTTCTACTCCAACGTAATCGATGTGCTGATTATTTTTTTTGGACTCAAAATAAGTTATAAAACAATTCAGGCCGGTTCCGAAACCTATTTCTAAGACACTAACAGGCTTGGATTTGAAAAGTGAGAGCCCATTTTTTATAAATACGTGATACGCTTCCTGAATGGCGCCGTGCTTAGAATGGTAACTTTCATTCCATTCTGGTAAATGAATGGTTGTGGAACCATCACGGGTTTGGACAATCTCGCGTTTCAAAATTACTTTATATACAATTTTTTGATTCTCGGAATTGGTCCGCCGCATTTACTTTCGTGACATTTAAGGCAGGCATCAACACCTGCATTGAAATGAGCTGTCAGATTTTCCGGATCGCTATAAAGTAATCTTTGTGCAGCTATATAGTCTTTGGCTTTTTGTTTAAAGAACAAATCGTTTTCGGTTTCATCGGTAAATTTTGCCGTATAAATTTTTAGAAAATGCTCCGGAAATTGTCCAATTGTATCACCTTTCTGAATACGTTCCTTTACCCGTTTATTGTCAACGTACATTTGTTCCATCAAAGCGGCCATTTCTGACATTTGATACATTTCCAATTTCTTTTCTTTGCCGGACGGACATTTCTTTTCTTCTCCTTTGACTTCTTTCTTTTGGCAGGAGCACAAAACACAAACTAAAACAAGCGTTACTATTCTTTTCATGCTAAGTCTACTACTTTATTTTTTGATGTAAACGCCATCCGCTAAGAACGAATAGGTTACTTCTGGTTTGGTGATTTTTGCAATTTCGGCAGCCGATTTTCCACCATCTTTTGCATAATGTTTTAAGGATTCAACAGATTCAACATCAACAAACGCTTTTCCATTTACAATGGCTTCGCTGTTACCGGCATTTAATGGAACAAAAAAACCGTAATCCTTAAATTTCACAAAGGACTCATCATCGCCTGCTAATTGCATTTTCATCCAACAACCTTTCTTTTTGCAAACTGCTTTGATATTGGATTTAAACTGCACAGTAACTGTATCACCTTTTTTAAGCGTTTTATACTTTTTCAACATTTGGTCTTTAGTATAAATTTTAGTCACTTTGAAATTGTCGCCAAACAAAGCGTATTCTTTACTATTAAAGGCCTTTGCTTTCTTTTGTGCCATTACTGCTGTTCCAAAACATACGAACAGCATTACGAGGATAAGATTTATTTTCTTCATGAGAGAGTTTTTAAAAGTGTTGCGAATATACAAAAACCAATAATATGGTGACAATTATTTTTAAATTTTCACAGTGAAATCAAAGCCTAAAATAGCTTGAAACGCGTGGCGTATAAAAAAGTTTTCAATTTTTTTTCACTATGCAAAATGCATTCATATTTTCATTAGTTTTACAAAAACTAACAACACAACTATAATTTTCGGAAAAAGAACTATAATGTATTAGTTATCAATAGTTTGAACTTTTTTCTGAATTAAATCTATTATTAAATGATGTTAAAAACTACTCACGAAATCGATATAGTCAGAGCAAATTCTTCTAAAATTGACGAAATCGATTTTGAAAACCTTGCCTTTGGAAATGTATTTACAGACCATATGTTGATTTGTGATTTTAAGGAAGGTAAATGGCAAAGACCAGTCATCAAACCCTACGAACCTTTCTTAATTGATCCTTCGGCAAAAGTTTTTCACTATGCACAGGCTATTTTTGAAGGAATGAAAGCCTATAAAGACGACAATGATGATGTTTGGCTTTTCAGGCCTGACCAAAACCTTGATCGTTTTAATAAATCAGCAGTAAGAATGGCGATGCCTGAAATTCCCGAGGAAATCTTTATTGGCGGTTTAAAAACCATAGTTGAAATGGAAAAAGACTGGGTTAAAAAAGGTTTGGGTAACACCTTATACATCCGGCCGTTTATGATTGCGATTGGTTCGGGCGTTATTGCCCAGCCCTCAACACAATATAGATTCATGATTATTCTTTCACCCGCCCGTGCCTATTATTCAGGGGAAGTAAAAGTGATTATTGCCGAGCATTACAGTCGTGCCGCCAATGGTGGTATTGGAGCTGCTAAAGCGGCAGGAAATTATTCGGCACAATTCTATCCTCAGAAACTGGCACAGGAAAAAGGATTTCAACAAATCATCTGGACGGATGATGCTACACATACAAAACTGGAAGAAGCGGGAACAATGAATGTTTTCTTCAGGTTTAATGATACTATTTGTACCGCGCCAACAAGTGAGAGAATTTTGGATGGTGTTACCCGTAAAAGCATTATTGATATCGCGAAACGCGACGGTATTAAGGTGGAAGAGCGTTCAGTGTTGGTTTCGGAATTGATAGAAGGTGCCAAAAACGGAAGCTTAAAGGAAATATTTGGAGCAGGAACTGCTGCAGTCGTTAGTCCGATTGTGGGCTTTCAATATCAGGAGCACTACTATGAGTTGCCTAAAATAGAAAACGCTATTGCACTACAATTAAAAGATACTTTGACTAAGATTCAGTATAAAATGGCTGAGGATACTTTTGGGTGGACGGTTAAGGTTTAGTGTTACCTTATTACATACTAAATAACAAAACACAAAAAGAAAATCTGAAAGCGCGGAATTGCATTTCGTGCTTTTATTAATTTTAAGCAATTTCCATCATAATGAAAAAGATAATTTTAATCCTTTTGTCTATTATAACTTTTGTAAATTTAGTTTTGCTCATTATTGCACTTACGCAACCCGCTTCATCATTGTATCCTTATCGGTTGGTAATTGGTATTTTACTTATCGGTTTTGGGGGCTACCTCAGACAGCATATCGTGTTGTATAATAAATCTAAGAAACTAACCCGTTGGGTGTAATTAAATAATTTGATTTTTAATATTGTTTATTGGTCTATCAAATATGAATTTATTGATATATTGAACCAAAGTTAATGCTGTTATTTTAGCTAAAATTCTTGTTTTAAATCCTTCAAAAGATTT